>JAEUJP010000227.1 GCA_016793725.1 Myxococcaceae bacterium | reverse complement strand
TGCGCTCGAGGCCCAGCCCTGAAGTTCCAGCCCATGCCCCTTACCCTTCCCATTCCCGGCTTTTCGGGATGGGGAATGGGAAGGGGCGGGTTGATGGGGCCTCGCCCGCAGTCGGGGCCGTCTCGGGGTGCTGGGCTGATTCAGCGCCTGAGGGGGCCTGGGTCGCGGTGTGGTGGCTTCGAGCGGCGAATGAGCCGGTCGTCGCGCGTGGGCAGTCGGTCGCGCGCGGCCCCTGCGCACCCCGAAGGGCGCCGTCAGGCGCGGCTGGCCTCCCAGCGTGTCGTAGCTGCACGTCATCGAGACGCCGGGGTTCACCGGCCCGATGGCGAAGAGCGACGGCAACGCGCCGCCCGACAGCTCAGCTCCGTGCCGATGACCCGTGTCAGTGCGATCGACACCGACTGGGGGGTATGGCCTTGGCCTGGGGCTGGGCTTTCCGTTCACTGCGTGAACGTCATGTACGTCATGCACATCTCATCGAAGCTGCTCTCGCCCCACGTGACGTCGCGCGGCATCTGCTTCACGCCGTTCACCACGGGCTGGTTCTGCATCGAGTTGTCGTAGACGCAGGTGATGGCGAGCTTGTCGGTGCGCGCGAGCTGAATCGGCGCGACCAGCTCGTACGTGCGCTGCCAGTTGAAGTCCCACCCCTGCACGTCGAGCATGCACGTGCGCGTGCCGTCGGCCGCCACCCGCTCGAGCTTCACGCGCGTGCCGAGCTGGTGCATGTGCCCCATCAGCGCGAACACCTTCGCGTTCGGGTACAGCACGCCCGCCGGCAGCTCGTTCGTCTGCACCGACTCGGCTTCGTGCGCGGGAATCATCAGGTTGTATTTCAGCATCGGCAGAATTCGCGCCGTCGTCAGCGTGCCCGCCGGCGCCAGCTCGAGCGCGAGCTTCGTCTCGTCCATCGGTGACACGCCTGCGCGCGTCAGCGCGTTCAGGTTGTAGTGCAGCTGAATCACGATGCGGCTGCCCGCCGGCAGCTTCAGCGCCGTGCCCTCGGGCAGACGCGTCGGCGTCGCGCCCGGCACCCAGCCCGCAATCTGGTTCTGCACCGCGCCGTTGATGCCCACCCCGCCCTGCTTGCACGCGTAGCCCGGCCCCGGGTCGGCCGCGTCGAGCTGCTCGAGCTCGGCCACCTGCGCCGGAGCCACCACGTACGCCAGCACGTGGTGCACCAGCGCCACGTTGCCCGGCAGCACCTCGTAGCCCGGCACCATGAGGTCGGTCGTCGCCATCGGGTCCATCGCGAAGCAGCGGTAGTTGTCGAGCGAGCCGTCCATCGTCGTCACGTCGAAGGGCGCACCGATGCTCATCGTCACGTCGTGCCGCACCACGGGCAGCTGCGGCACGTCGGCGTGCTTCGAGTCGGCCGGGTCACCGAGCGGCGCGCCCTCGTCGACCCACGCGCGCAACAGCGTCACGTCGGCCGCCTTCAGCCGCGGGTCGTGCTGGTACGTGTTGCAGTCGGCGCTCGCGTAGAACGGCGGCATGCGCTTGCTCTCGACCGCTGCTGCAATCGTCGGCGCGTAGAGCTGCGCCTGCTCGGCCGAGTCGAACGCCAGCGGCGCGATGCCTCCGGCGCGGTGGCAGCTCGTGCACGACGCTTCGAGCAGCGGCTGTATGTCGCGGTAGTACGAGGTGACCGGCTCGGGGCCTGGCGGCTCGACCGGAGGCGGTGCGTTGCAGGCAACGGCGGCGAAGAGCAGCAGCGAGGAGGTTCTCACGCTGCCACGAACACGCGACGGCGCGTTCGGTTTCAGCCGCGCGGGTGATTGCCGCGCGCCTTCGCGGCGAACTTCATCGCCTTCTTCGACTTCAGCTTCGAGGCCAGCGACTTCTTCGACGCCTTCGAGCCCTTCGCGACCTTCGCGGCGGGAGCCGGCGCCGGAGCTTCAGCGGCCTTCGCGGTGCCCTCGATGCCCTGAATGATGCCGCTGGTCGCTGCGACCAGGTCCATCGACGACAGCCGGCCTTCTTCGTCGAGCGGAGCCGTCACCGTCGCCTTCACCACACCCGCAGGAGAGAGCACCTTGATCTCGGCCTTGTTGCCCTTGATCACCTTCGCCGTCACCGTCGCGTCGACGCCCGAGCCGCACTCCATCGAGATGCACAGCGTCTCTTTCAGCTGCTCGCTGAACGTCAGCCCCTTCGGCAGCGCCACCCGCTCACCCACCGCCCACGCCGGGGCCGCCACCATCAAAGACATCAGAACGAGGGCTGAACGAACCATGCCCCCACCTTGTGCACTTCACAGGCCCCTGAGAATTTCGGGCCAACCCCTCGAAACGCCTCGGGCTCGACGAAACCACCGGGGCCTACATCGTGCGGGGTGATCCACCCACTTGGAGCGGCGATGTGCCAGCCGCCAAGGCGATCAGCTGCCGGCGTAATGCAGCGTTCCAAGCGTGCGCAGCACGACGCCCACCCCCAGCGCTCCCCACGTGCCCGCCACGATGAGCCCCTTCTGCCGGTGCTCGAACTGCGCGAACCCGTAATAGAGCGCGAACAGGGGAATGCAGAGCACCATGAAGCCCGTGCCGAGGCTGCGCTGAAACGCGTGACGCAGCGTCAGCACGAAGCACGTCACCGACAGCAGAATGAAACATTGCCCAACGATGGCGAGCAGCACCTGGGTTATGTACCGCAGCATGGCCAGCGTGAAAACCGTGGTGCTGTTCACCTTGATTGGGGCAGTGCTCGGCACGGTGGTGGTCGACTTCATCGCGCCCGCCGCCATCGCGTGGGACCACACGCCCCGCGCAGGCGCCGCGCTGTGCAACTGCGGTGAGCTCTCGCACAGCGTCGCCACCGCCATGATTCAGTGGCAGGCCGCGGGCTCGGCCCTCGGCGCCGTCGGCTTCCTCGTGCTCGGCGTTCTGTGGGAGCTGCGCCAGCGCAAGAAGCAGCTGGCCCCGGCGTGAGCGTCGCGCCCGGCGCTCGCTGCGGTTCGCACGCCGAGGTCGCAGCCGTCGACGTCTGCCAGCGCTGCGGCAGGTTCTTGTGCGGCGACTGCATCGAGCTCGTTCGCGAAGAGGTCTACTGCTCGAGCTGCGCGCCGCGCCTGAACCTGCCCGCGGCGATGCTCGCGAAGGCGTCGCTCATCGTCACCTTCAGCGGCTATGCCGCCGCCGCGCTCTTCGCGCTGAAGCTCGGCACGGGGACCCTGTACTTCCTGCTCCTCGTCGTCGTGCCCGGCCCCGTCGCCGCCGCCGGCTTCACCCTCGCCGTCGTCGAGTGGCGCCGCATCAAGCAGGGCACCTCGGCCTGGCGCGGCCGCCCGCTCGTCATCGCGAGCCTCGTGCTCGCGCCGCTGCTGTTCTTCGCCGCCGCCACGCTCTGGGTCTACGGCGCGACTCGGCTGCTGCACCGCTGAGCTTCAGAACCGGCCGACCAGCGCCCCACCCGCCGCCGACGGCACGAACGAAATCTGCGGCCCCGTCGCCTGGCTCTCGGCTGGCATCTTCACGATGCCCGTGATGATCAGCGCCGCCCCCACCACCATCGCCACCAGCGACACCGTCTTCACCGGCCGAATGAAGCTCTCGACCTCGGCCTGGTAGTCGCCGCGCGCGCGCAGCACCGCCGGGTTCGCGTCGCCCGCCTGCAGCTCGCGCTGCAGCGCCAGCTCTTGCGAGAGGGCGAGCAGCCCCGCCAGCGCGCCGCCCACCACCACCGCCGCCCCCACCCCGATGAGCGAAAACTGCAGCACCCGCGAAGGAGGCGCCGGCAGCGGCGTCGCCGTCGCCTCGGCGACCACGTACCTCAGCTGCTCACGCAAGACCCCGAGGTCTCGGCCAATCAACGTCGAGCGCCCCAGCGGCTGCGCCTTCAGCGAGTCGAGCGTCTGCAGGTTCAGCTGGTACGCATCGCCCAGCCGCGCCACCGAGCCCGAGAGCACGAAGCGCGCACCGAGCGCGCCGGCCAGCTCGCTCACGCAGCTCACCGACTCGTCGGCGCAGCCCATCAGCTCGCGCTCGCGCTCGACGTTCAGCAGCGTCTGCACGTCTTTGCTCGAGATGACCTGAAAGAAGCCGTGCGCCGCCACCTCGGTCGCCACCGCCTCGGTCAGCGCGAGCCCGATGCCCGCCTCGACCCCGCCCGCCACCGACAGCGGCAGCACGATGAGCTTCGGCTTCTCGGCCGGCGCCGGGCTCGCCGCAAGCAGCAAGACGAGCAGCGCGCTCATCGCCGTCTCCTTCGCACGAGCGCCAGCAGCGCGAACAGCATGAGCCCGCCCGACGCGCTGCACCCGCACGCGCCGTTCACGCCGCCGCCGCCACCACCGCCGTCGGCGGCCGCGTCGACGTTCACGAAGAACAGACACGCGCCCAGGTTGCCGGCCGCGTCGACCGCCGTCACCGTGACCGCGCTGCGCCCCGCGGGGAAGATGGTGCCCGGCGGCGCGCTGTAGGTCAGCACGGGCGACGGGTCGATGTTGTCGCTCGCCGTCGCCGTGAAGTCGAACGGCGTGCCGGGCTGCGCCGTCGACTCCATCGCGGGGCACGTCACGACCGGGTCGACGCCATCTCGAACCTCGACGATGAACGAGCACTCGCTGGTGTGGCCGGCCAGGTCGGTCGCGGTCGCCGTCACCACGGTGCGCCCGAGCGAGAAGCTCGTGCCCGAGGGCCGGCTCACCGTCACCTGCGGCGCGGGGTCGATCTGATCGACGGCGACCGGCGTCTCGAACGTCACCGTCGCGCCCATCACCGAGCTCGCGTTCGCCACCACCAGCGCCGGGCACATCACCCGCGGCGCCGTCGCGTCGCGCCGCACGCTCACCGTCACCGTGCGCGTGCCGCCCGAGCTCGTCGCCGTGCACGACAGCTGCGTGTCGGGGCCGTCTTGCGTCACCACCGTGCTGCCGATGAACCCGCCGTCGATGTCGATGCGCGACGTGCCGCACTCGACGCTGGTGAGAATCGGCACCACCGGGTCGGTCACCGTGAACGTCACGCCCACGTCGCTCACGAACCACCCGCCGTCGCCGCCCGTCTGCCCGGTGAGCTCGGGCACGATGCTCGGAGGCTCGCTGGCCAGCGGCAACGCGTACGGCTCGAGGTCGCCGTACTCGTCTTGTGCGCTGAAGAACAGCCACCCGAGCGCGGGGAACAGGTACTCGGGGTCAGACGACGCCGGCCCCGGCAGCACGTCGGCGACCATGCGCGTGCCCTCGCTCGTGCCGTCGCTCACCCACAGCTCGCGCCCGTGCAGCGGGTCGGCCGCAGCGAAGAACATCTTGTTGCCCGCTCGAACGAACCCGGCTGCGCCGCTCGAGTCTTCGCCCGGCATCACGTCTTTCAGCAGCGCCATGCCGTCACCGTTGCTGAACCAGACCTCGCGGCCCGCATCGAGCGTGGTGTGCGAGAAGTACACGCCCGTCGCCCCGGCGTAGAGCGCCGTCGACGACCACTGGTTGAGCGGGCCCAGGTTGCCGATCAGCTGCACGCCGCTGTCGGTGTCGGCCGTGCTGTAGAGGCCGACCACGTCGTTCGTGTCGAACGCGATGAAGAACACGCGGTCGCCCAGCGCCGTCAAGAAGAGCGGGTCGCCCCCCTCGGAGCCCGGCACCACCTCGGCGTACGGCTTCGTGCCCGCCGGCGTGCCGTCGGTCACCCACAGCTCCCAGCCGGTCTGGGGCGTGTAGTGGTCGATGAGCAGCCCGCCACGAAAGACCGCAGCCTCGGTCGAGAACGACGGGCCGAGCAGCGTGAGGCCGCCGTCGCCCTCGAGCCGATAGAGCCGCGGCGACGAGGCCTGGCCCGGCCACGCCGCGAACAGGAACCCGCCGTCGGGCAGCCCCGTCATGAGCCGCGGGTCGCCGTCGCCCAGCGGGTCGAGGTCGGCCACGAGGCGCGTGCCCGCCGCGGTGCCGTCACTCACCCAGAGCTCGATGCCCTCGTTGGGCGTCGTGGCGGGGAAGTAGATTCGTTCGCCGACCACGCTCGCCCGGTAGCGGCCCGAGGCGTTGCGGCCCGGGCGGCTGTCACCGGTGCCCGGGAAGATGTCGCGCACGGGCACGTCGAGGTCACCGGGCTGACCGCTCGTCGCGTAGAGCTCCATGCCGTACGTGGGTGAGGCGCCGGCGAGAAACGCGCGGCCGTTCGCCGTGCCCAACATCACGAACGCGCCGTCGCCCAACCCCGGCCAGAGGTCACCCTGCCGCTTGATGCCGCCGTCGAGCACGTCGATGAGCTGCGGCTCCCAGCCGGTGACGCCGTCGTCGGCCATGAACGGCACGCGCAGCCCCAGCGGGGCGATGAAGTCGACGGGAATCGATGACTGCGTGCCCCGCTGCGAAATCTGCGCGACGCGCCGCGTGCCGGTCGACGTGCCGTCGGTGAACCAGGGGTCGTTGGCCTCGCCGATGGCCGAGCGCCTCCGGAAAAGCCACCCGCTGCCGAACCTCGCCACCTCGCTCGCCGTCGGCTGGCTCGTGGGCGGCGCGAGCGCGACGGTGCCTGCGTCGGTGCCGTCGGTGACCCACAGCACCTGCGCGCCCGTCGTGCAGGTGAGCAGCGCACGACTGCCGTTCGGGTAGAAGTCGGGAAAGCAGCCGGTCGTGCCGGGGTTCAAGTCACCGAGCGACCTCACCGTCTGCGTCGCATCGTCGACGAAGAACGGCTCGGTGCCCTCGGCCGTCGTCGCGCTCGCCTTGAAGAGCACCCCGCCGTTGAACGCCTTGAGCCCACTCGGCGTCGAGCTGCCCGGCCCCGACCTCAGGTCGGTCACCAGCGCGAAGTCGCCGCCGGCGCCGGGCGAGCCGTACAGCTCGACGCCCACGCCCGCCGACGCCGAGCAATAGAGCCGCGTCGCGCCCGCCACGAGGCTCGACGAGACGTTGCCACCGTTGAACGGCCCGAGCACCTGCGTGCCCGCGACCGTGCCGTCGGTGCGCACCAGCTGCGGCGTGCCCGCCACCTGGGCCCAGAGGTACAGCTGACCTCCGAACATCGTCGGCGCCGAGTAGTTGCCGGAGTTCGCCAGCACGAGCGCGACCGTGCCGGCGGTCGTGCCGTCGGTCGCCCACAAGCTGAACGGGCCGAGGTTGTCGACGCGGCCGAAGAACAGCAGGCGCGAGCCGACGAGGCCGACGAACTCGCTGGGGGCGACGTTCGCGATTTCGGTCGCGCCCTCGGGCGAGCCGTCGTGCAGGTAGAGGCGCAGCGTCGCCGTCGTGCCGATGAACCCGCCGAACACCACGCGCCCCGGCGGCAGCATCGCGAAGCGCGCGACCTGCAGCGTGTGGCAGCAGACGCGCCGCGTGCCCGGCGTGGTGCCGTCGCTGATGAAGAGCCGGTCGTCTTCGAGCATCACGACGAGGCCTGCGTCGAGCACCCCCAGCGGCAGCGTCTCGGAGTCCGAGTAGCCGGGCGTCAGGTCCCGGGTCAGCCAGGTGCCCGCGTCGGTGCCGTCGGTGCGCCACAGCTCGGTGCCGGCCGCGCCGGTCTCGGCGAAGAAGAACGCGATGCCGCCGCCCGTGTCGGTGAACTCGAGCGGGTTCGAGTTCTGCGGCGCGAGCGGCATCGGGTTGACGTCGGCGAGGCGGTACGGCACCTGCGCGAGCATCAGCAGCAGCACGGCGGCGCTCACAGGCACACCAGCCCTTCGAGGCGCACCACACGCCCATCGGTGAAGAAGACGAACGCGCCGTCGGGTGTCGGGTGCAGCTTCGCCGGCTTGCCCACCCCGTCGGGCAGCGCGACCGGCTGCCACACACCTTCGGTCGCGCCCGGCGCCGTCGCGAGGCGAAAGGCGGTCTTGCCCGAGAGCGCGAGCACCTGGCCGCAGACGTCGGCGAAGTCGAGCGCTGGGCCTTCGACGTCGGGCAGCCGCGGAGCGACCGGCACACGGCCGGGCAGCGCGAACACCCGCCCATCGCGGTAGCCCACGCGCGCGCGGGCGGCGTCGGCGAAGAGCGCGACGGGCTCGCCGGCGGGCAGCTCGAGCTCGGTGCTCCTCCACACCGTGGGGTTGTCGGCGCGAAACTGATGCAGCCGGCCGGCGCTGAGCAGCCAGCCCTCGGCGTAGCGGTCGAGAGCGCGCGGCAGCAGCACGAGCGAGGTGATTTCGCTGCGGTTGAGCGGCACGAGCTTCACGTTGAGCACGGGTGCGCTCGCGAGCGTGACGTCGCGCGACGGGTCGAGCTCGGCCGCGAGCAGCGCGTCGAACGCGGTCACGACCAGCACCGTGCCGCGCGCGTCGGTGAGCGCGGCGGCGTGGTACGGCGGCTTGAACGCCTCGCTGGTGGTGAACGCCGCGAGCAGGCGCCGCTCGCCCGAGGGCTCGAGCTCGACCACGGTGGGAGGCGCCGGTGTGCCCCCGTCGACCCCGTCGCGAACGGCCCAGCGCCCGCCGCCCGCGACGCCCGCGAGCAGGTCGAGGCCCGTCGTGGCCGCGACGAACCCCTGGCCGGGTCTCAGCTCGAAGAGCTGGCTCGCTTCGAGCTCGGCCGGCCCGCCGGGCAGCAACGCGACGACGGCGGGCGCACCGACGACGAGGTCGTCGGGCCCGCCCAGCACGAGCGACGGCACCCGGTCGAGAAAGCGCGCCGAGCGCGAGAAGCCGGCGCCGCCCTTCAGCCACAGCTCGCCGGTGTAGCCGGCTGACGCGGCGCTGCTCGCTCCGGCAGTCGCGGTGACCGCCGACCGAACGACCTCGAGCGAAGACGCCGCGGTGGTACAGCCCGTCGCGTCGAGCAGCGAAGGCCACACCGACAGGCGGCCCGAGCTCTCGCGGCACCGCGCCTCGAGCGCGAAGCGGCCGTCACCCGCGGGCGAGGCCGTGAAGGCCTCGAGCGCGCCGTCGGGGCACGCAGCGCAGGTCAGCGGCTCGCCGAGCGGCGCGCCCTCGATGATGCTCGCGCCGCAGCGCACGGTCGGCACCGAGCCCGTGCCGCCGAACACGACGAGGTTCTCGACGCCGGCGTCGGTGCGCGCGACGCCGGCGAGCACGTGCGCGCCGTTGACCCAGCGCAGGCTGCGCAGCTCGCCGATGGCGGCGGGCGGCGGCGGGTCGCCCGGGCAGGGCACGCCGGGAACCGGAGCGACCGCCCACGCCTCGTCGGCAGGTGCGCCGCCTTCGGGCACCTCGGCCGAAAACACGCCGGCGGGCGTGACGGCGAGCAGGCCGACGCCGGCGTCATCGAGCGTGTAGGGCAGCACGTCGAGCAGCGTCTGCTCGGCGCCCAGCACGGGCGGCTTCACGCGGCGCGCGAGGCCCACCTGCCCGCCGGCGCCGAGCAGCACGTAGCGCGAGTGGGAGTGCGCGACGACGGGCAGCGTGGCCGAGCGGCCGGTGCGCAGCTGCGTGGCGGCGAAGTCGAGCCTGATGCCGTCGCAGCCGCCGAGCGCGGCACCAGGCCCGAGCGCGAAGCGGCACAGCTGCCCGTCGGTCGCGAGCACGAAGGTGGCCGAGGCGGTGTCGGCCATGGCGAGCACGGGGCGGGTGAGCGGCGCCGAGGTGCCGGCGGCCGAAAAGAGGCGCGTGCCGGCGTCGCAGTCGGTGACGAGGCCGTCGGGGTACGTGACCGAGCGCGTGGTGCCCTCGGGGCGCGTGAACGCGATGGCGTGCGCGGCGGCGGGCGGGCCACACGCCGAGGCCTCGAGGTACGACGACGAGGCGACGGCGGCCGGCGCACCTTCGCCGAACAGCGGCGAGACGGGGCGCGCGCGCAAGAGGCCGGCGTGTTGGTTCGGGCGCACGGCCTCGGCGGCAGTGTCGAGGCACAGCCCTTCGGGGCCGCAGCGCCACCCGGCCTCGCAGTCGGAGTCGGCCGCGCAGAGATACGGCTTCGGGTCACCGACACGGTGACACCGCTCTTCCCTGCCGCAGCGCCAGCCGGGGCCACACTGCGGGTCTTCGGTGCCGGCGGGGGTCGAGGCGTCGGGCCGGCAGGCGTAGGCGCGCGGCTCTTGCCAATCAGCGCACGAGCCGCACGCCGTGAGCCCGAGACAGCCGACGAATGCGACCTGAAGGCTGAACCGACCGGGTCTCAGACGGCCTCCACGCGTGGGGGCGAGGCTAGCACCGCAGGCTCGAAACGGTTCGCGACGCCGGCGCAGGCGGTGAACACGACGAGCGAGAGGCGGCGCATGCGCGCCATGCTACCGTACGGCTCCCCTCGATGAGCACCTCGCGCGAGAAGACCGGCGACACGGGCAATACGAGTCGCATCACGTCGAAGACGGGCAGCTCGAAGCGCGGCGACACGTCGCGCACGCAGAAGAGCGACAACCCGGCCGACGACGCCGACCCGCGGCGCGGGCTGTACAACGACCTGATGCGGCTGCAGGTGAAGGCGCCGGTGAAGGCGCTGATGCGCAAGATTCCCGAAGACCGGCCGGTCGAGGTGGCGTTCTCGTCGACGCGGCCCGAGCTGATGATGCTGCTGACGACGTCGGGCTTTGCGCTGCGGCTCGGGCGCGAGCTGGTGGGCTTCTTCGAGCAGCCGATGTTTCGTTCGCCGCGCGAGGGGCTCGAGGGCTTCGACTTCGAAGCGATTCAGAAAGTGGTGCTCAAGAAGGCGGGCTCGTGAGCGCTCCGACCGCGCGGCTGCTCGATGCCCTGCGCGACGAGACGATGCCGCGCATGGCGGCGACGCAAGGTGCGCTGCACGCCGCGCGCAAGGGCAACACCGCTGCCCCCCTGAAAGAGGTGCGCGAGCTCGTGCACAAGGTCGCCGGCACGGCGGCGCTCGCCGGGTTGCCGAACCTGTCGAAGTTGTGCCGGCTCGGCGAGGGCATCGCGGTGCTCGCGCTCGACGGTGACGCGAAGCCCTCGCCGAGGCTGTTCGACCTGCTCGAGCTGGTGCTGATGAGCATCGAAGAGGCGCTCTCGCCCGCGACGGCGACGACGCAGCCGAACCCGGCGTTCACGCCGCCGCCGGCGACGCCGATGCCGCACTCGCCCGAGGGGCGCGTGGTGGTCGGCAGCGACGAGGGCATGAGCGGCAAGCTCTTGGTGCGGCTGCTCGAAGAGGCGGGGTTCGCGGCGCGGCGCTGCTCGCTCGACGACGCGGCCGATGCGCTGCCCGACTGTGAGCTGCTGTTGCTCGACGTGGGCGCGCAGGTGCCGGCGCCGAAGCTCGAAGATGCGCTGGCGAACGGGCGCAAGCGGCGGCTGCCGGTGGTCATCATCGCGAAGGGCGACGTGAGCGCGCTGGCGCCGCGGGCGTCGGCGGTGCTGCAGAAGCCGGTGAGCACCGAGACGCTGATCGCGACGCTGCGCACCGAGGTGCAGCGCCGGCTGCAGGTGGCAGCGGCCCGGGCGAAGGCGCCGACGTCGACCGCGCCGGGCTACGTGCCGGTGGGGCCGCAGCTGAAGGTGCTGGTGGTCGACGACAGCCGGGTGATTCGCGGCGTGGTGCGCGAGGCGCTGGCCGAGGTGGGCGTCGTCACCATCGAGGCGGCCGACGGGGCCGAGGCGCTGCAGCAGTACGAGCAGACGCAGCCCGACGCGGTGATTTCAGACCTGCAGATGCCGGGCGTCGACGGGGCGCGGCTGATACCGATGTTGCGCGAGAAGAGCGCGGGCAAGAAGGTGCCCATCATCGTGCTGTCGGCGATGGAAGATGATGTCTCGCGAAATGCCGCGCTGAGCGCGGGCGCCGACGCGTACCTGGTGAAGAGCATCATCGACGGGCCACAGCTCTTGCGGGCGCTGAAGAATGCGGGCCTGCCGCTGCCGTCTCAGCCGTGAGGCAGGCTGCGCGCGCGCGCGAGGTACAGCCGCACGCGCTCGGCGAGCTCGTTCGGCTCGAACGGCTTGCGCAAGAAGTCGTCGGCGCCACACTGCAGCCCCTTCGAGCGCTCTTCGATGGAGCACGCCGCAGACACGAAGATGATGGGTATGCGGCGCAGCTCGACCATGCCGCGAATCTTCGCGCAGAGCTCGAACCCGTCCATGCCCGGCATTCGCACGTCGAGCACGATGAGGTCGGGCTTGAGCTGCTCGAGCACCTCGAGCGCGTCTTTCGCCGACTCGGCCTCGATGACGCGGTGGCCCTCGGCCTTGAGCACGCCCTCGACGGCCATGCGGCCGACGCGCGAGTCGTCGACGATGAGAATGGTGGCGCTGCGCGGCGGAGCGAGCTGCTGTGAGGCGCGGGTGGGCGCGCCGCGCGAGACCGGCGGCACCGTCTTCGTCGGCGCCGAGAGCGCCGAGAGGCTCACGTGCGACGCCGAGCCGGGCGAAGGCTGGTCGGCGCCCTCTTTGAGCGCGGCGGCAGCAGCCCTGATGCGCGCTTCGTCGTGCTCTTCGGCGACGCTGAGCATCGCGCGAATGCGGGCGATGCTGTCGGCGAAGGTCGACTCCATCCACACCGCTCTTTGCACCTCGTCGAAGCACGGCGTGGCTGCTTCGATCGCCTTCGCCATCTCGCGGCCGTTCGCGAACCGGCGCCCACGCTCTTTTTCGAGCGCGCGCAGCACCACCTCGCTCAGCGCCGGCGGCACCTCGGGGTTCAGCGCGTGCGGCGGAGGCGGCGTCTCGTTCAGCACCTTGTACATCGTCGCCGTCGGGTCTTGCCCCGTGAACACGCGCCGGCCGGTGAGCAGCTCGTACAGCACCGCGCCGGCGGCGAACAGGTCGCTCTGGCCGTCGAGGTCTTCGTCGCGAATCTGCTCGGGCGACATGTAGCCCGCGCTGCCCTTCACCTGGCCGCCCTGCGTGCTCGACAGGCTGCCCTTCGCCTTCGCGATGCCGAAGTCGATGACCTTCGGGTGGCCCGAGTACGTCATCATCACGTTGCGCATCGACAGGTCGCGGTGCACGACGGGCAGCGGCCGGCCCGACGGGCTCGTGAACGAGTGGGCGTAGTGCAGCGCGCCGCAGACGTCGCGCATCACGGCCGCTGCGAAGCCGACGGGCAGCACGCCGCCGGCCTTTCTCGCCGCGCGGTTGATGCGGCCGAGGTCCTGGCCCTCGACGAACTCCATCGCGATGTAGAAGTCGCGGTTCGCTTCGCCGAGCTCGAAGACCTGCGCGATGTTCGCGTGGCTGAGCGCGGCCGAGATGCGCGCCTCGTCGAGGAACATGGCGATGAACGCGTCGTCGCTGCGGTAGGCCGGCAAGATGCGCTTGAGCGCCACGAACTTTCGAAAGCCGCCCGGCCCCGTGAAGTACGCGAGAAACAGCTCGGCCATGCCGCCCGCTGCCAGCTGGGTGAGCACCTGATAGCGGCCGAGCTGGGTGGGCTCACTCATGCGGGAGCTGGAAGTTAGAGCAGCCGCGGGTCTCGCGCGACCCGGTTCTGACGGCGCTCGCCGACGCTGATCGCCCGGTCCGTCGCATGCAGCGGTGTGGCCCCAGCGCTCGGGGTCGAAGGTGCCCCAGGTCGCGGTCATCGCGGCGACGAGAGGCGCGCCGCGACCAGAACGGCCCGAGGTGGAGCTCGTGCTGAAGGGCCCGGTCGCCTCACAGCGCGTTGCACCCGCCATCGGTGCCGTCGATGGTGAGGCCACCGTCGAGGTCGAGCAGCACGACGTCGGGGCCCGCCTCACCGCCCTCGAACCAGCGTGAGGCGGCCTGACTCAGGTTCAGCCCGCGCATGCGCACGCGCAGAAAGTGCTCGTCTGACTTCTCGGGCTCGTGACCCGAGCACGTCGGCGCCCACACGCCGAGGGGCCCCGACTCTTTGCTGTCGCCCCTCGCGCCGGCGCCGGCGCCGTCGTCGCGGTCGTTCGCGAAGCTGCTGAACATGAAGCGGGCGAACCGCGCCATCGGCTCCTCCGAGGTGCCGACCCAGCGTGTGTTTCGCCACCGGGGCAGGTTGCCCGAGGCGTCGCGGGTCGACGCGCCCTTGGGCTCGCCCTTGATGTTGCTCTCGTCGTGCAGGCTGTGGGCGATGAAGAGCGGCGTCTTCAGGTGGTTGAACATCACGTACAGCGTGCTGCGGCAGCGCCACCGCTGCGACTCGGTGGCGAGGCAGCTCTCGTCGAGCAGCCCGTCGGTCGTGGCCGAGACGCTGGCGATCGGCAGGGCCTCGCCGCCCGGAGCGACGCCGTGGTCGGGCCGGCCACCATCGAAGCCGCCGACGCCCCCGTCCCACCAGGTGTCGGCGTAGGGCTCGAACGCGCGCTCGTCGAAGCCGATGGGCTGGTCACCGTCGTCGGTGAGCCACGACGTCACGACGCCGCGCGGCGGCCTCTCAAAGCCGGCCCCACAGGTGTTGGTGAAGACGCTGCCGCAGGCGGCGTCTTCGTCGAAGTCTTCGAAGCCGACCGAGTCGGGGGTGACGCCCGACGAGCTCGCCATCAGCGCGACGTAGGCGGGCTCGCTGTCGTACGCGTCGCGTGTCGTCAGCCGGCGCACGACGTCACGCCAGCGGTCCATTCGGTGCACCGAGTTGGTGCCGCTCGAGCTGGTGGCGAAGAGCACCCGGCGCGCGGCGTTGAAGTCGTTGCCGCCCGGCACCGGCGGCGTCTCGAAGAACGTGAGGGCGGCCTCGACGATGCGGCTGCCCTGAAGCGGGAGCGACGCGACGCGGTAGCGAAACTCGACGGGGCCGCGGCGCTCGGTCGCCACGACGAGGTCGGTGCGCGTGAGGTCACCGATGAAGTAGTCGTTGGTGCGGGCGAGCACCACCACGTTGTAGTCGCGAAAGAGGTTGTCGGTGCGGCGGCCCAGAATGCCCTGACCGTCGAAGTCGAGCTGGCGGGGCATGTTGAAGCCCTTGCCCACCGTCATCTCGAGGCTCTCGTTGGCGTAGTTCAGCTGCGAAAAGCACGAGACGCCGGGGTCGCTGAGTGAGCTCCAGCCGGGGCCGGTGGTGGCGTCGCGCTGGTTGATTTTCTGCGCGCAGAGCCCCGCGCCGCCGCCCAGAAAGAACACCCAGTCGTCGACGTGGGCGCCGGTGCCGGGCTTGTAATACAGCAGCGGCCGCGTGCCGTCGGCGAGCCTCAAGTCTTCGGCCTCGCCGAAGTGGTACGCCTGATACGGGCCCGCGCCCGCCTTGAGGCCGTGCGCCGGGTGGTCGCGAAAGTGTGCCGCGCAGCCATTCGGCGTGAGCCCGGCGCACACGGCGTCGGCCGGGCTCGGCAGGCGCGCCCCGGCAGAGACCAGCTGGTGCCCGGCAGGTATCGTCGCGCCGGTGCAGGTGGGCACGCCGCCGTCACGGGCGAGCTCCTGGGCAATCTTGGCGGCGTGCATCGAGTCGCACTCGACGTCGAGCGGCAGCGGCGGTGGCGTGAGCTGCAGGGCGAAGGCGACGCTGATGGCGAGCATGGGCCGGCTCGGGTGCAGGGCCCGTACCCGCAGCGCACGCCGAGCCCCCGCGCGGGGTTGGCCGAAGGCTGCGTCGGGTCGGCCCCCCCACACGTCGGTGTGAGCCGACGGTCACGGCCGCCCTTCGGCCCAGGCGTCAGTCGACGAGCACGCGCATCAGGCGGTCGAGCTCGGCGTCGGGCTCGAGGCACAGCCCGGCGTGCACGGGCCCCAGCTGCACGAGCGCGCTGCGCGGAGCCACCAGCCAGTGCCACCGCTCTTTCATCGACAGCGCGGCGAGCTGACCTGCGCCAGGCCCACCTTCGCAGACGCGGGGCACGGCCTCGAGGTGCTGCTGAATGACGGCGACGTCTGCGGTCGCGTCGAGCGCGCGCAGCCGGCCCGCGTTCAGGGCGATGCGGGCCTTCAAGAACTCGCGCTCGAGGCAGTACATGACGACGCCCGCATTGAGCTGCTCGCCGCGGTCGACGCGGGGCACGACCCGAATGACGGCGTACTCATAGAAGAGCCGCGCGGGCACGCTTCGCCTCCTCGAGGAAGACAGGGGCCGACGTCACGCGCGCGTGCAGCCACGCGGTGTAGTGGCTGCGCTCGGCGCCGACCCAGGCCTCGGGCACGACGTCGACCGCGCGCTGAAAGCACGCGGCGTCGAGCTTCGGCAGCAGGCGCGCGTGGGCGGCGTCGAGGCCGGCGGCGGTGGCGCGCGGCAAGAGCACGTGCGCCTTGATGGGAGCGAACGGGCTCGCGGCGCGCTCGGTCGCCGAGGCCCAGTCGTGCTGAAAGTAGAGCGACGCGCCGTGGTCGATGAGCCAGAGCGAGCCGCGCCACCAGAGCAGGTTCGGGTTCTTCACGGTGCGGTCGACGTTCATGATGAACGCGTCGAACCAGACGATGTCGCTGGCGAGCTGCGGGTCGAGCGACTGACCGGCGACGGGGTCGAAGTTGAGCGCGCCGGCGAGGTAGTCGAAGCCGGCGTTCAGCCCTTCCGAGGCGAGCAGCAGCTCACGAATTTCGGGGTCGCGCTCGTTGCGGCCGAGCGAGGCGTCGAGCTCGACGGTGACGGGCTCGGGCGACGAGAAGCCGAGGTGGCGGGCGAGCGAGCTGGCGATGAGCTCGGCGATGAGGGCCTTCGGGCCCTGGCCGGCGCCGCGAAACTTCATGACGTACTGGCGCTCGTCGTCGGCCTCGATGATGGCGGGCAGTGAGCCGCCCTCTCGAAGGGGCGTCACATAGCGGGTGGCGCGAACGGTACGCACGGCGGTGTGTCTAGCAGGAACGCTGCACGAGCAATCACTCGGTCTCGAGGCGCCGAAGCTCTTCGACCGAAATGTCTCGCTTCCTACGCGCATCGCCCCGAACGGCTCTGCGCGGTCGACTCGTCTGCTTGATCAGCTCGGCCGACAGGTCCAACGTGACCTTCGAGCCCTTGATGCGCGGCACTCCAGCTCGACACGAACCGCGCAGCCGACCTGCGCCGGCTCATTCGACTCAGTACTCGAGCTCGAGCGTATACGGCCCGCCGACCCCCTGCCCCACGCCGTCGACGCCGATGAACCAGAGGCCCGGCTTGTTCATCGTCACCTGCGCCGACGACGCCACGCCGCACGCGTCGTTGTTGCACGCGACGTCGCGGCCACGGCAGCTGCCCTGCTTGATGAAGACGGCCGTGTCGAACCCGGTGCCGAGGCACGTCGACGCGGTGAGCGACGTCTGGCCGGGGCAGCTCGCGAGCCACCACAGCTCGTCGCGCCCGCCGCGGCCCAGCCCACCTTCGGCGCCGCACGCCGAGAAAAAGTTGTCGGGCGCCTGCGACGAATCGCCCGTCACGATGCCCGGCGCGTCGATGCGCTTCGCGTCGATGCACGTGCTCTTCTGAAAGTTGAGCCGCACGATGCCCGTCTCGCCCGCGTTCTTCGCCTTCACGACGACGTAGTGCGGGCCGGGCTGCATGACCTTCGCGAGGTGCTGCTGCCCGGTGCCGCAGCCGTCGTCTTCACACGCGGTGTCGGCGCTCGCGCACGTGCCGTCGTGCACCGAGAGCACGGTGTCGACCGCCGAGCCGTACGTCGAGAGGTAGACGAGCTCGGGCACCATCAACGAGAAGTGGTAGACGAGGTTGCCGCCCGCCGCGGCGCCGCACGACTGGGTGAGCGCGCTCTGCGTGTCGGCCTTGAGCTCTGACCGGTATTCGCCGGGCAGGTGCAGGTAGAACGGCCGCGCGCAGGTGTCGTTGCCCGAGATGTTGCCGCAGTTCTCGTCGATGAGACCGTCGCAGTCGTTGTCTTGCCCGTCGGCGCACTGCTCGTTGATGGGCACGCAGCCGTCGCCGGCGGGCACCTTCACCGGCACGCGGCCGACGTTGTTGACGTAGTTGGCCTCGGCGATGTGGCGCGTCGGGTTGACCTCGACCTCGAGCGTGTAGTCGCCGGGCTCGACGTCGGTCACGTCTATCCACTGGCAGTCGAGATACGACTCGTAGATGTCCGTCCACCCGGTCGTGATGCCCTGGTTCGTGCACGAATATTTGCCGCGGCCGGCGTCGGGGTCGAGCTTCGTGTGGTCGAACGCGCAGAACGCCTGCTTGCGGCCGGTCGCGACGGTGCCTCCGTCGGCGGCGACGAGCCGGTAATCTGAGTACTGCAGGTAGTGGTAGTGCCCGTGGCACTCGGCGTAGACGGCGCGCGGGCTCTTCTCGGGGTCACCGATGTAGAAGTCGGCCGTGCCGACGTTCGGCGTCGAGGTGGTGAACCGCACGAGCTTGCGGTCGCCGGGGCCCGAGACGCAGAGCTCCTCGAGCGCGCAGTCGTTCGCGGGAAACGACTCGACCGAGTAGCTGATGCTCTTCTTCAGCTCTTCGACGTCGACGGTGAGGTCGGGCATGAGGCAGCCGCCCTGCGGGGCGCACGGCGTGTTCGGCGGGCAGCAGTCTGTGCCGCACTGCTGACCGCGGCACTGCGTGTCGGGCAACGTGACGTCGAGCGTGACGCTGTCGTTCGTGCGGTTCGAGTCGGGCAGCGAGCCGTCGGGGTTCACGGTGATGCGCACCTGGTACGCGCCAGCCGCGAGGCCGCTGACGTCGGCGAAGGTGCAGGCGCCGCTCAGCATGCCGGGCTGGGTGCTCGAGAAGCCAGACGAGAGGCCCTGGGCGGTGCAGGTGAAGGCGCCTCCTTCGGGCACGTCGTCTTTGATGCAGTGGGCGTCGGCGAGGCCTTGACGAACGGCGGCGCCGGTCGAGTCGAGGAGCTCCCAGCGGGCGAAGCCGAGCACGCTGGTGGCGGGTGCGTCGGTGCAGGCGGCGACGAGCTCGGCGTCGCGGCTCAGGTCGAGGGCGAGCGAGCCCTGGTTGGTGACGCGGAAGCGAAAGTGGAGCAGCGCGCGGTCACCGGCGGCGCCGACGCAGCCGCGGGCCACGTCGCACCACGCGGGGTCGAAGTTGCGCCACTCGAGAATGGGAGGGGCACCGTCGGCGGGAGCCGAGACGGCGAGGTCGACGGCCGGCATCGGCGGCGTGACGACGGGAGGAGTCGGCGGAGCGGAGCACGCAGCGCAGAGCAGCGCCAGCACAGCGGGCGCCGCACGGGTTCGAGGAGTCATCGCGGCAAGAGCACTAAAGGCCGCTCTTCTTCCGCGCCCAGGTGTCGCGGGTCGGTAACGCCCGTCGGCGCTCGAGGCCGACCTGGCCGCCCGCCGGCCGCACGCGCACCTTCGCAGCGCCAGCCGTTCGTCGGCACCCGGTGCCATTTGACACTCAGTGCCACTTTTGATTCTGTGCGCACATGCTTCGACAGCGACATCGAGAGCGGGTGCGTGACGCCCTGGTCGAGGCGGCGTTCGCGCTGTTCGCGAAGCAGGGCTTCGAGGCGACCACGGTGGTTCAGATCGCGGCGCGCGCCGGCGTGGGGCGCCGCACCTTCTTTCGTTACTTCGCCGGCAAAGAGGCGGTGCTGTTCCCCGACCGCGAGCGGCGGCTGGGCGCCTTCCGCCGGCTCGAGAGCGCGACCCGGGGTGAAGACCCGGTTCAGGCCGTGCGGCAGGGCATGCTCGAGCTGGCGAGGGACTACCAGCAGCAGCGCCAGCGGGTGGTGCGGCAGCAGCGCATCATCGCGAAGTCGGCGGCGACGCTGGCCTACGACTTCGAGCGTGACCTCGAGTGGGAGGCCGCGGTGGCGCGGCTGCTCGGCGACCGGCCCGGTGAGCCCAAGGCCCTGCGCTGGCAGGCCCGCCTCGCCGCCGGAGCGCTGCTCGGAGTGAGCCGGGTGGTGCTGCGCGAGTGGTACGGCTCGGATGCGGAAGAAGACCTCACGGCGAAGGGCACCGAAGCGATGGACCTGGTGTTCGAAGGCTTCGCCAGGTCTCTGCGGCAGCTGTCGCGGCGCGCTTCTCGACGAAAGGTGGCATGACGATGACTCAGATTCCCAGGCGCGGCTTGAGCCGCGAGGCCGTGCACGAGCAGCTGAAGCGCTTCGCGCGCTCGGACTTCGACACCCGGGGCGGCAAGGCGTTCGCGCTCAGCTTCGACGCCGCGCCAGAGGCCGACGCGGTGATGAAAGAGGCGTTCGTGAGCGCGATGTCGAAGACGGCCCTCGACATGACCTTCAACCCCAGCGTGCTCGAGCTCGAGAACGAGCTGGTGGCGATGGCGGCGGCGCACCTGGGCGGCGACGCGCAGACCGCGGGCACGTTCACCAGCGGCGGCACCGAGAGCATCATGCTCGCGGTGAAGGGGGCACGCGACTACTTCCGCAGCGTTCGGCCCGACATCGCCGAGCCCGAGATGGTGCTGCCGGTCACCGCGCACGCGGCCTTCCACAAGGCGGCGCACTACCTCGGCGTGAAGGTGGTGAGGGTGGGGCTGGACCCGGTGACCTACCGCGCCGACGTGGGGAACGTGCGCGCGGCGCTCACGCCGAGCACGATTCTCATCGTCGGCTCGGCGGGCAGCTACGCGCACGGCGTCGTCGACCCGATTCCCGAGCTGGGGCGGCTGGCGCAGGAGCACGGCGTGCTGCTGCACGTCGATGGTTGCATCGGCGGCTTTCTGCTGCCCTACTTCCAGCGCTTCGGCGCGAAGGTGCCCGAGTTCGACCTGCGCGTGCCGGGGGTCACCTCGATCTCGATGGACCTGCACAAGTACTGCTACGCGCCGAAGGGCGCGTCGGTGGTGCTCTGCAAGACGCGCGAGCTGCGGCGGCACCAGCTCTTCGCGTGCTCCGGCTGGGCCGGGTACACCATCGTCAACACCACCGTTCAGAGCACCAAGGGTGCAGGCCCGCTGGCCGGCGCGTGGGCCGCGCTCAACTTCATCGGCGACGAGGGCTACGAGCGCATCGCGCGCAGCCTGTACGACGCGAAAGAGAAGCTGGTGGCCGGCATCAACGCCATTCCCCGCCTGCGCGTGGTGGGGCAGACCGACCTGCCGCTCATCGCGTTCACGTCAGACACCATCAACCTCTTCGTGCTCATCGACGAGATGGCGAAGCGCGGCTGGCACGTGCAGCCGGTCTTCAAGGTCGACGACTACCCAGAGGTCGTGCACCTCTCGGTGACCCCCGCGAACCTGCCGCGCCTCGACGAGCTGCTCGCCGACCTGCGCGCGGTGGCGTCGACCGTCACCGAGAAGCCGCGCTCACCGGCAGCGCGCGCAGCGAGCCTCGCGTTCGGCGGCCTCGACCCCGACCTGCTCGACGACCGGCTGTTCTCGAAGCTGCTCGCTGTCGCGGGGCTCGACCGCGTCGGCGTGCCGAAGGGCACCGCGCTGCTGAACGACATCATGAACCTCTTGCCGCCGCGGCTCTCTGAGCGCCTCGTGGTCGAGTTCATCAACCGCCTCTTCGTGCAGCCCGAGACCGACGCCTCGGGCGAGCGACCGCACGCGCTGCCGAAGGGCCCGGCGCGGGCCACGAGGCGCGACGACAACCACCGCCGCCGCTCGCGCTGGGAGCGCCTGCCGGGCGCTGCGCGGGCGCTGGCACTGGCGCGCGACTTCCGCGAGCGGCTGGGGCAGCCGCGATGAGCGCCCAGCGGGTGTTCGAGTGGGCCGAGCTCACGGGCCCCAGGCTGCAGGCGCTCGATCGTGAAAAGACGGTGGTGACGGTGTCGTGCTCGCCGCTCGAGGTGCACGGGCCGCACCTGCCGACGATGGCCGACGTGCGCGAGGCGCAGGGGCTGCTCGACCGGGCGTGCGAGCTGCTCTTCGAACAGCACGAAGACCTGACGGTCGTGCGCCTGCCGTGGCTGTGGGTGGCCGCCGACGTGCTGCCGCACGTGGGCTCGGTGAAGTTCAGCCCGCAGACGGTGCGCGCGGTGCTGCGCGAGCTGGGCACGTCGCTCGCCAGGCAGGGCTTTCGCCACATCTGGGTGAGCAACTTCCACGGCGGGCCACGTCACATTCTCGCCATCGAGCAGGCCTGCAGCGACGTGCACCGCCGCACCGGCGCGTTCATGCTCTCGGTGTTCTCGATGATGGTGAAGCGACTCACCGGCGGCAGCAGCGACGCGGCCGCGCTGCTCGACGGCATCGGCGGGCTCGAGCGCAAAGACCTCGTCGGCGACACGCACGGCGGGCTGGTCGAGACCTCGATTCTCTTGCACCTCGAGGGCGCACACGTCGACCCCACCTTCACCGGGCTCGAGCGCCGGTCGATCGAGCACGAGCTGTCGGCCGAAGGAAAGGCGCCGCTGCAGCGGGGCGGGAAGGCGACGGTGCGCGAGCTGTTGCGCTCGCTGCCGATTCGCCAGCGCTACTGGGAGCGACAGACCTACGCGGGCGACCCGGCGCGCGGCACCGCCGAGCTGGGCAAGCTGTACCTCGACTTCTATGCGCGGCACGCGGCTGAAGTGCTGTCGAAGGTCTGGAAAGGCGAGCTGCCGTACCGCGACACCCACTCGCCGCTCTGGCCGCTGCGGCACGCGTTTCTCTCACCGGTGGTGGGGCAGCTGTTCGAGGCGCTCTTCGCGACGAGGCCGTCACCGGTATGAACAAGTGGCTGCGCGCGGCGCTGCCGCTCGTCGTGATGGCGTCGCTCGCGCTGTCGGCGCACCTGCTCGGCCTGACGCAGGGGTGGACGCTCGGGGGCGTTCGCAGCCAGGTCGAGAGCGCGGGGGCGCTGGGCGTGCTGGTGTTCTTCGGGCTGTTCGCGGCAGGAGAGCTGGTTCAGGTGCCGGGCTTCATCTTCGTGGGCGCGGCGCTATTGGCGTGGGGGCCGCTGCCCGGCTTCTTCGCGGCGCTGACCGGGGCGCTGTTCTCGGTCAGCGTGAGCTTCTTCGTGGTGCGCTGCCTCGGCGGGCGGCCGCTGGGCGAGCTGAAGCGGCCCTTCTTGAAGAAGCTGCTCGCGCGGCTCGAGGCGCGGCCGGTGCTGACGGTGGCGCTCTTGCGGCTGTTGTTGTGGGTATCGCCGCCGCTGAACTACGCCCTGGCGCTCTCGCCCATTCGCTACTCGAGCTACCTGCTCGGCTCGGCGTTGGGTCTGTTGCCGCCGCTGGCAGCGGCCGCGCTGCTGGTCGGCCCGCTGTTCGGCGGGGCGAGCGGGTAACGACGCGCGCAACGGTTGCGCAGGTGCCTGCTCGAGCAGGGTCGGGCTTCTCGATCGACGACGGGCTGACGCCGCGCTGAGCGCCGGCAGTGTGAGATGCGGTGGTTCCCCGCAGCTCAGGTCCGTACATACTGAGCATGGCAACGAAACGCGTGAACCTCCGCACCTCGAAGGGCATCGAGCTCGACACCGACACGAGAGAGCACGTCGACGAGCGCATGCAGCGGCAGCTGAAGAAGCTCGGTGACAGGGCGATGCGCGCGACCGTGCGCTTCGAAGACCTCAACGGCCCGCGCGGCGGCGTCGACACCGTCTGCCGGGTGAAGGTCGTGCTCGCCGGCCTGCACTCGATCGTGACCGAGGCGCGCGGCAGTGAGCCCCGCGAGGCGTTCGACCTGGCCGCGGGCCGGGCGCAGCGCGCCGCCGTTCGTCTGCTGGAGGCCGCCCGCTCGGTGCGGCGACGCGCGGTCTGACGGCCGGCTCGCCCGTGGAGCACGAGGCTGTCGTCGAGCGGCTCGAGGTCGAGCCGCAGCAGCGCAGCGGCGAGGTGGCGCGGCTCACCTTCGTGGTGTTCGTCGAGCGAACAACCGGTCTTGAGTGTCTGCATGATGCTCTAGCCGTATTCGCGCCGAGGCGGCTCCGCTGACCGGAATCGAAGCCGTCTGTGCAGGTTGATCGAGTGAGAGGCCAGGTGCCCGATGATTGCGGCAGACACGAAAATTTTGCGCATTGGCGAGGTGATGGCGCGGCGGCCGCAGATCGCGGCGTCGGCGACATTGCGGGAGGCCGCCGAACAGCTCCGGCGCGGCCACGTCGACGGTCTCGTCGTGCTGCACGACGACGGCGCCGTCGCCGGCGTCTTCACCGAGCGCGACCTCGTCTTCGCGGCGCAGGCCGAACACGAGGGCTTTTCGGGCCTCGTCGGCGACTACGTGAACAAGGGCTACCTGCGCGCGTGGGAAGACGAAGACGCCGTCGAGGTGGTCGACCGCATGCGAGCTCTGCACCTGCGCCGCGCGGTCGTGTTCGACCGCGAACAGAACCCGACCGGCATCATCGCGCCCGAGCTCGTCTCGACGATGTCGAGCGGGCGTGCAGACTTCGTTCTCGAGGTCGGCGGCGAGCGCTTCGGCGCGTCGGCGGCGATGCCCGGTGACTCGACGCGCGAGCCGGGCCCGGGTGCCCCTTCGGCTCAGCTGACCGTCGGCGTGTCGGCCATCGGCGCGCGACGGCTCGCGCAGCTCGCAGGCCACGAGGCTCGCCTGCTGACCAACGCGGCGCTCGACGACACCGGGGCCTCACGCGAGGTGGCGCGGCTGAAGCTCGTCAAGGTCGACGTCGACACGGCGCTCGTCATCGCCGAGCCGCGGTAGCCCGCCGACCGCGACGCAGAGCGCCGCAGAACCCCGGAGCGGTTCTGAGCGTCGGGCCGAGACGACAGGGTCCGTTCACCCTGGTGCCAGAACGAGCGAAGAACCGTCGGTTGTTCGCTCAGCCCGGGCACCCGTCGACGTTCGAGTCTGCCGGCCCGGCCGGGGTCTGGGGGCAGGCGTCGACGCGGTCTTCGAAGCCGTCGCCATCGGCGTCGGGCACGTTCGGCTCACACGCGGGCACTGGGAAGGGGCCCTCATCGTCACAGAGCGAAGCGCCGAGTGGGGTACCCGACTCGTCTCTCTCGAAGAACGGGGCGGGGGTGCAGGTGCCGCCATAGTAGGCCTCGCAGCTGCGCAGACCCCAGCAGAAGGCGTTGCGCAGCGTCGGCCGCTCGTCGCGATCGATCATGCGTATGGCAGCGATGCCGTCGACGAACGGCGCGGCGAAGACGATGCCGGGCCGCCTGCCGTTCTCGTGGCAGTAGGTCTCGCCGAACGCGGGGTCGGGCTTCTCGCACGACGTGGCGCCCGCCGGGCAGCCGCCGCACTCCTTGCGCTGAGAGACGACCCCGCGCATCGCCGGCTGCAGCACGGTGGGGCGGTTGTCGAAGACCAGCGGCGAGGTGAACGCCGAGACGGCGCGCACCGACGGTGACGTCGCAGGGAGCCACTCGCTCAGCGAGTTCACCTTCGTGGCCTGGTACACCATTCGCCCGGTGTTGAGCCCGGAGTTCGCCAGAAAGGCGACCGACAGCTGCCACTCGCCCGGCTTGTAGCTCGACTGCTCGAGGCTCGGCCGGCCTCGGGCGTGGTAGGCCCCGGGGCCGTAGCTCGCCGGCACGGTGCCGACGGCGCTCCACGGCCCCGGCACGGCGCCCACGAAGGTTCGCTTGAACAGCTCGATGCCGGCGACCCTCCCACCGGCGGGGTCGGTGCCGCGGAACCGGGGTACAGCGAGCACCTCGGTGTCACCCGGCCCGTCGACCCCGCGGAGCGTCGTGATGGCCGGGCTCGACTCGAAGTCCCGGTCGAGCACCTCGCCCTCGGCGACGGCGACGACCGCGTCGACCCAGGTGATGCCGCCGCCCGCGAGCTCGCCCCGCACGACGATGATCTGCCCGAACTGGTTCGTGTAGGTCAGCGTGACGCCGCCATTCGAGAGCGTCACGTCGGGGATGCGCTCCTCAGGCGAGTCGGAGAGATGACTGACGTTCGGGAGCGGGCCGAGGTCTCGGAAGACGGGAGGGTCGCTCTCGAGCAGGCCGTACCCGATGTGGTCGCCCGCTTCGACGTAGACCACGACCACCTTGGCGGTCAGGCCCTCCATGAAGCCCTTCGCCGCCAGCGCCGTCGCGCGCAGCGGGGTGCCGTCGGCGTGCGTGAGGTTCAACGAGGGGTCGCTCCGCGCCGGGTCCCAGCAGGGCGGGAACAGGTCGGGGCCCGCCTGCGGGCAGGGGTCGCAGCGAATGCCCCGGTTGTAGGTGACGGACGTCGTCGGGGTACCGTCGGCCTCGAAGCGCAGCTTGAACCAGTAGAGCAGCGTGCCGGCGACAGCCAGCTCGTCGCCGCCCGCCAGCAGGTTCTGCAGCCCATGGGCAGTGTGGCGCGAGAGCGCCGCCTGGTCGTTCTCGAGCGGCGCATGCACGAACGTCCCGGGAGGTGAGAACTGCCCGTCGCGGTTCCAGTCGACGGCTGTGCAGCCGGGCAGAAAGTGGTCCGCCGAGACCTGATACACCCCGGCCAGCGGCCCCGCAGCAGCACCGCGACCGAGCGGGCACGACTCGTCGACGCGCCGGGGGTCGAGCGGCCGGTTCGCCCAGCGCCCGTCCGAGAACGACACGAGGTCGGCAGGCGAGACGCTCTGGTACAGGTAGTTCGTGCGGCTGAAGTGCAGCGGCATGCCGTTGCGCGCCCGCGGCGCGTGAATGGGCCCGAAGTGCTCGAGCCCACCCTGGTGACCGAGCTCGTGGCCCAGCGTCGAGGAGCCGCTGATGGCCCCCGTGAGGGCGTAGAAGTCCGTTTTGCCGAGGGCGTTGGCGGCATAGCGGAAGAGGTGACGAAACAGCCAGCGCCGCTCGGGCGGGAGTGAGTCGGGCCAGCTCACGCAGGTCGACCTCGGGCCGCTCCAGCTTCCATACGCCGACTCGCCGGGCCGGGTCGGGCCCGGGGCAACCGCAGCGTCCATGTGCAGAAAGATGCCGGTCGTGCCGTCGCGGTTCTTGAAACCGGGGAGCGAGCGGTAGGCGCGCGCGTTGAAGTCGAGCTCTTCGTGCGTGTACGGAGGCACGGCCGGTGTGACACACGTGCTGTAGTCGAGCTGCACGAAGACGTCGTACCGGGCCGGGTCGGCTCCGAACCGCGGCATGTCGGTGTCGATGCCATTCTGGTCGACCCCGTAGAGCTCGACATCGTCTCGTATTCCGTCGCCGTCGCTGTCGCGCAGCGCCGCCTTGCACCGCACCGAGCCCGGCGCGCCGCAGCCTGGCCGGTCGGCGCAGCGCAGGCCCCCCGCCTCGGGGCTGGTGGTGCTGTCGCACGACTGCAGCACGCGCTCGAGATCGGCGCCGAGCTCGTCGGAGTCGTTGTCGACACCCATCGTCACGACGCCCGAGGGTGTGCTGAGGCGGCCCACGTCGTTCTGAATGAGGCGAATCGGTGCGAAGGTGTTGGTGACGCCCGCGACCACGGTGAGCGCGTTCGAGAGCCCGACGTCGGAGCCGCGCGCGAGCCACTCTGCCGTGCCCGCGACGGCCCGGCGGTGGCTGCTCGGCCGGCCTCGGCTCCCGCTCAGCCGCTTCCAGTTGTTGGCGAGGTCGCCCGTCTTGCCGGCGATCAGCCAGATGCTCTGGTTCGCGACCGGCGTGCCGGGCAGGTGGGTGGTCTCGAAGTGCAAGAGCCCGCTGAAGGTGGTGCCCGCGGGGCTCATGACCAGGCCACCGAACGAGGCGTCGCGGCTCCGCACCCTCCAGCAGTTGGTGGTGATGGTCACCGTGCAGTCTCGCTCGGTGGGCACCTGGGTGGCGCTGCTCACCTGCTGCAGGCGCACGTTGGCGATTCCGCTGAAGCCCGTGTCGTAGGCCCGCACCCACGCCAGCACGTGCGGCGTCGTGCTGCCTGGGGTCGTGGCGCTCGGGGCCTGAAATCGAACGCAGCTGCGCGCGAAGTCGGGCGCCGCACCCGGAGTCGAGCACCCGTCGGCCCCCGCGATGGTGACGCTCTCGAAGGTCGCCGAGTCGGTGACGTGAACGACCGAGAGCACCGTGTCGGGCGATACGACTGTCGCCGGGCCCGGCCGCAGGTTGTGCGTCTGCAGCTCGTACCAGCTGCCGGGCACGAGGCTCAACCCCACCTCGTGAACGCCCACACCCGTCAGGTCGATCGCCACCTTCGCCTTGCCGAACTCGCCCGTGCGCGTCGAGCCCGGCACCGTCGGCTCCGCCGCGGCCGAGAGCGCCACCACCACCAGCAAGAGCGCGCCGCGCCTCACGGGCTCACCTCGGCGGTGGGGCGAGCAGCCGCCGCGGCCAGCGCGAGCTCGATGTCCGCGAGCGCGAGCGCGTCGCCGAACAGCTGCTCCCGCAGGGCGGCTCCCGCCTCGAGCGGCTGGTCGGCGAGCTCGGTCGTCAGCGCGTCGAAGGCCTCACGCCGCAGCCGCATGCGGTCGGCGGGCGTGCGGCTCTTGCGCACCGAAGCCGCCGTTCTCTCGACGACCGCCACCACCCGGCCACGCACCGCGGGGGCCAGCGCCGTCAGGGCAGGCTCGAGGCGCACGGCGGGCTCGGGGGAAACGGGCTCACTCCCGGTGCAGGCGAAGGCGAAGCTAGCAGCGAGGCAAAGGAACAGGCGTGTCGGTCTGGGCATGGTGGTCTCTCTCTCGTGCAGAGAGACCGCCTCTCGCAGAATGTGAACGCCGGGCGGGCGCGCGTCACGTGCCGAGGTCGAGGCGCTCTGCCGGCACGCCCGGCGCCCACGCCGCGAGCGGTGGGCACCGACCCGCTGCGACCCGCGCGAAGGTCGGCATGCCCTGCTGCGAGAAGCCGTCGCGCGACGCACGCAGCGCCGCGAGCCCCTCGCAGGTGTACCCCCGCGCCAGCGCGAGCTGACCGCGCAGCAGCTGCGAGAAGGGGCTCACCCACGCGGCTCGCTCGCGCTCCAAGAGCGTCGTGCGCAACCTGGCACGCCACCACCCGCGCTGGCGCTCCTTCGCCCGCGCCAGCTCGGCGGTCGCGAGCAGCCAGCGCGCGAAGGGCCTCACCACCGGCACGACCAGGAACTGTGACCGCGCGTGGGGCGCCGCGCGCCGGAAGTGCTCGAACACCGCGGCGGGCTCACCCCGGTGCAGCGCCAGGAGCGAGGCGCTCAGCACCGAGTAGGCGAGGTGGAGGTGCCGGCCCGAACGATGCGCGCCTCGCCGGTAGCCCTCGAGCGCGAGGGCCGCGAGGTCGGCGCGGCCCCGCCACAGCGCCACCGCAGGCAGCACCGCCGCCTCGATGAGGAGCCGCATGTGCACGTCGCCGCGGTCGTCGGCGCGTTCGAGCAGCGCCCGGGCCCGGTCGTCGAGCTCGTCGAACCGGCCGGCGTGCAGCCGGCACAGCAGGCCGTACGTGCTGTAGACCTCGGCATTGTTCACCAACGTCACGACATCGGGGCGCTCGTGCACGAGCAGCGCCTCGGCCGCGTCGAACGCCGGCAGTGCCCGTTCGAACTCGCCGCGGTGGTACGCGACGGCGCCGCTCACGTAGTGGCTCCACCCCAGCGACTCCGGGTCGGCCGCCTCGGCGGCGAGCCGGTTCAGTGTTACGCACAGGTGCTCGAGCCAGGCCGGCGAAGCGCCCATCGCGGCCTGGTGTGTGGCCTCGAGCCCGAGCGCGCGCACCACGCGCGGCAGGTCGCCGTGGCGGAGGGCCGCGAGGCAGTGCCGGGTCGACAGGTCGATGGCGAAGAGCCCATCGACGGTCGTCAGCGAGGTGGCCGTCGCCCACTGCCGGTCGAGCCGCTCGTGCGCGCGCGCATCTCGCTGGCGTGCCGCGGGCTCGAGCCCGCGGTAGCGCAGCCACAGGCGGCGCAGAAAGGCCGCCGCGACGGCTCCGAGGGCCGTGCGAGACAGCGAGCCGAGCCCGCCGCGCCGGAGCGCCGCTCGGCTCGCCCCGATGCCCTCGTGAAACCGCCCGCACCGCACGAGCTGCTCCGCGGCAGAGTGGGCGTACCCCAGCCGCTCGTCGTCGGTCGCCCCTTCGTCGCTGGCGAGCGCCGTGAGCGCGCCCGCTGCGGCCTCGCTCCTGCCTGCCGCCGCGAGCGACCGTGCGCGCGCGAGGCTCAGCGCGCGCGCCG
>JAEUJP010000265.1 GCA_016793725.1 Myxococcaceae bacterium | reverse complement strand
TGTAGTTCGCGTACTCCGACTGAATCTGTGAGGTGAGGCGGGCGACGTCCATTCGGGCCTGGGCCTGGGCGAACAGGTCACTTCTCTCTTTGCTGGCGCAGTCGGCTTTTTCGTTCGGCTTGTCTTTGAGGCCGGTGCGCTTGGGGAAGTAGCGGGCGCCGCGGTACGAGCGCTCGAGATCGCTCAGCGCGTAGCCGGCGAGGTCGCGCAGCGCGCGCTTGTCGGCAGCCTTCTGCGAGGCCTCGCACGAGGCGATGGCCTTCGCGCAATCGCCGGTGGCGGGCGTGTCTTTGTCGACCTTCGTCTTGCCCTTGCCGGGCTTGGGGGGCTGGCCGCCCGTCCACCCGCCGCTCGGGTCGAAGCACCACGTGGCGACCGAGTCGAGGCCGACGCTCAGCGCGCCGTCGAGCTGGGCGAGCTGTTTGAGCGGCAGAACGTCGCGAAGCTCGGGCTGCTCACATTCGGGAGGCAGCGGAGCGGCGGTGAGCAGCGAGAGGGTGACGGCAACGGAGAGCAACGGTCGCGGAATCTACGTCATTTCAAGAACCAGTAGGCCGCATACGAACCGAGCAGGCCAGCGATGATGAGCCACGGCGCCCACACCCTTCTCGAGTGCGACGGCCCGGCCGGCGCCGCTGTGCTGGCTCTCGCGACGAGCTGCGCGAGCAGATCTTCAAGGCGCGTCGCGCGCGACTCGACGCCGAGCTCTCTCAGCTTGCGGCGCGCGAGCTCGGCCGCGCGATTGCGGCGGGTCGAGAGCTCGGTGCCGAACGCGAGATCGACGCGCAGCACCGCGTCGACCGCGTCGTCGACGCGCTCCTGGCCGAGCGCGCCGTCCCGCACGAACATCAACCAGTCGGGCGCGCTCAGCGCACGCTCGACGCGCCCGAGCGCCTGTTCGGCAGCCTCGAGCGCGCCTTCCGACCGGAGTGCGACCTCGTCACGCTTCGAGAGCCTGCTTGAGGTCATCGATCAGATCGCCCGCATCTTCGATGCCGACCGACAGGCGAATGAGCCCATCAGAGATGCCGAGCTTCTCGCGGTTCTCTTTGGGCACCGACGCGTGCGTCATGATCGCGGGGTGCTCGATGAGCGACTCGACGCCGCCGAGCGACTCGGCGCACGCGAACACCTTCACCGTCTGCAGGAACTTTCGGGCCGCTTCGAGGCCGCCCTTGATCTCGAACGTCATCATGCCGCCGAAGCCCTTCATCTGCCTCTTGGCGAGCGCGTGCTGCGGGTGCGACGACAGGCCCGGCCAGTTCACCTTCGAGGCCTTGGGGTGCTCGGTGAGGAAGTTGGCGATCTTCGCCGCGTTCTCGGCGTGACGCTGCATGCGCACGTGCAGCGTCTTCACGCCGCGCAGCACGAGAAACGAGTCGAACGCGCCGGCGACGCCGCCGACCGCGTTCTGCGTGAAGTAGATCTTGTCGGCGAGCGCCTTGTCGTTCGTGCACACGAAGCCACCGACGCAGTCGCTGTGGCCGTTCAGGTACTTCGTCGTCGAGTGCGTGACGATGTCGATGCCCAGATCGATCGGCCGCTGAAAGTACGGCGTCATGAACGTGTTGTCGCAGACCGAGATCAGCTTGCGCTTCTTGCAGACCTCGGCGACCGCCGCGAGATCGATGAGCTTCATCATCGGGTTCGTCGGCGTCTCGACCCACACCACCTTCGTCTTCGGCGTGATGGCCGGCTCGAGGTTCTCGATCTTCGACAGGTCGACGAACGTGAAGTTGAGGCCCGCGCGCTTCCACACCTTGTCGAAGAGCCGAAACGTGCCGCCGTAGACGTCGTCGCTGACCACGACGTGGTCGCCGGCGTCGAGCAGGTGCATCAGCATGTCGGCGGCCGCGCAGCCGCTCGCGAACGCGGCGCCGTACTTCGTGCCTTCGAGCGCCGCGAGGCACGCCTCGAGGGCGCCGCGCGTCGGGTTCTTCGTGCGCGAGTACTCGTAGCCCTTGTGACCGCCAGGCCCGTCTTGCACGTAGGTCGACGTCAGGTAGACCGGCGTCATGATGGCCCCGGTCGTCGGGTCGGGCTGCTGACCTGCGTGAATGGCGAGCGTGTCGAATTTCATGCGCGTGACTCACCACGTCGCGCGCGAACCTTCAAGGGGCCAGAGTGCGACGGCCCCCGAGGTGTACTCGAGGGCCGCGCTCGAACCGCTCTGATCGAAGGCTCAGCCGGGAATGATGCCGCCGCGCCGCCAGCTCGTGTCGGCGTCGGGAATCACCGGGCTGGCCGGCACGTAGTTTTCGGGCAACAGGTTTGCGGGGCGACGCGTCGCGCTGTCGAACGCCGACTGCGCGTGCTCGAGCGGGGCGGCGACGGTGTTGATGACCGGGTTCATGATCATCATCGTGCCCTGCTGAATTCTCGGGGCCGCGCTGCGGATCATCTGGGCCGTCAGGTGCTGATCGGCCGAGGTGCCCGTCGCGGTGTTGACGACCTTCGCGAAGGCGTTCGTGAACGTGGGGCTCGTGAAGTGCGTCTGCAGCTTCGCGATCGCGCCCGTGAACGACTTGTTGCCCACCTTCGTCGCGACCTGGCCGAGCGTCTCGGACATCTTCTCGCCGAAGATCTTCGAGAACTGCAGCGCCGTGCCCCCCTTCGTGAAGGCCTGCAGCGCCTTCCCCATACCCATGGGAATCGCCTGCGACACCACGCTGGTCAGAATGCCCTTCCAGTCGGGCGGCTTCTGCATCAGCCCCTTCGCGACGTTGAGCGCCATCGTCGCGACCCCGACCCACTGCAGACCCGGGATGAACATCGCGATGGGCGCGATTTTGTTCAGCAGCCCAGACGCCTTGCCCACAATGTCCTTGATGAAGCCCATTGATTCGTCCTTTGGAGGAAGTTTCCTACTCTGTAGGAGTTTGTCGCTCCTCCCTGCTCCACGTTGTTGCCAAGTCTTTTGGCAAATTGAGAACGGGTTTCTCAGAAGCTGATAAAAACCGCGGCGATGACGACGCAGCAGACGATGCAGCAGGTAGGGCTGCCCTTGAAGGCGCTGTCGGTCACGGTGCTCGACGGCCCCGATCAGGGCAAGCGCTGCATGTCTCAGAGTGAGCGCCTGACCATCGGTACGGCGAACGACAACGATCTCGCGCTGACCGACCCGGCCGTGTCGCGGTACCACCTCGAGCTGACCCGGGCGGGCGACCGGGTGAGCGTGCGCGACGTCGGCAGCACGAACGGCACGCTGGCTGGCGCCATCGCGCTCGAGCGCGGCACCGTCGTACCCGGCACCCCGCTGAAGATCGGCCGCACGACCATCGAGGTCAGCGACGGCCAGACCCTCGAGCTCGAGCTGCACCCCGGCGAGTCGATCGGGCCGCTGAAAGGCCGCACCGAGGTGATGCGGCTGCTCATGACCAAGGTCGCCCGCGTCGGCAAGAGCGACGTCGCCGTGCTGCTCAACGGCGAGTCGGGCACCGGTAAAGAGCTGCTCGCCCAGGCGCTGCACGAGCAGAGCCCGCGCGCGGCGAAGCCGTTCGTGACGGTCGACTGCGGCTCGCTGGCGCCGGGGCTGGTGGCCAGCGAGCTGTTCGGGCACGAGCGCGGCGCGTTCACCGGCGCCGATCGCCGGCACGTGGGCGCGTTCGAGCGCGCCGACGGCGGCACCCTCTTTCTCGACGAGATCGGCGAGCTGCCCGCGGCGCTGCAGTCGACGTTGCTCGGCGTGCTCGAGCGCAAGACGTTTCGCCGCGTGGGCGGCGCCGACACCGTGACGGTCGACGTGCGTGTGGTGTCGGCGACGCACCGCGACCTGCGCGCAGAGGTGAACTCGGGCGCCTTCCGGTTGGATCTGTTCTACCGCCTCGCCGTCGTGAAGCTCGAGGTGCCGCCGCTGCGCGACCGCCCCGAAGACGTGCCGCTGCTCGTCGAACACTTCTTGAAGGCCGCCGGCCACGACGGGCCGGTCGAAGACCTGATCTCCCCGCGCGCGATGGAGGCGCTCAAGCTCCACTACTGGCCGGGCAACGTGCGCGAGCTGCGCAACCTCGTCGAGGCGACGCTGGCGATGGGCGAGCCGCCTCCGCTCGAGTCGGGCAGCGCGCCTGCACCCCAATCGGCCGCGATGGCGGTTCTCGACACGCGCTCGTACAAAGACGCGCGGGCGGGTGCGCTGACCGAGTTCGAGAAGAAGTACCTCGGCGGGCTCATCGACCGCGCGAAGGGCAACGTGTCAGAGGCTTCGCGCCTGGCTCGGATGGACAGGTCGCACCTCATCGAGCTCTTGAAGAAGCACGGGCTGAAGTAGCGACTACGGCATCCAGTTGAGGGTGCCGGCGGCGCAGATGCGCACGCCCTGCTCACACTGGCCGACGAAGCCGTCGAAGCCCAGGTAGACATCGGTCGCGCGGTCGAGCAGCACAGGGCACGAGTAGGCGCAGCCGATCAGCTTCGCGGTGTCGAACTCGGGCAGTACGCCATCGGCGGTCTCTTCGACCTCGCTGCAGGGCTGCGACGTGCCGACGAGGCGCACGATCACGAACTCGTCGGGAGCGTCTTCGATGAACTGCGCTTTCGTGAGCGACGCCCGCAGGCTCGCCCGAACCTGTGCGCGTACGTCCTCGCGCTCGAGCGTGCTCACGCGCGTCGGGAGCTCGGCGGACTTGCAGACGCGGCGCCGCTTCATCGGCGCGCACGTGCGGTCTTTGCACCACGCGAGAAGCTGGCCCGTTCGGCAGCCCGGCTGACCGTTGTCGATGCCGACGATGTCGGCGACGATCGAGACCGGTCGCGAGGTCGTGGCAGGGTCAGCGCCACGGTCGAGCAGGCTCGTCGTGCCCTGCTTGCAGAGAAAGCCGTCGAGGCCCTCGCCAGACTCGCCGAACGTGAGGCTCGCGGTGTTGTACTGCGCACACGACATCGCCAGCAGCACGAACACGGCCCGCCTCATGGTTGGAGCTCCCCACGGGTGATGATGGGCCGCGTCACGAAGAACACGGTCGTGCCGGCCGCGGCCGCGATGACGCCGGTGGCGATCGCGACCCAGAACAGCGGCCGCTTGTAGAGCGGCACCTGCGGCTCGATCACCTTGCCGCGCACGAGCAGATCTTCCATCAACCCGTCGAGCTCGCCCGCCGGCCGCTCGCCCCGCGCGGTGACCGCGCCGTCGAC
>JAEUJP010000119.1 GCA_016793725.1 Myxococcaceae bacterium | reverse complement strand
ACCGCTACACGTGGGCCGACGCCGACTGCGAGCCGCGCTCGGCGGCGCTGGTGCGCAACGACGCGGCCGACCCGGGCGGCGGGCGCGGCGGCTTCATGCGCGAGCTGACGTGGCGGCGCGGGCCGGGCGACGACGTCACGGCGCGCGGCACCGGCGCGAGCGGGTGGCAGGGATGGGGCTACATCGTGAACCACTACGCGGCGACGGCCGACGTCTCGCGCTTTCACACCGGCACGTACCGCACGGTGCTCGCAGGGCCGCACCACGCGATTCACGAGTTCAAGGTGCGCATGCAGCCAGGCGGGCCGGTCGACGCGACGGTGCACTGGTTCTTCGCGTCGGGCCGAACGCACCCCGTCTACTTCATCCGCTACGACGCCACGCCGGCCGGCATGAACGTGGTGAACGCCGACTCGCGCGCGCCGTACGGCGACCTCGCGTTCGAGGGCACGGCGGGCCCCATCGGCGGCATCGCGTGGGGCGACAAGTACAAGTTCACGAGCATGGGCAACGGGCCGCTCGGCATCATGAGCGCGTGGGACTACACGCAGCCGAACGTCGTGCCGTACGTGCGCATGTGGTCGCAGGGCTCTGATGCCGAGATGGGCGCGGTGCAGACCGAGACGTGGGAGTCGAAGCCGGCCGGTGGTGACTACGGCGGCGGCATGCTCGCGGCGCACTGCTGGGGCAAGACGTCGGCGAACCGCGGCGCGATGTGCGTGAGCGGCAGTGGGTGGACGATGCCGACCGACTGGCTCTGGCCGTTTCAGCTGAACCAGTACGAGCTGATGTTCGCGAACGGGTCGCACCGGCTCGCGTGGGGCACGACGTACGGCGGCGTCGGCAAGCCGTCGTACCAGGCGTTCGGCAAGACGCTGAGCGGCTACCCCACGCTCGCGTACTCGGTGTTCATGACGGTGGGGAAGAAGACGACGCAGACGACGCTCGAGCAGGTGACGGCGGTCGAGCGCATGCTCGCGGCGCAGGTGACGGCGTCGGTCGGCGGGCCGGTCACGTACGAGCCGTCGTACGCGGTGTGGGCGGTGCCGATGGCGGGCGGCAAAGCGACGGTGACGCTGAACCCCGCGGGCGGTGAGGTGAAGACGCCCGTGTTCCGCTTCACGGGCTTCAGCGGCGCGGCGCCGGCGCAGGTGACGCTCGACGGCGCGGCGGTGAGCAGCTTCTTCGCGACGGTCGACGCGGCGACGCAGACCTTGTGGCTCACGCTGCACGGCACGGTGACGGGGCGCACGACGTTGCACGTGGAGTAGCGGTGCAGATCGAATACGTCACGCACGCGTCGCTGAAGCTGACGGGGCGCAAGACGCTGCTGCTCGACCCGTTCTACTTCTTCGACCCGACGGCCGCGGAGTGGATGTGCCACTACCGAACCTCGCTGCGTGGGCCCTCGAGCAGGGCGCTGCGCTGCCGCGGTTTCAGCCCGGCGACGCGGCGGTGACGGCGCCGCGGCTCGCGGCGTTCTTGCGCGCGCGGCTGCGCGAGCGGCCGGTGCCGGCGTTCATCGCGGGCGCCGAGGTGGCGGTGCGCGTCGGCGACGTCGTGCTCACCATCGACGTGGCGGCGCGCGAGGTGCGCGAGGGCCCGCGCGCGCAGCCGGCGCGGTTCGAGTACACGCTGCCGGCGAGCGTCGCCGAGGCGGCGATGAGCGGCGCGTACGACCCGTTCGAGGTGCTGTTCTCGTACCGCGTCGACTGCCGGTACCGCGGGCCTGCGTTGCCTGCCGAGGTCGAGAGCACGGCGCTCGTCGTGGTGTTCGTGGCGCTGGTCGACCCCGCCGCGCTGCACGCGACCGACGCGCAGCTCGACGGCCTCGCCGGGCTGATGGCCGGGCTCGGCTGAGCCCCGAAGACTCGACCTCGCCGGGTCACTCGCGCGAGCGGCGGGCGGCTGCAAGCAGGCCTGGGAAGGTCCCGTGGGTCTCGAGCCACGCCTGGCGCGCAGCATCGTCGGGAAAGTCGAGAATGAAGACGGGCCCGTGGGAAGTGAAGCCCATGGCCGAGAGCGCCAAGCCGACAGGCGAGTTCGGGTCGGTGTTGAAGGCGATCTGGTCCACCTCGCCGTCGCGAATCGCGTTGCTCACCGATTCCCACATGAAGCGGGTGAGGTGGCGAGGAGCGTCTCTGCCGCCGAAGTCGAAGTGCGCCTGGAACCTGGTCTGACCGTTCAGGGTGCGAACGTTCAGCTCGAGGTGCCCCGCCGGGTTGCCGCTCGCGTCGGTCAGCTCGAGGCGGATCTTGTTCTCGGCCAGCGGGTACCCCGCCTGCCCCTGAGGCTGCACGCGCACCGTGTAGCCCTCGGGGAGCGGCGCGAGCTCGTACTCGAAGCCGTTCGAGAGGCGCACGGTGCTGCCGTCGACCTGGGCGGTGATGCGCGAGGTCGACATGATGGGCATCCACCCTTCGGGGATCGCGCCGGCTTCCACCTCGTCCGTGACGTTGCGGAAGCGGTAGCCCGAGTCGCCGTCGCCGTCGGGGTACTCCATGAAGCGGCGCCCGTTGGGCAGCTCGTAGAGCACCGCGCCGGTGCGCGGGTCTTGCGCCACCGGGGTCCAGGTGCTGCGCAGCGAGTCGATGGTCTGCCCCGACTCGGCCGCGAGCTGCTGATCCACGTTCATCCGGCTCCAGTCGGCCAGCGGGTCGTCGCTGAAGCGCTGCCCCCCGTTCCACGGCAGGTGCTCTTCAGGCATCAGCACCGTGTCGTTGCCTCGAAACGGGGTGAGGCTCAGGCCCTCGCCGCTCTGCGTGAGAATGGCGCTCTGGAAGCCGTCGCCGAACACCTGCCGGAACAGGTCGTCGGCGCCGAGGTCGCCGGTGCTCGGAGCGGTCGAGCCATTGGGGTGGTTGTGAAAGCCCAGCACCGGCTCCCAGCCCTCGCCCGGCCAGTTGGAGCGCTGGGCGTCGATGGCCGCCATCGGGTCGAGCGACGTCGAGTCAGACGCGTAGATCAGCCGCACGTCGTACTCGCCGGTCGTCTGGTTGCGGAACACCGCGTAGTAGCCCTCGGCAGCCGGGTCGATGACGTCGCGCGCCGGCACCCGTACGCCTTCGGCGTTGCGAACCATCAGGGTGCCGTCGCTCAGCGAGAGCGCGACCTGATCGAGCTCGGCCCTGCTCAGCGCCGAGCCGGGCTCCAGCCGGGGCATGTCGCCGACCCCGCGCGCACCGCCCAGCAGGTAGGTGCCGCCGGCGAAGGCCGCCGAGAACACGCCCGCGGTGAGCGCCGCGTTCCACACCCGGCTCCCGTCGAGCCCAGACAGGTCACCGTTCATCACCGCCGCCATACCGCCCGGCTGGCCGATGAGCGCCGACACCGCGGCGCCGCCGACGTCGACGCCGCCGCCCAGCAGCGCCGGCGCGACGCCCCGCATCATTCCCAGGCGCATGCCGAACATCGTGGTGAAGCCGTCGACCGCTCCGGCGCCGAGCGCGTCGACCCAATGCGGGTCGCCGGTCTCGGCCCAGTTGCTGGCCGCGTTCAGCGCGAAGCTGCTCACGCTCTGCACTGCGGCAATCTTCGCCATCGCGGTGACCGCCGCCCCACCCGACAGGCTGCCTGCCGCCAGGCCGGCGCCCAGGCTGCCCACCACCATCACCGCGGTAGCGGCGAGCTGGGCAGTGCCCAGCGCTCCCATCGCTTCACCGTACTCCCAGCTCACCGACTCGCCGAACGCCGCGAGGCTCAAGTCGAAGACGTTGGCGTGCTGATCGAGCCCCAGGGTAAACGCGCTGGCCACGAAGGCAGGGTCGGTGGAGCCACGAAGCTGCTCCGCCAGCGCCAGCAGCCGCGCGGCCTGCTCCTGGCCGTGCTGGTGAAGCCCGGTCTCCGAGTAGGGGTTGCCCGCCGTGAGCTCGACCCAGCCTTCGGCCATCTCGCCGAACAGGCCGCTGCCGGCGTCATCGAGCCGGTCGGGGTGGGTACGGTACGAAGCGTCGGCCGCCAGCCCCTCGAGAATGCTCGCCGCCACGTCGGGGCTCAAGGTGCCGTCGGCCACCGCGTCGATCACGTTCTGGTGGGGCAGCACCGGCGGCAGCGAGGGAATCACCAGTGCCGTCAGCACGGGGTATTGCTCGAGCAGCGCCTCGTCGACCTCGATGTAGCTTTCAGGGCCGAGCGCGCTGCCGTCACTCAGCCGCGGCGGCTCGCCTGAGCGCAGCGCACCCACCGACGCTTCCCAGCCGGCCTCTACCGCGAGGTGGCTCGCGTACGCGCCGGTGATGAAGTTGAAGCGCTCGAACTCTTCGAGCACGAGCTCGTACGAGCTCTCGAAGGGCAGGCCCTGGGCGACCGCGTAGTCGGTGGCGTAGCGGTGCACCAGCACCGCGCCGAGCAGGCCGCCATGCTGCGCGTCGTCGACGTTGGAGGCGTCGAAGTCGTCGTGCTCGAGGAGGTACTGCGTCACCAGCATGCGCTGCGCGAAGGGCAGGTGCGCGAGCTGCACCCGAGTGTCTTCGTCGGCCACGATGCCGCGCAGCCGCTCGCGGTCGGCGGCGTCGAGCCCGGTGCCAGCTTCGAGCGCCAGCACTCGGGCTGAGAACTCGACGTACGTCTGGGCGTAGTCCTCTGAGAGCTCGAAGACGTTGAAGGCGGTGTCGGGAGGCGCCGCCGGCCCCGACAGCACGGTGGACGCGAAGAGAAAGGCTGGCCCACCATCGAGGAACGCGTGGTCTTGCATCGACGCGTCGATGACGGCGCTCACGGTGTCCAGCACGCCCATGCTGCGCCAGTCGGTGCCCAGCCTCAGCGACTGGGTGAAGCCCTCGAGCTGCGCGGGGTCGAGCGTGCCGATGAAGTGGTTGAAGGTGGCGGTGTCGACGTCGGCGGGCTCCACCCAGCCGTAGGCGCCATCGAAGTACTCGACGCCGGCCGCGCTCGAGAGCGCGATGTTGGCCAGTGTGGTGGCCCGGTGCGCGTTCATTTCCTCGGCAGAGACGCCATGGGCGCCCTCCAGGGGCTGCTCGGTGCGGTACCGCTCACTCTCATCGAGCAGCGCGTGCGAGAACGCGAGCCGCACCTCGGCGGGCAACGCCGGGTTGGCGAACCAGGCGCCGACCCAGTCGTTGCGGGAGTCGGCCAGCAGCGGCGCTGCGGCGTCGACCAGCGAGGCGCTGAAGTACGCAAGCTCCGCCTCGGTCATCGACAGCTCGCCGCTCAGCGGGTCGTACAGGTCCGCCGCGGCCATCGCGTCGGCCGGGTCGAGGCCTCCATCGACCACCTCCGCGATGACCTCGTCGAGCTCGGCCCGGCGGGTGGGCGCCACGTACGTGGCGGCGCTCAGGTCCCCCGGCTCCTCGGGCTCGGGAATCAAGGCCACTTCCCCGACCGTGAGCTCCGCTGAAGCCGGCAGCGTCATCGGGGTCGCGCGGGGACTCCACCGCTCGAAGGTGCTCTGGGCAGCCTGGGCCAGCCGCTCGGCGAGGGCCCTGGCGGCTTCGGCGGCCTTGCGCGCGGCCTCCTGCCGGGCGGCGGCTTCGCGAGCGCGGCGCTCTGCCTCGAGGCGAGCGGCGTCGCTGGTGCTGTCGGGGGTCACGCGGCGGGGCATGGTCGGCTCCGGGGAATAGGGAGGGGGCTCGAAAAACACGACGAGGTGCACCGGCGGGCGTCGCACGATGCCGAGCGGAGCCGGTGTCGTCAGAGGCCGTCGAGCGCTCGAGAGATGGCGTCGACGTCGACGGTGAGCGCAAGAGCAAACAAGGTCAGGTGCTTGCCCGCCCGAGGTTCGGTCTCGCGCCAACCGCGCTATGGGCGTTCGACGACGGTCACCCGAGGCGCGCGGTGCGACACGATTCACACCGCCTGAACGGACTTGAGGGTCATGTAAGCGCGCAGCAGAATCGCGACCTTCTTGCCGACCGACACCCGCCCCGCAGACGACGATGCCGTCGGGAAAGACGGTCACATCGCTCGAGGCGATTCGTACGAGCATGTCGGAGTTGGACGTTCGACAGCCAGCCGGCAGCTTCGCGTCGAGGAGCGCCATGACCTTCGACGCGAGGGCACTGTGCTCAGGCGTGCCGCCGGCCACCGCGTAGATCTCGCCGCTCCAGTACTCGAGCTTGAGCGTGCTGAGCTCGAGTGCGCCGGCGTACTCGCCGGTGGTGTCGAGGTGCAGCCGTCTCGCGGTCGACTCGTGTGGCACCTAACCGGCCTCGTCGAATCGGGCTAAGCACGAGGGCGTGTTCACCCTGCGCTTCGAGCGCGACCCCGATCGCCTGTCGCGCGAGTTCACGCACGCCGAGCCGGTGATGGTGCTGCCGCTCGACAGCACGGTGCTGACGCTGAGCTCCGACGGGCTCACGCGCCGGCTCGACCGCTCGGCGTTCGCGCTGGTGCCCGCGCGCACGGCGTACGGGCTCGAGGTGCAGAGCGCGGTGGCTCCGACGCTGGTGCTGGGCGTGCAGCCGAAGGCGCGCGATGCGGCGCGCCGCGAGTATGCGCCCCACTTCACGAACGACCTGTGGGCGCGCGTCGTCGAGCGGCCCCGCGTCTTCGCGCGCACGCGCTGGGTCGACGAGCTGGCGAGCCGGTACCTGTTCGAGCGCCACGTCTGTCAGAAGCACGGCAGCGCCGCGGCGTGGTTTCTCGAGGTCGAGCTGACGAAAGAGCTCTTCTATCTGGGCAAAGAGCAGCTCGAGCGCTCGACGCGGCCGTCGCAGGTCGAGCAGCCGACCGACCTGTTGCGCGCGGCGCAGCAGTACCTCGAGGCGCACCTGTTCGAGCCGGTCGCGCTGCCGAAGCTCGCGCGCGAGTGCCACACGAGCGAGTCGACGCTGCTGCGCGTGTTTCGGCGCGAGCTCGGCGTGCCGCCGACGGTGTACCTGCGCAACCGCCGGCTCGACGAGGCGCTGCTCTTGCTCGAGTCGCGCAAGTACAGCGTGAGCGAGGTGTCGGCGCGCATCGGGTACTCGAACCTGCCGGCGTTCACGGCGGCGTTCTCGCGCCGCTTCGGCTCGCCGCCGTCGCGGGTGCAGCCGCAGACGCGAGAAGGGCACTCGGTGCTGCCGCCGCATGGCAGTGTGGCCTCGGCGCGCGCTCTTCGAGTTTCTCGACGGGGCACATCGAAAAAACCGAGCATGACGCGCTCGTCGCAGTGAGGCGGTTCGAGCGGCGCTCAACCCCGCGACGCGTGCGGCGAGGCGCGGTGGTACGCCGGGTGCTCAGGGGTCGTTCGTGCTCCGGTGGCTGCTGTTCATGCCGTTCGCAGCGTGCGTGACCGTCGACGGTGAGCTGACGCACGTGGTGACGCGGCCGGCATCGGGCGAATGCCGTGATGCGCCTCCGACGGTGGCGGTGGGGAACACGTCGAGGCGCATCGAGCTCGTGTTCAACCAGGGCACGCGCTGCAGCGGGCCGACGGCGGTGTACCGGCGCGAGCGCCACGCGCGCCTCGACGACAAGGTGAAGCTGGGCGTGTCGCTGGCGACGGGGCTGGGCGCGGTGCTGCCGGTGGTGGCGCGGCTGTCTGCAGAGACTCCGCGCGAGTCATGGCAGCAGTACGCGCAGCACGCCGGCGAGCGGAGGCTGACGAACGCGATGGTGACCATGGCCAGCACTGCGGCCGTGCTCGTGGTGGCGCTCTTCACGAACCTGACGCTCAGCGCGATCGCGGTGCCGCTTCCGTCGACCGAAGAGGTCTTCGAGGGCGAGGGGAAAGACAACCGGTACGTCGCTCCGGCGAGGGCGCGCATCACGGGCGCCGGCGGCGTGCTGCTCGGCACGACGGATGACGAGGGCGTGCTGCGGCTGGGGCTGCAGGCCGCACCGGCGATCGCATCGGGCGAGCTGTACGTCGACGGCCGGCGCGCCGACCTGATGCGAGGTGCGGCGGGGCGGCTCGCGGCGCTGACCGCGTGCCACGAGTCGGTGACCACGGGGCGCTGCCTCGACGGCGGCTGGAGCTTCGAAGAGTAGGCGAGACGTCTGCGCGTAAGAAGATGACGGCAGCGCGTAAGCGGCTTCGAGGGGGAGGAGTAAGCGGCATTCATGTGGATGAAGGTCGGGCCGACCGCGGTGCTCGCGCTGATGCTCTCAGCGTGCGACGCCGCGCAGCCTGCGCCGCGACAAGACGCCGGCCCCGCACCGATCGCTGACGCCGGCGTCGACGCTGGCACCCCGCCGCCATTCGGAGCCACGACGACCGCGGGCATCACGACCTTCCGGGTCTGGGCGCCGAACGCGTCGAGAGCAGCAGTCGATCTCGACGGCGAGCGCCTCACCATGACGCCACAGCCGCAAGGCACGTTCGCGGCCATGACGGCGTCACCGGTCACGCGCTGGCGCTACGTCTTCGACAACGCGCACGAGCGGCTCGACCCGTACTGCAGGCAAATCACGGCCGACCGGCAGTGGTGCCTGATGACGAGCGCGACGCCCTACACGTTCCGCCCGTTCACGAAGCCGGCGCGCAACGAAGCGATCGTCTACGAGCTGCACATCGGCAGCTTCTCGACGGCGGCCGGCATGGCGCACGGCACGTTCGCGAGCGCGCAGGCGAAGCTCCCCGAGCTGGCCGAGCTGGGCATCAACGTCATCGAGCTGATGCCGGTGCACGCGTTCGGAGGCAACCCGAACGGCTGGGGCTACAACCCGCACCTCTTCTTCGCGCCGAAGCCGTCGTACGGCACGCCGGAAGAGCTGAAGGCGTTCATCGACGAGGCGCACCGGCTGGGCATCGCGGTCTGGTCTGACCTGGTCATCAACCACACCGACGGGTGGAGACAGGCTCCGCTGTCGTGCTTCGACGGCCACTGCCCGAACGGCGCGTGGGGCATCTACTTCTTCGGGCCGGGCCCGTACGCCGAGACGCCGTGGGGGCCGCGGCCGAACTACACCGAGCCGCGGGTCACCGAGATGCTGCTGGGCTCGGCGAAGCAGTGGCTGACGGAGCTCAACGGCGACGGCTTTCGCATCGACTCGGTGTCGAACATTCGGGCGATCGACGGCAGCGGCACGACGCCGGGCGGGCGCGAGGTGCTGGTGAAGCTGAACGAGCTCACGCAACAGCACGGCGGGCTGAGCATCGCGGAAGACCTGAAGGGCTACGGCGAGCTGACGAAGTCGAAGAGCGCGGGCGGGTTCGGCTTCGACGCGCAGTGGGACGGGTTCGGCTACGACGTGATGAACGTCCTCGTGCCCTTCGCCGACGACGACAGGGACCTGGGGGCGATCGAGCGGGCGCTGAAGGGCGGCTACAACGGCGACGGCTTCGCGCGGCTGTTGTGGACCGAAAATCACGACACGGTCGGCAACGGCGGAGCGCGGCTCCCCACGAAGATCGACTCGCAGAACCCCGAGAGCTTCGCGGCGCGCAGGCGGTCGATGTTGGCGGCGGTGGTGCTGTTCACGTCGCCGGGCATGCCGATGTTGTTTCAAGGTCAGGAGCAGCTGGCGAGCGGCGGCTTCGTCGACCCGCCGGCGCAGCTCGCGGCGCCGACGGCGCGCGGGCTCGAGGTGCGGGCGTTCTACAAGGCGCTGATTGGTTTGAGGCGCAGCGAAGAGGGCCTCAAGCACGGCGACCTGCAGGTGCTGCACTTCAACGATGCGAACAAGGTGATTGTGTACAAGCGCGGCGAGACGCTGGTGATTCTGAACCTGCGGAACCGGGCGTACACGCGCTACGACTTCGGCGTGCCGATGGGCGGCACGTGGCGGGTGCGGTTGGACTCCGATGCGCTGGAGTTCGGCAGCGACTTCGGTGGAGGGCAGTCGGGCTCCATCGAGGCGATTGAAGCGGTGAAAGACGGGCAGCCGTTCACGCTGCCGGTGAAGCTGGGCGCGTACGGCGCCGTGGTGCTGACACGATGAGAGAGCGAATTTTGGGGCGGTCGGGGTTGCGGTGCACGGCGTTGGGGTTGGGCTGCGGGCCGCTCGGCGAGCTGCCGTCGGTCGAGGCCGAGCTCCTGGTGCACACGGCGCTGGACTTGGGGGTGACGCTGTTCGACGTGGCGCGGAGCTACGGCGAGGCCGAGCGCGCGCTGGGGCGGGCGCTGCGCTCGTGGCCGGGGCAGAAGGTGGTGGTGACGAAAGGCGGGTATGGGGTCGAGGGCGTGGAAGATTGGACGCCGCTGGCGGTGGCGCGCGGCATCGACGAGGCGCTCGAGCGGCTGGGGGCGGTCGACGTGTTTCTGCTGCATTCGTGCGACCGCGAAAGGCTCGAGCGCGGGGACCTGCTCGAGCCGTTGGTCGAGGCGCGGCAGGCGGGGAAGGTTCGTGCGATTGGCTATGCAGGTGACGGAGCGGCGCTGGACTACGCGGTCGATTGCCGGGTGTTCGACGTGATCGAGTGCTCGGTGAACCTGTTCGACCAGCGGGCGCTGGGCGGCACGTTGATGCGGGCGAAGGCGAAGGGCATCGGGGTGATCGCGAAGCGGGCGCTGGGGAACGCGCCGTGGCGCGAGACGGCGCGGCCGAGCCGGCTCGATGCGGGGCTGTACTGGGATCGCATGCAGGCGATGTTCGATGCGGGCGCGCGCGCGTGGTCTGAGCTGGCGGTGCGGTTCGCGGCGTACGCGCCGGGCGTCGACAGCGCGCTGGTGGGGACTCGGTCGGCGGTGCATCTGGCCGCGGCGGTGGAGGCGGCCGAGCGTGGGCCGCTGCCGAGCGGGCAGGCGGAGGATGTTCGCGAACGGTTCAGCCGCAGCGACCGTGGGTGGGAAGGCGTGGTGTGAAGGCGAACTCACGAATAGAGATGGCTCAGACGTCCAGTTCGGTCTCCACCGGCAGGACGGGATTCTTGAGCTGGTTCGTAGATCGGCTCAGTGCAACGCCTCGAAGAGTATTCAAAGACGACCACTCGACGGGAAACTGTTTCGCGCCGGCTGACTTGAGATAGTCGAGCACCATGCTTGGAGTCAGGCGCTCACGAATGGAGGACTTCTCGTACCGCGCGGGCTCTTCCCATTCCTGAATCTCGCCGGTCTGGCCAAAGCTCCATCGGTCACCATCTTGATATGCCGCAATAGTTCGAATCTCTTTGCCTGATCGAAATAGTGCAAACTGGCGCATGTCGTCGCTCGCAACAGCGCATACTGCGTCGCAAGTCAATCGACGCGCCACGTTCCTGGCGTCAACGTATGCGTTGTCGTTTCTGCCGTCGGCAATGACTTGGACCCAGTTGTCTGCTTGAAGGCAAACGAATCTTGTCGAAAGAGTGGCGAGGGGCGTGATGTGCGAGCGCGCAGACGTCCAGCTACCCAGAGTGCGCCGACCTACAGGCCCGAATCTCGCCAGTTCATTGCCAAGCGCGTTCGCTACGGGCTCGAGTTCGGCAAGCAGAATCGAGATGCCCTTCAGGTGCTCTGAAAGAAACGTCATTTGATAACTCCTTTCCCGGTAGGGCTGGCGTCAGGCTCTATGGATTTCGGCGCTAGGTCAACCGCTCATCAACTGGCGCGCACGACAGCGACGCAGGCACGTGGTTCACCGCAGCAGCGGGTGTCTGCCACCGCCATGTCGCTGTGCCGGAGCTGAATGCGATTCGCACGGGCTCGCCAAGCCACCACACCGTTGTCGAGTTTCGCGGTGACGATCGAGAAGTTGGTCGACTGGAGGTGCCAGTTGCCGTCGACGTCATAGATGCTCGCGCCAGGTTCTTCCGCGGCGATGAACGTGTCGCCCGACACCACGCACCCTCCCGGGCACACCTCGAAGTTGTCGCCGGTGATCCCCAGCGTCGCGGTCGTGTTTGCGATCTCAGCAAGCTGAACGGCGTCCGTGATGGTGTCGACCGAGGGCGCGGGACGCGACGGTGAGTTTCCGATCGCGTTCGTGAGGTCACCTGCAGGCACGATGTAGATCTCTTTCGAGATCTGGAACGTCGACTCGGCCAACATCGTGAGCGGTTCCGTCATCGTCGGTGGCGGGTCAGTGAGCGCGCGGCGCGATAAGGCAGCTCGCGTCTCCGTCGCCGGCGGGTTCGTGTTCTGGCAGCCCACCATCAGCGCAGCCACGCCGATCACAACGACGAGAGCTCTCATGTCCCACCCTGATCCCGCGAAAAACGAGGTTGCCGGGGAGTACACGCCCTTCTCTGTTCAACAATGCTACCTTGCCCGCCGATGCCAGCCCGGTACCTCGCGGTCGTCCTTGTCCTCGGTGGCTGTTTCAAATCTGTCACCCAGGACTGTGGTCCAGCGAACTGCGATGGCTGTTGCGACTCGACTGGTAGGTGCGCCGAGGGCGACGCCCCCTCTGCCTGCGGACGGATGGGTCGCTCGTGCGAGACTTGCTCGGCAGGTCTCAATGAAGCGGTGAGCTGCACGGCTGGGCAATGCAGGGTGAGCTGCGCGACGGGCTTTCACGCATGCGGCCCCCACTGCGTCGCCAATGTCTCGACCGCCAGCTGCGGTGCGCGTTGCGAGCCCTGTCCCGCACCGACGGGCGGTACGTCGACGTGCGACGGCACCACGTGCGGGGCTGAATGCGGTGCTGGGCTCCATCTCTGTGGCGACACGTGCCGCTCCGATTTCGAGACGAGCAGCTGCGGCACGCGCTGCGCGCCGTGCGAGACGCGTTCCAACGCTGCGACGGGGTGCGAGCCGGCTGCCGGCGAATGCACCTACACCTGCAACCCGGGCTTCCGCGCCTGCGGCGATCAGTGCCTGGCGAACGTCGTCTCGAGCTGCGGGCCGTCGTGTTCACCGTGTCCGACCCGACCCAATGCTGCGGTCAGCTGTGAGCCGGACGCAGGGGAGTGCCGCTACACCTGCAACGCTGGCTACCGCGCTTGCGGCGACGACTGCTTGCCTCAGGCTGCATCGAGCTGCGGCGCGTCGTGCGCTCCTTGCGCCGCACCGGACGGCGGCATTCCCTTCTGTGATGGCGGCAGCTGCGAGTACGCGTGCGCCACGGGCCTCTTCAGGTGCCGTTCCGGCTGCTGCCCGGTTACCGCGGTATGGACCGGCGTCGCGCAATCACGAACGTTCGCGATGACCGCTGCGGGAGACCTCTATTCCTGGGGCACCAACACCGCTGGCGCACTCGGCGTGGGTCATGAGTTTCCGGTCAGAGGGCCATCTACGGGGCTGACATTCGGCAGCAACGTCGCCTTCATGGCCTCGGGAGGCGGGCACGCGTGCTCCGTGCACGACGGGGGCACCGTTCGCTGCGTCGGCGCCGGGTACCTCGGGCAACTCGGCAACGGCCAGCGCCAGACCTCGTTCTCGGCGGTTGACGTCGTGGGCCTGCCTGGCGCGGTCGATCAGCTCGTTCTTACGCAAGACAGCTCCTGCGCACTCGTCGGCGACGCCGTCTACTGTTGGGGCTCGCACGCGACCGTCTCGGATGCTGGCTTCACGCTCGAGTCGACGTTGCCGTTGCTGCAGCCCGAATTGAGCTCCGGCGTGACGCAGCTGACTGCGGGTCGACATCAACGGTGCGCCCTCAAAGCGGGCGAGGTGTGGTGCTGGGGCGGAAACGAGGACGGCGAAGTCGGCGACGGCCTCCCGCCGTACATCAGAAAGACGCCGTTTCGCGTGCCCGGAATCGACGCGGGCGTCGACGCGGTCGTCGCTGGCTACTTGCATACCTGCGCGCTCGCGAACGGTGACCTGTGGTGCTGGGGCAGCAACCGCGCGAGGCAGATCTGGTGGGGTACTACCGCGCTGCTTCTTCTCCAGCCCCTCAAGGTTCAAGGCGCCGGCAACGACATCGTCGCCGTCGCCGCCGCCAACAGGGCGACGTGTGTCTTGAAGGGCCCCGAAGGGGCTCGCTCCGTGCAGTGTTGGGGGAGTGGGGCCGTGGGTGATGGCCTCACGACGCAGAACCGAACTCAGCCCGCCACGGTGATCGGCGTGCACGGCAACGTCACAAAGCTCGTGGCCTCGTCGGACCACTTCTGCGCGTTGGTCGACGGAGAGCTGCGGTGTTGGGGCTATCTGGTTGGCCTTGGTCTGGGAATCGAGGCGACGCCGATTCCGATCACGGCGCCGTGAAGTGACTCGGCCCTACCGAGGGTCGTCGCCGAACAGCGTGCCCACGGCGAGCTCGACCGCTTCGAACGGCTCGGCGCGAATGACCTCACCGCGATCGGCGCGAAGTACTGTGACGTAGCCGGCCTCGCTCCACCGCATCACGGTCAGCGTCGCGTCTCTCGGGTCGGTGAGCCAGTAATGGGGAACGCCGTGGCGGTGGTAGAGGCGCAGCTTCTTGATCGTGTCGTTCTTCGCGTTCGATGCCGAGACGACCTCGCAGACCCAGTCGGGTCGGAGCTGCACGGGAGTGCCTGTCGGTCGCTCGGGGCTGCGTTCACGTCGCCACCCGCTCACGTCGGGCCTGACAATCTCGGCATCGAGCTGCACCTCGACCTCGGTCAGAATCCACCAACCTCCGGGCCCGCCGCCGCCGCCACTCCGCCTCTGGTACGCCGGGCCGACCGCGATCACGAGGCTCGCCTGGGCACTTGCGTGCTCACCGCTCGGCGCCGCCTTCTCGAAGAGCTCTCCGTCAATGAGCTCGTGAAATCGACGCTCCTCGGGGATCGCCAAGAAGTCTTGTGGCGTGGCTCTGCGGCGCGCTGAGTGACTCACGGATCGAGTTTATGGCGCTCGGACCCGCACCGCACGAGCCTGCTCTGCTTTCCCCGCGCGCGCCGCGCGAGCACTGGGAGAGGCGAAGCTGGGTTTTGCAGCTGGTACGACCAAGTGTAAAACGAAACTGCATGGTCGAGCGGCCGTGGAGCGAGCTCGACGCGTTCGGCGCGCAGCCGGCTGCAGGGCTGCTGCGGGGTGGGCTGCCGCCAGCGCTGCTCAGAGACGACCTCGACCCGTCGTTCTACGAAGAGTGGCTCGACTCGTACTTCGCCCGCGACGTTCAGGAGTTGTTCCGCATCGAGAAGCGCGCCGGCTTCTTGAAGTTGCTTCAGCCGCGGGTGTACGGCTTCGACACCGGCTTCGTCTGTCACGTTCGTGGGTGGGACTCGCTCCGCGCGGAGGATCACGGCTCGCTCTAACCGGCCCGCAGCGCCGCGAGCTTCAGCGTGTACGTCACCGTCGAGCGCTGCGACCCCCAACCCGCATCCGAAACCGCCGACGGTGTCGTCGTCAGCTCCGCACCGCTCTCACTGAGATCCATCGGCACCGCCTTCACGCCCTTCGGCACCGACGACGGGTCGTTCGTGTAGTGCACCTCGCCCTTGTTGTCGGTCCACATCAGCACCGGCTGGGCCAGCACCACGGCGCACAGGAATAGAGCGGTCAATCCCCACGAGTCTGCCCACATTGATCCTGCGCTCGCCATTCCGCCCAGGTGTCATGCCGCCATGCGCTCCCTCGCCTCGCTCGCCCTGCTCACCGCCGCCCTCGCGGCCTGCTCGGGAGGCCCCGGCCCCGGCCCCGCCTGCGACTCGACCTGCGCCGGCTGCTGCAGCGCCGGCGTCTGCACCACCCCGTCACCGCAGGCCTGCGGCAGCCTCGGCAATGCCTGCATCGCGTGCGCCGCCGGCGACGTCTGCCGCGCCGGCCTCTGCGTCGCCGTCACCAGCTGCACCCCCGCCACCTGCGCCTCGGCCGGCACGAACTGCGGCACCATGCCCGACGGCTGCGGAGGCACGCTGAGCTGTGGCAGCTGCTCTGTCGCCGGCGAGTCGTGCGGCGGCGCCGGCACCGCGAACGTCTGCGGCGCCGGCACCTGCACCCCGCGCACCTGCGAGTCGCAGGGCCTGCAGTGCGGCGTCGCCAGCGATGGCTGCTCGACCACCCTCGAGTGCGGCGCGTGCACCGCCGCCGGCGAGACCTGCGGCGGCGGCGGCACACCGAACCTCTGCGGCAAGGGCGCCTGCACCCCCGTCACCTGCGCCGAGCAGGGTAAGAACTGCGGCACCGCTCCCGATGGCTGCGGCAACCTCGCGCCGTGCGGCGACTGCTCGGTCGCCGGCGAGACCTGCGGCGGCGGCGGCACCCCCGGCGTCTGCGGCAAGGGCGCCTGCACGCCGACCACCTGCGCCCAGCTCGGCAAGAACTGCGGCTCGGTCTCCGACGGCTGCGGCAACATGCTCGCGTGCGGCTCCTGCTCGGGCCTGCAGACCTGCGGCGGCGCGGGTACGCAGAACGTCTGCGGCGCCACCTGCGTCATGAGCTGCCCCACCGGCTTCACCTGCAACGACATGGGCGTCTGCGCCGGAGGCAGCGTCACCACGCTCGCCCTCAACGTCCGTACCTTCAACGTCAGCGGCACCGTCACGCAGAACGGCATGGTGCCGACCGGCGGCACGTGCACGTCGTCGCCGCGCGGCTACGTGAACCTCGTCGACGCCGCGCAGGGCTACAGCTTCTCGTTTCCCATTCCGTGCATGGGCTCGCCCGCTACCTTCGGCGGCGCCGTCTACCCCGGCACCTACCGGGTCACCGTCGCGGGCAACTCGGCGAACGGCTCGTCGCTGCCCGCGCAGGCGCAGACGGTGCAGCAGTCGCTCACCGTGAGCGCCGACGTCACCGGCCTCGCGTACGACGTGCGCACGTTCGACGTGAGCGGCACCGTCACGCAGAACGGCATGGTGCCGACCGGTGGCACCTGCACCTCGTCGCCGCGCGGCTACGTGACGCTCACCGATGCCGCGCAGGGCTACCGCTTCACGTTCGACATTCCCTGCATGGGCTCACCTGCGACCTTCAGCGG
>JAEUJP010000115.1 GCA_016793725.1 Myxococcaceae bacterium | reverse complement strand
ATGCTTGCGGGACCGGGGATGCTTGCGGGGCCCGGGACGTTGCGGGGCCGGGAATCGCGGCTCAGCTCAGCCGGTCTTCCAGGCGCTTGCGCACGCTGCGCCACAGCTCGATGCCTCGCAGGCGTGACATCAGCCGCTCGGCGAGCTCGCTCGGCACCGCCGCCGGCGTGAGGTCGGCCGCGTCACCTTCGTTGTGCCGCCGGAAGACGAGCCGGGCCGGCGGTACGAGCAAGACGACCGACCACGTCGAGGCGTCTTCGCTCCACTGAACTTCGTCGGTGATTTGAAGCGAGGTGAGCTCGGCCGCGCGCATGAGCTCCATCACTTGAGCCGCGTCGGTCGAGTCGAGGAAACGCTGAAGCATTGAACCTGAAGCCAGACGCTGGAGGTTGAGTCGCTGCCGCTTGAACCTGGGTCGAAACTGCCTCCTCCGGCGTCGAGAAGTACGAGCCTGGTGAACCGGAGGAGGCGGAGGTTGGCAGTGCAACCCGCAGGCCGGGTCTTCAGCACCCAGGTTTCGCGCCTGTCCGCGATTACAGCGATTTCAACGCTGCAAGCTGCATTTCAACAATGAAACGAGCAGGTCTTTGGCGGCGCGAACGAGGGCCTCGCCCTTCAGTGAGTCTGCGACCTTGGCGACGAGCTTCATCTCGGGGGTGAGGCGGAGTGCGCCCTTCGACTTCTGCACCAGGCCGGCGAGGCGGGCGGGGTCGAGGGCGGCGTCGGCGCCCAAGGTGACGACGAGCCGGCCGGGGCCGGCGTCGAGGGCGCGGAGCCGGAGTTGGCGAAGGTCCATCTTGAGCAGCATGAGCTCGCCGAGGTTGTCGACCTCGGGGGGAGCGTCGCCGAAGCGGTCGATCAGCTCGGCGCGCAGATCGTCGAGGTCTTCGGGGGCCTGGGCCGCCGAGAAGCGCTTGTAGAGCACGAGCCGCTGCTGCACGTCGGGTACGTAGTCGTCGGGCAGCAGCGCCTCGATGGGCAGGTTCACGTCGGGCTCGACCTCGGTGCGCGGGGCGTGGCCGCGCAGCTCGGCGACCGCCTCGTCGAGCATCTGGGCGTAGAGGTCGAAGCCGACCGCCTCGATGGAGCCCGACTGCTCGCCCCCGAGCAGGTTGCCGGCGCCACGAATCTCGAGGTCGTGCGAGGCGATCGAAAAGCCGGCGCCGAGCTCGGTGAACGCCTGCAGCACCTCGAGCCGGCGCTCGGCGTCTTTCGTGATGCCGCGCTCGGCGGGCACGAGCAGGTAGGCGTACGCGCGCTCTTTGCTGCGGCCGACGCGGCCGCGCAGCTGGTAGAGCTGGGCGAGGCCGAACTGGTCGGCGCGATCGACGATGAGGGTGTTCGCCGACGAGATGTCGAGCCCGCTCTCGATGATGCTGGTGCAGAGCAGGAGCTGGGTGCGCTTCTCGACGAAGTCGAGCATCACCTTCTCGAGCTGGCCGTCGTTCATCTGCCCGTGGCCGACGCCGATGGTGACGTTCGGCACGAGCTCGCGCAGCTGCTTCTCGACCGCGCCGAGCGAGGCGATGCGGTCGTGCACGAAGAAGACCTGCCCGCCGCGCTGAACCTCGCGGGTGATGGCCTCTTTCACCTGCTGCGCGTCGTAGCGGTTCACGAACGTGCGAATCGCGCGGCGGTCTGCGGGCGGGGTGGTGATGAGCGACATGTCTCGCATGCCCGACATCGCCATGTTCAGCGTGCGCGGTATGGGCGTGGCGCTGAGCGTCAGCGTGTCGACCTGGCTCTTCAGCTTCTTCAGCTGCTCTTTCTGCTTCACGCCGAAGCGCTGCTCTTCGTCGATGATGAGCAGGCCGAGGTCTTTGAAGCCGACGCTGCCGCCCAGCAGCTTGTGGGTGCCGATGAGCACGTCGAGCCGGCCCTCGCGGGCGCGGCGCAGAACCTCACGCGACTCGGGGCCCTTCTGCAGGCCGCTGACGACCTCGACGGTGACGGGGTAGCCCTCGAAGCGCTTCTTGAACGTCGCGTGGTGCTGGTGCGCGAGCAGCGTGGTGGGCACGAGCACCGCGACCTGCTTGCGATCGAGCACGGCCTTGAACGCGGCGCGCATCGCGACCTCGGTCTTGCCGTAGCCGACGTCGCCGCAGACCAGCCTGTCCATCGGCTCGGGCTTCTGCATGTCGGCGATGACGTCGTCGATCGCCTTCTGCTGGTCGGGTGTCTCTTCGAACTCGAAGTCGGCCTCGAACTGGCGAAAGTAGCGGTCGGGCGCGCTGAACGCGTGGCCGCCGTGGGCGCGGCGCTGGGCGTAGAGCTGCAACAGCTCGGCGGCCATCTTGAGCAGGTTCTCTTTGACGCGCGCCTTCGTGCGCGCCCAGCTCTCGGAGCCGAGCTTGTCGAGCGCCACCTTCTCGGGGTCGCCGCCCGCGAAGCGCGAGATGAGGCGCATGCGGCTGACCGGCAGGTACACCTTGTCTTTGCCGGCGAACTGCAAGACGAGCAGCTCGGCCTTCACGCCCTGCACCGACATCGAGGTGAGGCCCGAGTAGCGGGCGACGCCGAACTCGGAGTGCACGACGAGGTCGCCCTCTTTGAGATCTTTGAAGCTGGCGGCGAGGCCGGCGTCGCTCTTGCGGCGCGTCTTGCGGTGCGCGCGCGTGCCGAAGATCTCTTCGTCGGCGAGCACCGCGAGGTGGCTCGCCGCATCGACGAAGCCCGCGCTCGCGTCGCCGATGAACAGGTGTGCGGCGATGCCGGCGTCGTAGAGGGCCTTCGGCGCCGGCACGGGGCCGTCGTGCACGCGTGAGGCGACGCCGCGCTCGTCGAGCATGCGCTTCAGCCGGTCGAGCTGACCGCGGCTGCCGCACGCGATGACGCCCGTGATGCCCTGGTCGCGCCACGCGTGCAGCCGCTCGACGAGCGGGGCGAGCGCGCCCTCTTCGCCGTGGTGTGAACGAATCGCCTCGCGCACGTCGCGCGTTTCCAAGAGGCCGAACGAGACGGGCGGCGCACCGCCGAGGGTGAGGCCACCGCCCTCGAGCTGCGCGTACTTCGCGAGGCGCTCGCGCAGCGCGGCCGTGCTCAAGAAGTGGGCGGGCGGAGCGAGCACGAGGTCGCCGCGCTCGACGGCGCTCCGGTGGCTGCGCTCGACGTCGCTCTCGAGCTCTTCGAGCGCGCGCTCGAGGGCGACGGGCTCGTCGACCCAGATGACGGGCTCTTTTTTCGACCAGACGGGCAGGTAGTCGAAGACGGTCTGCAGGCCGCCCGTGAAGAACCCGGGCAACAGACCCTCGAGGCCGGCCGACGAGATGCCCTCTCTGAGCTGCTCGAGGCGCTCGCGCACGCGCGACGTCGGCACGTTGCTGGCCTCGGCGGCGTCACGAATGGCGACCTCGGCGGCGGCGCGGGTGTCGTCGTTGAAGAACAGCTCGCGCGCCGGCAACAGGTCGATGCGCTTCACGTCTTTGAGCGTGCGCTGCGACTGCGGGTCGAAGCTGCGCATCGACTCGACCTCGTCGCCGAAGAACTCGAGGCGCACGGGCTGCAGCTCGAGCGGCGGGTAGACGTCGATGATGTCGCCGCGCATCGAGAAGGTGCCGACGTCTTCGACCAGCGGCACGTTGCGGTAGCCCATGCCGGCGAGCCTCTTCGCGAGGCCGTCGCGGCCGAGGTCGGACTTCGGCGTGACGGTGAGGCTCAGGGCGCCCATCACGTTCGCGGGCAGCACGCGGCGGCAGGCGGCGCGCGCGCTCAAGACGACGGCGCGCTTGAGCGATGAGCCCTGGCTCAGGTGAAAGAGCGCGCCGAGGCGCTCAGAGACGATGCCCGTGTCGGGAATCAGCTCGTCCCACGGCAGGGCATCGTCGGCGGGCACGCGCAGCACAGCGCCCTCGCCGAAGAAGAGCGCGAGGTCTGAGGCGAGGCGGTCGGCCTCGTCGTCGTCGGGTGTGAGGCACACGAGCGGCACGTTCAGGCGCGACAGCACCCAGCCGCGCGCGGCGTGCTTCACGCCCGTGACCCGCGCGTGCCGCGCCGTCGCGAGCTGCTCTTTCAGGGTTTCGAGTGCGGAGGCCACCGTGAGGTGGCGCCTCTTAACGCACTGTCGTGCTGTCGAGCTTGCGCTTCGCGAAGTGCCGCACGGCGAAGTACATGAGCAGGCCGCCGGCGCCGCCCGCACCTGCGCCGGTCAGGTCGATGTGCGCGAGCTCCTGCAGCGCGACGAGGGGGAAGATGACGATCAGCTGGCAGACGACGCTGATGACGAGCACCTGCCAGAACGGGAGCGGGTGCCAGAACTTCCACGGGGGGACGGGGGCGTCGGCCATGTGCACAGTCTGAAGCAACCGCCGCGCCACCCTCGCAGGGTCGTGGCGCCCAGGGGTTGCGCAGCGGGGCTGCGAGTGCCGTCACGTGACGGGCACGAGGCCCCAGCGGTTCAGCGAGGGTACGACGCGGCGCTCGACGGCTTCACCGAGCGCGACGCGGTGGGCGTCGCCGGCGCCGCCGGCTTCGGCGGGCAGCACGCAGCGCTCGCAGGCGGGCTGTTGCCACAGCGGCGCGTAGACGGCGATGGCGGCGTCGGCGACCGCGCGCAGGTGTGCGCGCTCGGCGGCCTCGAGCCTCTCGCTCGCCCACTCGAAGAACCAGTGGCCGACCTGGGCGTGTGCGCCCTCGTCTTTGAGCAGGCGCTCGAGCACGGCGCGGGTGAGCGGGTGAGACGCGGCGTGCTTCGAAGCCGAGAGCGCCGAGATGCTCAAGGCCTCGCCGACGAGCGAGACCTTCACGGCGAGCTCGGCCGCACGAACGAGGGGGCGCACGCCGGGCGTGGTGACGGGCGAGACCTTCGCGAGGTCGACGTCGAAGGGCCAGGCGCCGCCGAGCTCCATGACGAGGCGGGCGGCGAGCTCGGTGTGAAAGAGCTCGTCGGTGGCGCAGTCTGATGCGGCGGCGGTGAGGTCGATGGGGGCGCCGCACTCGAGAAACGCGGCCGCCATCGCCGTGAAGGCGGCGGCGCTCGCGTATTCGGTGAAGGCCCCGTTCGTCCACACCCGGCGCGCTTCGGCGGTGTCGATGCCGGCGCCCGTGAGCGTGCCCCACGGCAGCGCCTCGATGCCGGGGCGGCGTTTGCGAAACCGCGCTTCGGGTGCGCCGCCCAGCCACTCGAGCTCGAACATCACTTCACCCCGCCATCGGGCGTAGGCCTGGGTTTCGGGTCGCCCTTGCCGATGACGTTGCCGGGGGCGGGGCGGCCCGCGGCGTCGAGGAGCGGCCGGGCCGAGGGCTCCTTGGGCTCGCGGGGGGGCTCCATCGGAGCTGCAGCGAAGGCTGCGGTGATGCCCATACAACCTGCCAGGGTGAGTAGCTTTTTGGCTCGCATGCCCTACAGACGGGCCGGCGCGGGCGACCGTTAACTACCAGTCGCCTTTTCGGTCGCGCTTCTTCTGTGCGTGGCGCTTCTTGTGGTCGAGGCGCTTGCGCTTCTGCGACCGCGTCACCCGCGTCGCCACGCGCGGCGCCTGCACGACGGTCAGCGCCGCGAGCTTGCCGCGCAGCCGCTCGAGCGCCTCTTGCCGGTTCATCAGCTGGCTGCGGCGCTCGGTCGCCGTCACCGTCACGCCCGTCGGCGGGTGCGTCAGCCGCACCGCGGTCTCGGCCTTGTTCTGGTGCTGCCCGCCGGGGCCCCCGGCGTTGAAGAACTGCTCGACGCTCTCGGCGAGCAGCACCTCGTCGGTGAGGGCGAGCGCACGAAGTGCAGCGGCACGGCGGTTGGGGTCGATTTCGCTCATGGCTTGATAGAAGGTGTCGCCCGATGTCGCAGGCCGACTTTGTTGGAACCAAACGGTACACGCCTACGCGGCTGCTCGGTGCGGGCAGCTGGGGCCGCGTCTGGCAGGCCTACGACGCCGAGCGCAACGCGTTCGTCGCGGTGAAGCTGCTGCAGCGGCCGAGCGCTGACGCCCTGATTCGTTTCAAGCGCGAGTTTCGCGCGCTGCAAGACGTCGTTCATCCGAACCTGGTGACGTTGTACGAGCTGCTGTCGGACAAAGACCAGTGGTTCTTCATCATGGAGCTCGTCGACGGCCGCAACTTTCTCGAGCACGTGCACGGCCTCGCCTCGCGCGTCAACCGCTCGTCTTCCGACCCGGGCGACGCGCCCACCATCAACGAGCGGCTCCCGTCGCTGCACGAGAGCACGGCGACCGTCGACGGCGAGGGCGGGGTGCGGGTGCCGCGACCGTCAGCGCCTGCCGGCGGGGCGGGGCGCGTGCCCTTGACGAACGCGGCGCTGAACCGGCTGCGCGACTCGCTCGGCCAGCTCGTCGAAGGCCTGTCGGCGCTGCACGCGGCCGGCAAGCTGCACCGCGACGTGAAGCCCTCGAACGTGCTGGTCGCGAAAGACGGGCGCGTCGTGCTGCTCGACTTCGGCCTCGTGCACGAGCTGTCGGAGCCCGACGAGAAGCTGAACAAGGGCCTCGTCGTCGGTACGCCCGCGTACATGTCGCCCGAGCAGGCGGGCGGCCTCAAGCTCGACGAGGCGTCGGACTGGTACGCCGTCGGCGTGCTGCTGCACGAGGCGCTGACCGGGCACGTGCCGTTCGAGGGCCCATCGTCGCAGATGCTGAAGGCCCGGCGCACCGAAGACCCGATTCCCCCCAGCCGCGTGGCGCGCGGCGTGCCCGATGACCTCGACGCGCTGTGCCTGCAGCTGCTCGCCCGCGACCCCGAGAAGCGCCCCAAGGGCCGTGAGCTGATGGAGCGCTTCAAGCGCGCCGTCACCCGCCCCCGCGCCGAGCTGCCGCTGTTCGGTCGAGACGCCGAGCTCGAGGCGCTGCGCGGCGCGCAGGCGTGGGTGCGCGAGAAGAAGGCGCCGGCCCTCGTCTCGATCGAGGCGCCGTCGGGCCTCGGCCGCACCGCGCTGCTCGAGGCGTTTCTCGGCGAGGTGAAGGCGAACGACCCGACCGCCCTGGTGCTGATGGGCACGTGCGGCGAGCGCGAGTCGCTGCCCTTCAAGGCGTTCGATGGGGCGATCGACGCGCTGACCTCGCAGCTCGCGTCGTGGGCGCTGCCGACCCTGCGGTCGTTCTTGCCGCGCGACTTTCGCTCGCTGATGCGCGTGTTCCCCGTACTCGACCGGCTGAAGAACGCGCTGCCCGAGGGCGCCGTCGAGGCCCCGAAAGACCCGCTCGAGATTCGCCGCCGCGCGTTCGTCGCGCTGAAGCAGCTGCTCGTGGCGCTCGGTCGGCAGCGCACGGTCGTGCTCGCGCTCGATGACCTGCACTTCGGCGACGAAGACTCGGCCGCGCTGCTCGCGAAGCTGCTCGAGGGCCCGAACCTGCCGCCGATGTTGACGGTCGCGACGTTTCGAACGCGCGACGACTCGACGAGAGAGCCCGACGGTGCGGTGCGCGCCCTCGAAGACGCGGCGTTCGCTGCCGCCGGCGCGAAAGACGTGTCGCTCACCCGCCTGGTGCTGGCGCCGCTCGCTGACGGCGCGTCGCGCACGATGGCGGTCGCCCACGGTGCCCCGGTCGAGCGCGTCGAGGCGGTGGTGCGCGAGGCGAAGGGCAACCCGATGTTGCTCGGGCAGCTCGGCGCGGTCGCGGGCGAGGGCGCGGCGACGGTCGCCGACTGGGCGGCGGCGCACCTGTCGCGGCTGACTCCGGCGGCGCGGCGGCTGGTCGAGGTGCTCGCGGTCGCGCAGCGGCCTGTCGCGCGCATGGTGGCGTGGCACGCGGCGCGGCTCGACACCGAAGCGTCAGACCCGTCGATGCAGCTGCTCGCCGAGCGGCTGGCGGCGACCGACGGTCAGCGCCTGTGGGTGTACCAGCGCGTCGTCGGCCATGCCGTGAGGTCGGGGTTGGCCGAAGAAGAGCGCAACCGGCTGCTGGTGGCGCTGGCCGATGCGCTCGCGACGAGCACGCCGCACAACGCCGACTTCGAGGCGGTGGCCGACTGGGCGGCCGAGGCGGGGCAGGTCTTGCGGGCGTCGGTGGCGCTCGAGCACGCCGCTGAGGGCGCCGAGAAGGTGTTCGCGTTCGATCGCGCGGCGAAGCTGTACGAGCGGGCGCTGTCGGGGCGGCCCGAGGCCGACGCGGCGAAGCTGCAGCAGAAGCGGGCTTCGGCCCTGGCGAGCTCTGGGCACGGCAAACAGGCGGCGGCGATCTACCTGCAGCTGGCGTCGAAGCTGCCGCGGTCTGAAGCGCTGGCCCTGCGCCAGCTCGCGGCCGAGCAGCTGCTCTACAGCGGGCACGTCGACGCCGGCATCGCGGTGATGAGCGAGGTGCTGGCCGCGCTCGGCGAGCCGATGCCGAAGAGCGAGACGTTGACGCGCGCGTGGGCGGTGGTGTCGCGCATGCGGGTGCAGCTGCATGGCCTCAAGTTCGACGTGCGGCCGAAAGAGACGTGGAAGGCCGACGAGCTGCAGCGCACCGATGCGTACTGGGCGGCCGCGAAGGGCTTCTCGCTGGTCGACCCGGTGCGGGGCACGACGTTTCAGTTCACCCACTTTCGCCATGCGCTCGACTGCGGCGACCCGTACCGCATCGCGCGGGCGCTCGCGCTCGAGGCCGGGTTTCACGCGCTGATGGGCGTGCGGCACAAGACGGCGTGTCACCAGGCGCTGGCGCTGCTGGCGGGGGTACTGAAAGACCACCCGAACGACCACGCCGAAGGGCTGTCTGAGCTCATGGCGGGCAGCGCGGCGCTCGGCATCGGGCGGTTCAAAGAGGCGCGCCGGCACTTCGAGTACGCGGTGGGCATCTTCGAAGAGAAGTGCCCGGCGATGACGTGGGAGATCTCGAGCAGCCTGCAGTACCTGGCGTACACGCTCACGAACCTGGGCGAATACGAGCAGGTCTGCGCGTGGATGAACGAGGTTCGCGAGTGGGCGCAGGCGCGGGGCGACACGTACGCGCTCACGAACTTTCGGGTGCGCGTCGGGCCCATCGTGCGGCTGATGGTCGACGACCCGTCGGGCGCGAAGAACGAGATCGGCGCCGCCCTGCAGGAGTTCTCGCGTGCGGGCTACTACACGCAGCACCTGTGGGGTTACCTGGGCCACGTCGCCGCGCTGCTCTACGAGGGCAAAGATGCCGAGGCGGTCGAGCGCGAAGAGGCCGAGTGGCCGAAGATTCGCGGCGCAGGGCTGATGCGCATTCAGTTCACGCGCGTGCTGGTGGGCTTCATGCGCGGGGAGCTCGCGGCGCTGAACCCGAAGGCGCCGGTGACGGCGGTGACCCGCCTCGCGCGCCTGCTCGAGGGTGAGGGCATCGCGTGGGCGACCGGGCTCGCGAAGCTGCTTCACGCGGCGGCGGCAGCGCGCGGCGGGCAGGTGGCGCTCGCGCTCGAGCACCTCGACGAGGGGGCGCGCCTGCTCGACGAGGTCGGGGCGCTCACGCACGCGATCGCGGCGAAGCGCGCGGCGGCCGAGCTGCGGGGGCTGCCGGGTGAAGCCGACGCCTGGCTGACCGCGCGCGGCGTGAAGCGGCCCGAGGCGTTCGCGCGGGCGTTCTTCGCGCTGCCGCGGCCGTGACTGCGCAGAAAAAGGGGACAGGCTACATTTTTGCGCAACGGCGCAAAGGCCGTGCCGCGTTGCGCAGAAAAGCAGCCTGTCCCCTTTATTGCGCAGCTCAGGCGTGCAGCTTCTTCGTCTGTGACGCCATGGTGAGAATCGCGGCGCGGCGCGGCATCAGGCGCCGCAGCATGAACGCCGCGAAGCGGTTGAAGCGCCCGGGAATCATCGCCGGCCCCTTGCCGATCGCATCGAGCGCTTCGCGCACCACCTGCGCGGGCTCGAGCTCGCCGGGCGCGCCACCAGGCATCGACTCGAGGTAGCTCTTCGTGCGAATCGCCCCCGAGCAGCACGCGAGCACCTCGACGCCGGTGCCGCGCAGCTCGGCCCAGAGGGCCTCGGCGAGGTTCAGGTTGAACGCCTTCGTCGCCCCGTAGACCGCCGTGTTCGCGACGCCCTGGTACGCGCTCAGGCTCGACATCAACACCACCGCCCCGCGCCCCCGCGCCACCATGCCCGGCAGCACCAGGTGCAGCAGCTCGACCGGCGCGCGGCAGTTCACGTCGAGCGAGGCGCGCGTCTGTTCAGGCGTCATCTTCAAGAACGGCCCGACCGGCGCCGCGGCGGCGTTGTAGACCAGCACGTCGACCTCGCGGCCCTCGAGCAGCGGCGCGACCTTCGCCGCGACGCCGTCGGCACCGAGATCGACTGCGGCCGTCACCACCTCGCGGCCCTTCAGCTGGCCCGCCACCGCGTCGAGCGCCGCCTGCCTTCGCGCGAGCAGCACGAGCGAGTGACCTCGAGCGTGCAGCCCTTCGGCGAACGCGGCGCCGAGACCCTCTGATGCTCCTGCGACCAGTGCCCAACCCATGGCGCACAGCTTCGCGCCTCTGGCGCGCAAACGGGAGCGCAGCGAACCCGAAGCGCAGCGCCGTGTCGGAGCGTTGACGTTTCACCGGTTCTGCGCCCACCCGTGGGTCGTTTCGACCCCGCAGGGTTCCAGGGGGGCGGGTCTCTCGAACCCGCATGGCGCAGACCTTGAAGAGGGGGGCGGCATGACCCGTCAGATCTCTGCCGCGTTTTTGACGCTGACCCTCGCCGCCGCTGCCTGTCAGCGGGCCGACGAGCCGGCCACCGCCTCCATCGCGGGCGCCTCGGCGAAGCGCACCGACGCGGTGTTCGTGAACGGCGACTTCGAGACCGGCAGCCTGACCGGCTGGGCCGTGACGACGAAGATGAACTACGGCATTACGTACCCGCCTGCGTCGCGCGCCGACCTGAAGCTGACCGACGGCGGCGTCAACTACACACAGGTGGTGACGGGCACGGCCGAGAGCATCGTGCCGGCGGGCCTGACGAGCGCGGTGTCGCTGCGCGTGCCGAAGTACGGCACCAACGCGGCCGTCGTGAACCGGCTGGGCTCGAACTACAACGTGAACCTGCTGAGCCAGCAGTTCACGGTGACGTCGGCCGACGTCGACCCGACCGACAACAAGATTCACGTGCGCTTCGCGCTGGCGCCGGTGCTCAACAGCGGCGGCCACGCGGCGAACGAGCAGCCATACTTCTGGGTGACGCTCACGAACGTCACGAAGGGCACGACGATGTTCGGCACCTTCAACTTCGCGAACCAGAGCGGCGTGCCGTGGAAGACTGAGGGCAGCAACTACTACACCGACTGGCAGTCGTTCGACATCGCGCCGGGCAACGTCGCGCTGTCGACGGGCGACACCATTCAGCTCGAGGTGATCGGCGCGGGCTGCTCG
>JAEUJP010000089.1 GCA_016793725.1 Myxococcaceae bacterium | reverse complement strand
CGCTCAACGTCATCGCCGACGAGCTCGAGCAGCGGTCGAACGTGGCACCTGAGGCGGTGGCCGCTGCCGAAGCTCCGGCTCCGACCCCTCCGCCGCCGGCTCGCGAGCCCGAGCCCGAAGCGCAGCAGTCAGAGCCGCCGTGGGAAGAGCTGCTCGAGCGGGCGATCGCACGCGGTGCCGCTCGTGTACCTGCCGCGCGGCTACAGCGCGGCGCAGGTGGTGAAGGCGCTCGACGAGCAGCTGGTGAGACAGCCCGCACCGCAATGAGAACGATTCAACGCGGCGCGGCCAGGGCGAGCATTCGCTTCTCGAGCGCACGCACGAAGCCGAGCACCTGCTCACGCTCGACGCCGCCGGGCACTTCGGCGGGCACGACCATCGTCGACAGCAACCACGCCAGCGTTGCGGGCGTCGCGCCGCCGTCTTTCTTCTGGGCCTGAACCAGGTGGTCTTCGACCCGCAGCCCTCGCCCCTCGAGAAGCATCAGGTCGACGACGTCACGAACTTCACTGCGCTCGACGAGCGTGCAGATCTTGTTCGCGAAGATCTCTTCGGCCGAGTCCATTCGCACGCCGTCGCGCTCGAGCTTCGGGTACAGCTGCGGCGCCCGGTCGCGCACCAGATCGACCTTGATCTGCTCACCACCGATGTTGGCCACGAAGCGGCGAAAGTCGGGGCTCGTGGTGACCGCCTCGAGCTGACCTCCGAGCTCGGCGATCGCGGCCTTCAGCGCCCGCTCGCCCTCGAGCACGACGTCACGATCAGTGAAGAGGTCGATGTCTTCGGTCGTGCGGTGCTGAAGCTCCCAGCCGGCGAGCACGGCCCCGCCGGTCAAGAAGAACTCGCGGTTCGACCGAAAGAACGTCGTCGCCAGCGCGAGCTGCGCGTCGGTGAGACGGCCCTTAGCCAAGCCCCAGCGACTCCCAACCCGCGAGCAGGTACTTCCAGAACGCGCGCCGCCGGCCGAGATACCGGTCGAGCAGCGGCATCAACCGCCGTACCTCGGCGAGCGAGGTGAAGGCCCAGACATCGGTGTCGCGCGCTTCACGCATCACCTTGCCCAGCAGGCGCGCCTTCTCGGCGTCGTCGGCGGCGGCAAGCGAGGCCCGCAGCTCGGCTGCCGTCATCGGGTCGTCCCACGTGAAATAGAGCGGCAGCTCGGCGCCCGACATGTCGAAGAGAATAGCTTCATCGCCACAGCCGGGCACCTCTCTCGCGGTACGATGCCGGCCCCGCTCGATGACGCTCAAAGCCCCCACCTGGGTGTTCGACGCGCTGCCTCCGTCGGGCGCCCGCCGCGGCGGCGACCCCTCCGAGCACGTCTTCAAGCACGAGCTCGACACCGTCGTGCGCGAGGTCGTTCAGAACGCCAACGACCAGCGCGTCGGAGCCCCCCGCATCGACTTCACCGCCCGCGAGCTGTCGGGCCCCGAGCTCTCGGCCTTTCAGGCCGCCCTTCAGTTCGACGCCCTCGAGCAGCACCTCACCGCCGCCGGCAAGTCGCGCCTCGGCAAGCGCATCGCCGCCCGCCTGCGCGAGCTGAAGGCAGGGCGCCGCCTCACCGTGCTCCGCGTCGAAGACCGAAACACCGTCGATCTCACCGGCGACGAGAGCGAAGGCGAGTCTCACTTTCGCGCCCTCTGCAAAGACGTGCTCTTCAGCCACAAGCACGTCGCCAGCGCCGGCGGCAGCTACGGCCTCGGCAAGTCGGTGCTGTGGACGTTCTCGGGCCTCTCGACCGTCGTCTTCAACTCGATTCCCACCGAGCTGCCCGCCGGCAAGAAGGCGCCCCGCCTCATCGCCCGCGCCGAGCTCCCCTCGCACACCACCGCCGGCCAGCCCTTCGCCGGCGCCGGCTGGTTCGGCGTGCCCACCGCGGCCCGCGGCGGCGAGCGCGCCGAGTCGGTCTGGAGCCTCCACGCCGCCCAGGCCGCCCGCGAGCTCGGCGTCGAGCGCGAGCAGCTCGACAGCGGCACCAGCATTCTCATTCTCGACTTCCGCGAGCCTGCCGCCGATGAAGACGCTCCGCCCAAGGTGCTCGAGTCGCGCATTCGTGAGGCCGCCGTGCGCTGGTTCTGGCCCGCCATGCTCTTCGAGGGCCGCGCCCTGCGCGTCTCGACCCAGCGCAACCAGGACCTGGACCCCCGCTTCTCGTCCGAGGTGCTCCCCTTCATTCGCTGCTTCGACGCCCGCAAGAGCGGCCGCGACGCCCTCGAAGAGCCCGGCGACGTCGTCGCGAGAGACCTCGAGCTCGAGCTGCCCGCCCGCCGCGACGGCTCGCCTGCCCGCACCGGCCGCGTGCGCCTCGTCGTGCGCCTCGCGTCGGAAGACGAGGCGTCGTCGCACACCGGCCACGTCGCCATGTTTCGCGGCGCAGGCATGGTGGTGCGCTACTGGGATCGCACCAGCCTCTCATCTCGCAACCGCCCCTTTCACGCCATTCTGCTCGCCGGCGAGGCGCGCGACCTCGAGCACGTCGACGACGCCGACCGCGCCGTCGAGGCGTTCTTGCGTGACGCCGAGCCCCCCGGCCACGACGAGTGGGAGTCGACCCCCGGCCTCAAAGAGACCTGGGCCCGCGGCTACGCCAAGGCCCTCGAGCAGCTGAAGACCCGCGTCACCCAGACGCTGAAAGACCTGCTCTCGCCCACCGTCACCTACGGGTCGCGCGGCCCCGAGCTGCTCATGAAGCGCTTCCCCTTCGGCGCCCGCGGCACGCCTGGCTCCGGGCCCGCGGCGTTTCACTTTCACGACCTGCAGGCGCGGCTCGTCGAAGGGGCGTGGCGGTTCAAAGGGCAGCTGGCTCCGGCCGGCGGCCGCGGAGCGTGGACGGCGACCGTCGCGCTCAAAGAGCTCGGCGACGACGGCGCCGTGGTGCGGGGCCTCGAGGTCAGGCGCCTCGAGTCGGGCCGCTCGGGCGCTCGCATCACGCTGCACGACGGCGTCGCCACCGTGACGGTCGAGCGCGGCATCGACGCCCTCGCCTTCGAGGGTGAGAGCGAGGTGCTGGCCCGACCCGCCGAAGCGGGCGCGCTCAGCCTCGAGGTCACGGGGAGCCGCGGTTGACCGCGAAGGTCTCGTCGACGAAGCGCGAGCGGTTCTTGCCCTGGGCGTGGGTCAAGTCGGGCCTCGGTCTCGAGACGCTCGAGGTCACGCTCGACGGCGAGCGGCCCGCGGTGCTGCACGCCGACCGTCACCTCGTCGAGCTCGACGAGGTCTGGCAGCGGGCCGAGCTCACGCTGCAGGTGGGGCTGGCCGACGGGCTCTTCGAGCAGGTGGTGGCTCCGGGCGACACGACGGGGCTGTCGGTCGTGGTCGCGCTGCGCTGCGACGAGACCCGGCTGCGGCGCGGCGAGCGGCTCGTGCTGCCGCGCAACGCGAACGGGCTGCTGCACCGCGTGACGCTGCGCCGCGACGAGCTCGTCGGCAGCGTCGAGCTGTCTGCGGTGCTGGTGCGCGACCAGCAGGCCGAGCGCGAGGTGTCTGGCTTTGCGTCGCTCGCGGGCGCACGGCTCGCGGCGGCCTGGGCGTGGGAGCTGCGCGTCGATCGCAAGCGCGCCCTCTCGGGCGTGTACCTCGACGTGCGATACCGCTCGTTCAGAGACGACCCAATCATCGCCGAGTGGGAGCGCGGCAACCTGTACCGGCTCGAGGCCGACGGCGAGGCTCCGATTCTGTGGCTGAACAGCGACCACGCGGCCATCGCCTCGGTGCTCGACGCGAAGGGCCAGGTCGGCAGCCGCGCGCACCAGCGCGACACGGTCTACGACGTCATGGTGCCGATGGTGTGGGCGCAGCTGTTCGTTCACGCGGCGACCGAGCTGTGGCGCCAGGGTGAGGTGGCCCTGCCGTGGCAAGACGCGGTGCTCGACGCGGTCTGCGCGCTGCTGGAAGTCGAGCGCGGGCAGCTCGAGCGCGACGAGCTGCCGACCCTGCTCGCGGCGCTCGACCGTGCGCTGCAGGCGAAGCACCACGTCGCCGCGCACCTGCTCAAGCTCTTGGAGGGCGCGTGAGGCCGGCCGCGCTGATGAAGCTCAGGCCCGAGGGCCAGCGGCTGGTGACGCCCGAGCTCGCCTCGGGGGCGGTGCCCGAGTGGGCGCCCGAGGTGTGGGGCGAGGTGTCGGCTCCGTTCGGGCGCGAGGTGTCGCTCGAGACGTTTCACGCGATGGTCGACCTGACGTTCTCGCAGCGCGGGCGCTTCGACCCGAGCATCGACGCGTTCGCCGCGGCTCGACTTCATCGGGCGCTGCCGCTGACGCGGCGCGAGGCGGCCGACGTGGGCGTGTGGCGCTGGCTGGCGGTGGCGGCGCGCCCCGACTTCGTGCGCTACCGGTGGGAGAACACGGCGTGGGCGCAGATGCAGTCGCGGTTCTTGCGCGGCGGCACGCGGCCCGACTCGAACGCCATCGGGAGATTGTGGTGGATCGCCGAGCTCTGCCGCGACGGCGACGACTACCGGCTCGCCGAGCGCGTGCTGCAGCGGCAGACACTCGCGAACGCGATCTTCATTCGGTCGCTGTCGTACTACCGGCCGGCCATCTCGGCGTGCGTGTCGGTGCTCGAAGGGGCGACGAGCGAGCAGCTCGAGCGTTCACTGCTCGAGCTCAACCGGTGGCTGTCGGTGACGGCGCTCGAGGGGCTGAGCGAGGCGGAGCTCGTCGCGGCGCTCACCCAACACGCGCGATGAATGTCGGACCCCTGTTGTATAGGGTTTCGCACACCACGCAGTCGCCGAAGGGGGTCGAGCATGAGGGGAAGCTCAATCGTTGCCATCGTCTGTTTTGCCGGGGCTGCCGCTGCGCAACCGGGTCTCAAGCTGCCCGAGCTGGAACCTCCCGCGAGGGGGTGGGCTGCGCTCTCGATGCTCGTCTACACACGCAGCATCGCTCTCGGCGAAGTGCTGGCCGAGAGCGACGTCTCGATGCGCACGATCAGCCAGGTGCTCGTCACCCGAAACACCGCTCCGCCCGACACGGTCTCCTGGCTGACCGGCCGTCGGCTGGTGGTGCCGGTGCTGGCCGGCGACATCGTGCGGCACACCGACTTCAGCGCGCGCGACGACGTCGAGGCGTACGAGGCCTGTCGTGCGGTCACGCCTGGCCTCGAGGCTGACAAGACGGTCGCTGAAATTCGCAAGCGGTTGCTCAAGGGCAAGACGGTAGCTCCGGCGAAGGCGCTGGTGCTCATCGCCGCGACCGAGCTCGCTGCCGGCGAGGCGCTCACGGCCAAACACCTGATGACCGTCACGGTGCCGGCCGGTCTGCTGACCGAGTCGCTGCTCCCGCCTGAGGCGATGCCGTTCGTCGTCGGCGCCAAGGTGCGCGTCACGGTGCGCGCTGAAGAGACGCTGACCTGGCAGCACTTCGCAAACGCAGCCGCGTGGCAGCGGCAGAACAAGTGTGTGTCGGCGGTGGCTCCGAAGGTCGAGGCGGCTGCCGAGGCCGCGAGAAAGTCGGCGCTCGCAAGCCTCGCGCAGCCGGCTCCGGGTGCGGCTCCGGCTGAGCCGCTCGCCCCGCCGAAGCCCGATGCGTCGGGCAGGGTGACGGTGGTCGTCGCGGCGAGTGACCTCACGCGCGGCGCGGCGCTCACCGAATCGATGTTGGCGACGGTGTCGCTGCCGGCGTCGTTCGTGACCGCGAGCTATGCAGAGGGTGCGCAGCTGAAACGTTTTGTCGGCAAGCCGCTGCTCGGCGCCCTGAAGCGCGGCGACCCGGTATTCTGGCAGTTCGTGGGCGGGGCCGACTGCGCCTCGGTCGTCGCTGAAGCCGCGCGCGTCGCGCGCACCACCGCTGCCGGCGCGGCAGCCAAGGGGTTCAAGCCATGAGACGCAGCCTGCTCGTTTGTGTCTTGTTGTGCGGTGCCGCTCCGAAGCCTTCGGGCGAGCCCATCTTGCTCGTTGCACGCGACCTGCCCGCGGGCGCTGTACTGACGCTCGACGACGTCGCGATGGGGGCCCTGCCGGCCGGCGTGCCGCTCGGGTCCATCATCCCTGCCAACATGGCGATGGACGCGAACAATAAGCGGCTGCGCGTGCCGCTGCTGAAAGGTGACCCGGTGATGGCGATTCACGTCGAGAGCGTCGGCGATGATGCGGCCGGCGCCGCCTGCGTTGCGGTCGGGTCGAAGAGCGCTGCAGACCAGGTGGCGCGGGCGAAGGCTGCAGTGATGGGCACGGAGCCGTAGCGTGGGCAGCGCCATCAGACCGCGGGTGCGAGTGAGAGTCTCACCGTGCGGCTCAACTTCTTGGGCTTGCGAAGCGCCTTCGTTGCTCGCGGCCCTTCTCGAGCGCTGACTCAGCCCGGCGGCTTCAACCCGGCCGCCTTCACCTTCTCAGCGAGGTCGGGCGTCAGCATCGTCGCGACGAAGACGCCGACGCCGGCCTTCGAGTGCTCGATGCGCAGGTCGGCGGCCAGGCGCAGGTCCCCTGCGAAGCGCTCGCGCTTGCGCTTCATCAGCGCATCGAAGTGCTTCATCAGCGCCACCGGGTGTCTGCCCGGCTCGAGCTCGGCGCGGGCGTCGGCGAGGCGACCGGCGTCGGCGCCCTGCTCCTCGAGCGCCGCGAGGTTCCACACCGCCATCGCGAACCGCAGGGCCCCGTCGAGCTGCTTCGGGTTCTCGTCGAGCACGTGCTGTGCGTAGTCGAGCAGCGTCGCGCTCAGCTTGCGCCCCGCCCCCACCGAGCGGTCGAGCTCGCGGAGCGGGCTGAAGCCTCCCAGCTCGTCGAGCCCGAGCTCTCGGCGCAGCTGCTTCCCCGTCGACACGACGTCTTCCCTCGGCGAACGCGCGTCCTGGTGCTCGTGCTCTTTCAGCAGCCAGTGCACCGCTTCGCGCCCCGCCTCGTCCTTCACCGCTTCTCGCGGAGTCCGGTCGCCCAGCGCCGGAATCGACACGTCGAGCCACGAGCGCTGAACGTCGAGCGCTGCCGCCGGGTTCATCGGCTGAACGTCGATGATCAGGTCGTCGCCTCCGCGCATCTTGGGCAGCTCGGTCTTCTTGCGGTCGCGAAACCGCACCGCCGCCGCGGCCGCGCTCTCGAGACGCGCGCGTACGTCGTCAGCCCGCTCGACCGAGTTGGTGTGCGCCACCAGCTTGCGCTCGGTCAGCTCGAGCGTCGCCACCACGCTCGTCTTCGTCGCGAGGGTGACCTCGACCTTCTTGCCCCGCTCGCTCACCGACGCACCCTCGAGGTGCGCGAGCTTCGACAGGACACTCGCGTAGGCGCCCTTCTCGATCGTGTAGTGATCGTCGACCATGACCGCCTGATGACCGTCGGCGTTTCGCACCTGGCGCGGCGATGCGAGCTTCAGCGCCCGGTCACCCACCGCCTCGTCCCACAGCGCGATGAGCCGCAGCGTCGACTTCCACGTGCCGTCACCCAGGCCTTCGGCGCGCGCGCGGTCGACCAGCAGCCGCGCCTCACGCGGCCCCAGCGAGCTCTCGTGCATGCCACCGAACAACACCGCCGAGGGCGAACGCACGACGCGAGCCAGAATGACGTCGCGCTCGACCAGCGACTCGGACCCCGACCGCTCGTGAACGAACACGCGCTCGCCCGACAAGAGGTCGAGCACCTCGACCCCCGTGCTGCGCTCGACACGCAGCACCTCGTGAACGCGCGTGCGTGCGGCCCGCTGCGCCGAGATCCACGCGCGGTCCGACTCCGAGAGCCGGCTGCCCTGCCGCTCGAATGTGCGGTCAGCACCCGACTCGGGCCACTCCCAGGCGAGGAGCGGGCCCACGATCTGCTCGGAGATGGCTCGCCCTCCGAAGAGCTCCCTGCCGAGGTCGCGGCGAGGCAGCGAACGAAGAACCTCGGTCACCAGCTCGGAGTCGCGATCGTGCAGCGGCTGGTGCGGCCCGGTGCGGTTGGCCTTCGGCGCTGCATCGGTGCCGAGATGACATTGTTTGTATTTGCGACCGCTGCCGCAGGGACACGGCTCGTTGCGGCCGACCCCAGTGAAGTCGGTGGCGCGCTCGAGCTCGGGCACCTCGGGCATCGGCTCGCGGGTCGCGCGCAGCTCCACGCGCGGGCGACCTTCGGCGCGACCGGTCGCTTCATCGCGACCCGAGTTGGCGAGCTCGGTGATGGCGCGCAGGCCGGCGATCAGCAGCGCGATGTCGGCCGCAGTGAGGGGTTGGGGCTCACCGTGTTTCATGCGAACGCCACCGGGGCTGAACGCCACGCCGGTGAGCGCCTTGACGGCGTCGACGGCAAATGACGGCCCGTGCTCGAGCCAGATCGACGTGCACGGTTCAGCACGAAGCTCCTCGTCGGAGCGAGAGCGCGAGGCGGCGCCGGGCAGGTCGTACAAGACGAGCCCGTAGACCTCATCGTTCTGGCCCATCACGCAGGCGTCGAGCGATCGGCGCGGCTTCTTCAGCTCGATGGCGACGACCTCGTCGGGCTCGAAGGACTCCCACGCGCCTGCAGCCTCGAAGTCGGCGAGCGCGTCGATCAGCTCGAGGATGATCGCTGGATCGTCCCCTGCGGCGAGCGCCTCGCCGAGGTCGAGCTGCACGGCCATCGCAGCCTTCACCGCCAGGGCCTCGTCGGGCAGCTGCCCGCATTTCAGGCCCGCCGCGCGCGCGGCCTGCTCGAGCGCGGGCTCGCAGGTGACTGGCCCTCTCCCGCCGCGCGAGGCGAGCAGCGCTACCGCCTGTGCGTCATCGCCGCCCCACTCGAGGTCGACGCCCGAGGGTGCACAGGACACGTAGACGTTCTTCGGGGGCTCGGTTTCGAGCTCGATCGGCCCAAGGCGGAAGATGAAGCGCATGCCGCGCGAATAGCCCCAAGCAGTTCGCGCGGCCAGCAAGCGGTGAGGCGACCGCACGCCGGAGTCTTCGCCACCGTCGGCTCTCGACGCTACGCGGCGGGAGCTGCTCCCGGCTCGGCCGGCTCGGGCTTCTCGGCGTGGGTACGCGTGATGAACGTGTACACGTCGAGCAGGTCTCGCGGCTGCTGGCCCGCCGTCACCAGCGCGTCGCGGGTTTTGACGGCCACCTCGAGAAACTTCGTGTAGGCGGCCGCGTCGAGGTTCGAGCTGCGCTCCAGCTCGTAGCCCAGGGTTCGGGCCTGGCTCGTGAACGCCGTCGTCTTCACCGGCGTGTTGTTCTTCGGGTCGAACAGCGCGCCGAACACCGTCGCGAGCGGCCAGGTCACCTTGCGCGCCGCGCCCTTCTTGTCGCGCAGGTTGAGCGCCGCCGCGAAGCGGGCCAGCCGCTCGCCGTACTCGCCCGAGCCGTGCAGCAGCTCTTTGAGCGCCGCCACCGCCGCCGGCCGGTCAGCCTCGGGAATCGACTTGAACGGCAAGCTGCCCTCGAAGACCGGGTGCGCGATGTTCGTTTGCGCCAGCAGCTGCTGCGCGTTCTCGAACACCCTCTCGTTCGCCTCGCCCGAGAACACCTTCGACGAGAGCAGCTCTTGCGCCAGCGCGACGCCTGCGTCGACCGGCCCGCGCGCGTCTTTCACGAACGCCTCGCCGCCGAACCCGCCCGCGAACAACCTCTCGAACAGCGCCAGCTGCTCGGCGAGCGATGCGAACACCGCCTTCTTCGCCGTCTTCGCCGCCGACCTCTTCTTCGCCGCGCTCGTCGCCGAGGCCTTCGGCTTGCGGCCCGCCGCGCGCAGCGCCAGCGCCGCGACCTCGTCGGGCGGCAGCGTGATCGCCTTGAGCGTGCCGGTCGCGAGCGCGGTGTCGACGTACATGGGCTTCGCGCCCGCCTTGTCGAAGTACACGAGGCTCTTCTTGCCCTGCAGGGCGACCTCGATGCCGTGGCCCCATTCGAGTGCGCCGTGAACGAAAGTCCGTTGTGTCATCGCACCCTGCTAGCACGGGCTCACCGACTTCTCAGACACGAACGCGCCCGCGCGCGCCATGGTCATCGGTGTGCGACGTTACCGTACGGTTGCAAGCATCACCGCCGCTACTTCATGATTCGGCCGCGCCTTATGGGAGCGGGCGCGCAACACCAACCCGAGGGGAAGTCGGCATGAGAGCGCTCGTTCGGTCGTGCTGCATCATGGCGTGTGTCGCGATGGGGTGTGGAGTCCCTGAGCTGGAAGAAGCGGCAGCGCCGGAGGTCGCCACCGCAGAGCAGGAGCTGGGCGGCGGTGACCTCTTGCTGAAGCTCAAAGCGAAGCGGCTCTTCGAAAAAGAGACGTTCGGCGGCAACGGGCGCACGTGCGCGACGTGCCACAACGACAAAGACGGAGCGCTGTCGCCGGCCGAAGCGCAGGCGCGCTTTCAGAAGAACCCGCATGACCCGCTGTTTCGCCGCATCGACAGCGACGACGGCGTGGGCACGAGCTACACGAAGCTGCTGAACGACGCGACGATTCGCGTGACGATTCCCCTGCCCTCCAACTGGAGCCTCGCCGGCTCGACGGCGCGCTCGGTGACCATGCGGCGCGGCGTGTCGTCGACGCTGAACGTGCCGTCGCTCGACACCATCTTCATGGCCGACGGCCGCAACGTGGGCCTCGAGAGCCAGGCGCTCGGCGCGGTGAACGCGCACTACCAGCCGGGGCGCCAGCCGACGGCGAACGAGCTGGGGCTCATCGCGTCGCACCAGCAGACGTTCTCGTTCTTCTCGAGCCCGAAGCTGCGCCAGTACGCGAACGGCGGCCCCGAGCCGGTGCTGCCGCCGGGGCACACGCAGTCTGAGAAGCGCGGGCGGTTGTGGTTCGTGCGCAGCGCGGCGGGCATCTGCTCGCATTGCCATGCGGGCCCGATGCTGAACGAGACGAGCGAGTTCTTGATTCCGCCGCCGGGCGTCATCGTGCCGCCGGGCTCGCGCTTCTTCTCGGCGTTCGTGTCGGAGTTCAACAAGGCGAACGCGCCGGTGCTGACGTTCAACGTGACGACGCCGACGGGCACGGTGGTGGTGCAGAGCCCCGACCCGGGCCGCGCGCTGATTACCGGCGAGCTCGGCGACGTGAACGCCTTCCGCATTCCCACGCTGTGGGGCTCGGCGAAGACGGGGCCGTGGTTCCACGACAACTCGGCGCGCACGCTGCAAGACATGGCGCAGCACTACTCCGACTACTTCACCATCGTGCTGGGCACGCCGCTGACGGCGCAGCAGCAGGCCGACATCGTGGCGTACCTGAAGCTGCTCGACTGAGCGCGAGGGCTTGGGGGGAGCCTGACCAAAAGATAGGTAGACCCTCGCGGGGCGCACGACAGACTGGTGCGCGACGGTTATGGTCGCGCACCACATGACGTCACCGGAATCGAGCCAAGCCGCCACGGGGGGGCCCGATGCAGCCGCGTCGCTTCGTACGCGAATCGACCTGGAGCTCTGGATCTTTCTCTGCCTGATCGTGCTCGCCAACACGGTCTTCGTCTCGGCCATCAAGTACGCGGGCGTGCCGTGGTGGCTGTTCAGCTCGGGTCGGTTCTACGTGCTGGGCGGCATTCTGGTCAGCGTCGTCTTTCTCTTTCGCGGCAAGCAGGCGGTGCTCGACCTCGGGCGCCCCATCTTGAAGGTGAAGGTGAACCCACTCTGGTACCTGTTCGCGCTGAGCTGGGGGCCGCTGATGTGCACCATCGCGCTGGCCATCAAGAGCGCGTACCTGGGGCAGAACGCGATTCTGCCGAGCCTCACCGACATCACGAACAAGGGCGTGTTTCGCTCGGTGTTCGTGGCGGCGTTCGTGGGTGAGATCGTCTGGGTGGGCTACGCCATCAGCCGCATGATGGGGCGGCGCACGCCGTTCGAGGCGGCGCTCATCGTCGGCTGTTTCTGGACGGCGTGGTGGGTGCCGATCGTATGGCTCGGCCAGGGTGTGATTCCCGGGCTGCCGCTGGGGCCCTTGTTCATCAACATGCTCGGCGTCGCGGGCATGTGCAGCTTCGTGTACTGCCGCACCAAGAGCGGCTTCGTGGTGCTGGTGCTGCAGCTGACGTTCAACAGCTCGCTGCTCATCTTCCCCGTGGTGCCGACGACGGGCGGCGAGGCGACGTACACGCTGTTCAGCTTCGTGTACGCGCTGGCGAGCCTCGGCATGTTCCTGGTGTTCGGCCCGAAGCCCCTGTTCAGCAAGAAAGCGAGTGCATGACGTTCGACCCGTTCGCAGGCCCGCGGCTCCTCGCGACGACTCCCACCACCGAGACGCAGCGTGAAATCTGGGCGGCCGCCCAGGTCGGTGGCGACGCGAACCTCGCGTACAACGAGTCACTGTCGGTGCGGCTGGTCGGCGAGCTCGACCGCGCCGCCCTCGCCGCGGCGCTGACCGAGCTGGTCGCGCGCCACGAGGCGCTGCGGGCGACGTTCGCGGCCGACGGCCTGACGATGCTGGTGAACGAGACGGCCGAGGTGCCGCTCGTCGACGTCGACTGCACGAGCGGCCCCGAGCCGCTGGCCGAGCTGCTCGACCAGGTGGTGACCGAGCCGTTTCGGCTCGAGAAGGGGCCGCTCGCGCGCGCGCACCTGGCGAAGCTGTCGCCGACCGAGCACGTGCTGGTGTTCACGGCGCACCACATCGTGTGCGACGGCTGGTCGGCCGGCGTGCTGGTGAACGAGTGGGCGCAGCTGTACACGGCGAAGAAGTCGGGCGGGCCGTCGCTGCCCGAGGCGCCGAAGTTCAGCGCGTGGGCGAAAGAGGTCGAGGCGCACCACAAGAGCGCGCAGGGCGCGGCCGACGAGGCGTGGTGGCTCGCGCGCTTCACCGGCGGTGAGCTGCCGGTGCTCGAGCTGCCGGGCGACCGGCCGCGGCCGCCGCTGAAGACGTTCAACTCCGAGCGTGAAGATCTCGTGCTCGACGGCGAGCTGGTGGCGCGACTGAAGAAGGCCGGCGCGAAGCACCGCGCGTCGCTGTTCGCGGTGCTGCTCGCGGGGTTCAAGGCGCTCTTGTGGCGCTTGAGCGGGCAAGAAGACCAGATCGTCGGCGTGCCCAGCGCGGGCCAGTCGATCGGCGGCTACGACGGCCTCGTCGGCCACTGCGTGAACATGCTGCCGCTGCGCACGCGCGTGAACCCCGAGGCGGCGGTCGCGCAGCTCGTGGCTGAGGTGCGCACCACGCTGCTCGACGGCCAGGCGCACCAGCTGTTCACGATGGGGCAGCTCTTGCAGAAGCTGCCCATCGCGCGCGACCCGTCGCGGCTGCCGCTCGTGACGGTCATCTTCAACCTCGACCGGGGCTTGGGCCCCGAGGCGATGCCGTTCGAGGGGCTGGCTCCGGCGCTCGAGGGCAACCCGCGCCGCTACGAGCTGTACGACCTGTTCTTGAACGTGGTCGAGCTCGGCGGGCAGGCGAAGCTCGAGTGCCAGTTCAACTCAGACCAGTTCGACGTCGAGACGGTGCGGCGCTGGCTCGATGCGTACCGGCTGCTGCTCCAGTCGATGGCCGAGGCGCTCGAGAAGGGCGAGGGCACGGTGGCGTCGTTGCGGCTCGTTTCCGACGCCGAGCTCGAATCGCTCGCGAGGTGGAATGGCGAGAGCGCGCTCGACGTCGACCCTTCGTTGACGG
>JAEUJP010000072.1 GCA_016793725.1 Myxococcaceae bacterium | reverse complement strand
TGGCGTTCTTCTGCTCGCGCTGGTGCAGCGCGACCTCTTCGCGCATCGCCTGAACGCGACCTTCCGAGTCCGACGCGCGCTCGCGCGCCACGACGAGCTCGGCCTCGAGCCGGCGAATCTTGTTCGTGAGCTCGTCGGCGGCGCGCGTCTCTTTGGGCCGGTCGGTGACCGACTCGAGCTGGGCGGTGAGCCGCGCGATGGCCTCTCTGCTGCCCTCGAGCTGCTCGCGAATCTCGCGCAGCTCGCTCTCGCGCCGCGACACTTCGTCTTTCGACTTCGTCAGCGCGTCTTTGAGGCGATCGCTGCGCGCCTGCCAGTTGCGCGCGCGGCCCGAGGCCTCTTCGAGCTTGCCCCCGGTGAACGCGAGCGGCTCGGGCGGCAGCTGCACCCAGGTGGGGTCGAAGAAGCGCACGGGCTCGTTGCCGGCGAGCACGACGTAGTAGGCGGCCTCGGCGGTGCCGGCGAGCGAGCCGTCGACCTGCAGGCCCTCACCCTTCTCGAACGCGAGCTGGTAGCCGAGCACGGGGCTCTGCGTCGCGACCTCGATGCTCCGGAAGTGGGCGCTCAGCGCGTCGAGCAGCTGCCCGTAGGTCGGCGGGGCCTCGACGCCCTCACTTTCCATCACGTTGGCCAGCGCGAGGCCCGCGGGGTTGCGCAGGCCGCCCATGAGGTAGCCGCTCTTCGCGACGAGGCGAACGAGGTCTTTGAGCAGCTCGGGCGCGCGCACGTACGCCGCGAGGTCGGCGACGATGACGAGGTCGAACGAGCCGGCGTCGAGATCATCGAAGACGGGCGCGCGAAAGCGCAGGTTCGGGCCGGCCAGCCGCGACTGGGCGTCTTGAACCGCGCCCAGGTCTGAGTCGGCCGCCACCACGATGCGGGCGCCGCGCGTCGAGAGAAAGCGCGCCGACTGCCCGAGCGTGCTGGCGACCGCGCCGACCTCGAGCACGCGCCTGCGCGCGTACAGGCTCTCGGCGAAGATGTAGCGCGGGAGCAGCTCGCTCTGGCCGAGCGTCTTGAAGGTGGCAGACAACACACCGACTATACGGCCGAAACGTCGAGGCCCAATGAAAGTGGCCGCCGTGCGTATTACGGTGCAATGACCATGGAAGAGCCCCTCTCATTCGGCGGCAAGGTCGCGAGATTCTTCAAGCGGCTGCTCATCACGACCGCCCTGCTCGGCCTCGCGGCCGTCTCTCTCTTCCTGCTCTCGCAAGAGAACGCGCGCACCTACACGGTCGAAGTGCGTGAGGGGAAGCTGGTGGTCTTGAAGGGGCGCATGATGCCGATGGGCGCCGATGTGTGGCGGCCGCCGCCCGAGCTCGTCGACGCCTACGCGCCGGTCGATCTGAAGGGCACGCAACCGTACGGCGTGCTGAAAGAGAAGTTCACCGACCGCGACGAGCTCGATCGGGCGCTGTTCACGGTGCTCGAGGGGCTGGCGAAGCCGCGGGTCGGCTCTGACGTGCCCGAAGAGCTGAACGACGGGCTCTATTACATTCGCCGCGCCGACCGCCTGTCGGGCCTGTCGGAAGAGCAGAAGATCTCGCTCAAGACGATGAAGACCGACGTGGCGTTCTACTCGGCGCGCATGAAGCTCGAAGACGCGCAGCGGCAGATCGACGAAGCGCTGGTGCAGCTCAAGTTCGCGACCGAGTCGAACAACCGCCACTCGAAGTCGGCGTTCGCAATGCTGACCGCGGTCGAGCCGCAATCGAAGGTCATGGTCGAGACGTTGCGCAAGGCGGTGAATGGCCTCTCTGCCCCGGCAAACCCGCCGGCCGGCGCGACCCCGACGCCTGCGCCGGCCCCCGAGACAGCAGCCCCCGCTCCGGCCCCGGCACAGCCCGCGGCGTCACCCTGAGGCCACGTGTAGGCGCGGCGGCTCCTTGTGTGCGCCCGGCGCCGGCGTTTTTACTCCGCGCCGTTTGAGCGACGCCGACTTCCGCATGGTGCAGAGCGTGCTCGCGGGCGAGCGCGTACATTCGGCCGCAGCGTCGGGTCTCGAGCACTTCCTCCTCGAGGCCGACACCGACGTCGTCGTCTCAGGCCGCGAGCTCGAGCTGTATCGCCGTGACGGCGGCACCCGTGACCGCTTCGGCGCCGCCGCGATGCCGGCCTTCGTCTCGAGCCTCATGGAGCTCGCCGGCCTCGCACGGGTCGACGTGCCGACGTACCTCGAGCTGCCGCAGCGCACCGCCCGCGTGTGGATCTTGCCGAACCCCGAGCACGTCGCCTTCATCATTCGCCGGGCCGAAGGCGCGCTGACCCAGGTCGTCGTTCGCACCGGCCTCCTGCCCCCGTTCACCGAGCTGCCGCGCCACGCCGCGCCGCAGGTCTCGTTTCCCACTCCGCGGCCCTGCCCCCACTGCGGGCGCGAGTCGAACGTGTACGACCCGCTCGGCGCGACCCGGTCGCTCGTGTGCCGCTCGTGCGGCGACGCGTTTCCCGCCAGCGTCTTCGGGCGCTAGCCCGCCCGGCCCTCGGTGAGCGCCGCGCGCAGCGCGTCGACGTCGACCGGCTTCGTGAGGTGCGCGTCGAACCCCGCCTGCTCGGCGCGCGTGCGATCTTCCGGCTGGCCGTAGCCCGTCATCGCCAGCATGCGGCCCGAGTGCCCGCGCGCCCGCGCCTCTTTCGCCACCTGGTAGCCGTCGAGCACCGGCAGCCCGATGTCGACGATCGCCAGATCGGGCGCCTTCTCGAGAATCAGCGACAGGCCCGAGCTGCCGTCGGCCGCGACCGAGACCCGATGGCCGTCGTCTTCGAGCAGCTCCTTCATCATCTCGCGAATGTCGATGTTGTCTTCCACCAGCACGACATCGAGGCGCGCGCTCGTCTCGTGCTGCACCCGAGCTTCGGGCTCTTCGACCGGGTGAACCGCCGCGCGCGGCAGGCGCGCGATGAACTCACTGCCCATGCCCAGGCCTTCGCTGGTCGCCACGATCGAGCCCCCGTGCATGGCCAGCAGCGAGCGAACCAGCGTGAGACCCAGGCCGATGCCACCCTGCGAGCGGTCGAGCGTGCCGTCGACCTGCGCGAACAGCTCGAAGATGCGATCGAGCGCCTTCTGCTCGATGCCCACGCCCGTGTCGCGCACCTTGAGCACGTGCTCGTTCGTCGCCCGGTCGAGCCTCAGCTCGACGTCGACCCGCCCGCCTGCCTGCGTGTACTTGAGCGCGTTGCCCACGAGGTTCACGACGATCTGCTCGAGGCGCGCCGGGTCGCCGTACACCATCGCGGGCGCCTCGCCCAACGACAGCACCACCTTCATGTGGCGCCCCTCGACCCACGCGTCGTGCGTGCGCACCGCGTGTGAGATCACCTCACGCAGATCGACCGGCTTCGGCGCAAGCGTCACCTTGCCCGAGGTCACCCGCGACACGTCGAG
>JAEUJP010000056.1 GCA_016793725.1 Myxococcaceae bacterium | reverse complement strand
CCGAACTGAAAGGGAAAGTTGATGGCCGCGGGGCCGTGCTTCGGCTTGGGGAACTTCCACGTCTTCACCGCGCCCACGATGCAGGTCTCGAGCGCCTCGTCGTCGACCGTCACCTCTTTGACGGCGGCCTCACCGACGCTGCCGTCGTCGCCGATGACGAACCGCACGACGACCTTCGCAGAAGCCTTCTTCTTGCCGCTCGGCGAGACGTCGTAACACTTGCGAATCTGCGCGCGGTGCTCGTGCACGACGTCGCGAATGACGTCGAGCGTGAGGGGCGGCGGCGGGTCGGCGGTGAGCATGAGCATCGCGAAGAGGTGCAGCATGCGAAGGGTCATATCGCGAGCCGTCTTCCGCGATATCAAGCCGCCATGATCTCGAGCTGGGTGGCGGTTTGGCTCGCGGCGTCGCCGTGCGCCGCTGAAGTCGAAGACACGGCGAAGTGGCTGCGGGCGTTCGCGGCGCAGGTCGACCACGTCGGGCCGCTGCTGCCGAACGGGCTTCAGCTCGACGAGCGGCCGGGCAAGCCGCTGAGCGCATTCGCCGTGACGGCGACCATCACGCTCGACGAGACCGAGACGACGTTGAGCGGTGTGCCGGCGGGCGATCTGCAGAGGGCGCTGCGCGAGAGCCGGGCCGTGAAGCTGCCGCTCGACGTGGGCTTCGCGATCGATCGCGCGGCGCGGTGGGAGCAGGTGGTGGCGGCGGCCGACGCGTTCACCGCGGTGGGGCTCGAGTCAGGCGTGCTGCTGTTCGCCGAGCGCTTCACGCCGGCGCCGCCGGGGCCGTCGGCGATCGACGAAGACGTGAAGCGGGCGCAGTCGATTCTCGAGCTGCCCGAGCGGGTGGGCGTGATCGGCGCGCTGGGCGGCCAGGTGATGAAGCGGTGTCAGGCGGCGGTCGAGGCGTTCTACCAGAAGGGCTCGTCGCAGGAGCTGCGCACGCCGTTCACGCGGCTCGCCGATGCGCTGCCGAAGTGTGAGTGCAAGCTCGAGCTGCCGGCGCTGCGGAAAATACTCTGGGAGAGCTTCGCCCCGAACCCGCCGATGTTGGGCGTGAAGCTGAAGCTCGGCGCGAAGGGTCGGGTGGTGAAGCTCGCGGCGGGCACGAGCTGGTCGAGCGCGGCCGAGACGCTGGTGAAGGCGGCGGCGAAGGGCGACGCGCTGAAGCTCGAATTGACGAAGCCGTGAGGTGCTGACGCCGTTAAGAGGGTGGATCCGCGTCCGTGAGTCCCGTGATCCTCCTCACCCTCGCCGTGGCAGTCGCCGACGCCGACGCCGGCTTCGACGACGAGGCCGATGCAGGTGAGGTCGACGCAGGGTTCTTCGAGGGCGATGCGGGTGAGCCGGCTCCCGCGCCCGAGGTGGTCGCCGACGATCTGATGACGCCCGACGCGGGCGAAGGGGTCGACCCCGACACCGAGCTGGGTGAAGAGCCGTTGCCGCCCGAGCCGGCGCCGGTCGTCGTCGAGGCGCCGTACCGCGGGCCGCTGAGCGTCGCGGTGATTCACGCGCTCGCGGGCCGCTTCGCGGCGTCGACCTGCACGGAGCCGCTCACCGAGTCACCGTTCGAGCGGCTCAGCGCCCGGGTGAGCGCGCTGCCGCCGGGCACGCTGCGCTTCGACGCGGGCGATCTGCTGGGGGCGTCGGCGATCGGGCGCTTCGCGGTGCAGCAAGATCTCGAGTCGCTCGCGCGCTCGATTCGTGACCTCGGCCTCGCCGGCCGCGCGCTCGCCCACCGTGACTTCGCGTCGACGCGGCCGCACCTGCTCGCGTTCACGCGCGCGCTGTCGGAGCAGGGCCTGCGCACCACCCTCACGAACCTGAGCTGCACGGGCGACGCGGTCGCGCTGTGCGACGCGGTGATCAACGGGGCAGAAGAGCCGCTGCTCGTCGACGCTCCGGTCGGCAAGGTCGGCTTCATCGCGGCGCTGTCGCCGCAGGCGATGACGGGTGTGTCGAAAGACCTGAGCTCGGGGGTGAAGCTCGAGCCGCCGGCCGAGGCGCTCGCCGATGCGACGCGGCGGGCGCGGGCGCTCGGGGCGACGCGGGTGGTGGCGGTGTACGACCCGGCGATCGGCGACGAGCTGCCCGACACGCTGGCGCTGGTGCGCGCGCTCGACGCGGCGGCGCTGCCCGACGTGCTCGTCATCGATGCGCAGCTCGAGCCGCTGCGCTCGGCGATGGTGGGCGGGGCAGGCCTGCCGCTGATCGCGACGCGGCCGGGCGAGGCGCTGGTGATCGAGCTTCGGTACGACGGCACGCTGCGGGTTGAGCCGGCCGAGCCGAAGAGCGCGCCCGACAGCGTGGTGGCGTTCTCGCAGTCGCTGAACCGCGAGCTGTGCGACCTGTACCAGGAGCCCTTCCCCCGAGGGCTGCTCGGCCAGCCGCTGACGCGCGACGAGGCGGCGGCGCTGGTGCTCGACGTGATGCGCGAGTACGCGCGGGCCGAGGTCGCGGTCATCAACGGGCCGGCGATCAGCGCGGCGGCGCCGTGGCCGCTCGAGACTCCGCTGACGCACCTGGCGCTCTTTCAGGCGCTGCCGTTCGACAACCGCATGCGGGTGGTGACGGTGACGGGGGCGGCGCTGGCAGAGTTTCTCGACTCGGGCGAGGCGAAGAGCGCGTTCATTCGTGGGGCAAAAAAAGACGGTGCGTGGAAGGTGAACGGGCGCGCGCTCGAGCCGACGCAGACGTACCGGGTGGTGACGACCGACTTCGTGGCCGAGCGCTTCGGGGGCATCTTCGAAGAGGCCGAGGCGCTGGGGTCGACGATCGTGCGCGATCTGCTGCGCGACTGGTTGTCGGTGAAGAAGCCGGGGCCGCTGCTGTCGCAGCCGATCGACCCGGCCGAGCGGGCGCGGTGGTGGTTCAGCTACCGGCTGCAGCTCGACCTGACGTCGGTGAGCGTGTCGAACCCGAACCAGTCGGTGTTTCAAGACACGCAGCTGTTGCGCGGGCAGTCGCTGAGCCTGGTGGGTGAGACCGAGGCGCGGGCGATCGGCGATCACCCGCTGTACGCGTTCGAGCATCAGGCGCGGCTGCGGTACGGCGTGGTCGACACGACGGCGCTCGACGGCACGACGACGGGGGCGGTGAACAACGTCGACCTGTTGACGGCGCGCACGCTGGCGTTCGGGCGCAAGGTGTTCGGGTCGGCGGCCTGGTACGTGCCGCGGCCGTACGCAGACGTGTTCGTGGAGTCGGAGCTCACGCGGCCCGAGACGCGGCGCTACCACCATCTGCAGCTGTTGCCGACGGCGGGGGTGCGGTTCGAGCTGCTGTCGCAGTTCGCGGTGTACGTGGGCGCGGGCGCGACGTGGGAGGTGTTCGCGCAGCGGGAAGATCTGAACCCGCAGGTGCCTCCGGCGGCGTTCGTGCTCGTGGCGGGCTGGCAGCTGCGGCCGCTGAAGATCATCAAGCTGGGGCAGCGCTGGCTCGAGGCCGAGACGAACCTCGACTACTGGGTGCGCGACCTGGGCGGCCCGACGCAGAGCCAGGCACGGGCGCGGGCGCGGCTGGTGGTGCCGTTGTTTTCGGTGCTCTCGCTGACGGCGACGTACGATCTGTTCTTTCGCTCGGTGCGCAGCCGTGACGCCGAGGGCGCGTGGCAGGTGCTGTACGGGGTGTCGAACGACGTCTACGTGGGGCTGCAGGTCGCGTTCGGGCGCGCGTTTCAGTCGTTCACGTTCTGAGCGCTACGAGCCGCGGCGCGCGAGCGCGTCGAGGTGCACGGCGGCGACTGCGCCGGCCCTGCTCGGCAAGAGGCCCGAACGAACGACCTGGGTGAGCGTCTCGGTGGGCGTGCGAACGAGCGGGTCGAGTGCGACCTCGCAGTCGAGCTCGGCACCGTTTCGGAAGACACGCAACGACATGCGATCACCGTGGAGCCGTGAGAAGGCGACGTAGTCGGTCCACACTGAAGTCGGGTGGCCGTTCACCGAGAGCAAGATGTCGCCGTAGCGCAGGCCCGCAGCGGCGGCCGGGCTGCCGGGCAGGCAGCCGAGAATGGCGAGGCCGTTGAGGGTGTTGGCGAGCTTGTCGAGATCGTGCGGTGCCTGCATGTCTGTTGAGACGGCGTAGAGGAGCAAAATGGATCGTGACCACCTCAGCCGGTTCGGGCGCGCAGAACGTTCACTCGCAGGCCTCTCGGTGGGCGACGCTTTCGGCGAGCAGCACTTCGGGCTGCCGACGACGATCGTGCCGCGCATCGAAGCGCGCCAGTTGCCTGAGGGGCCCTGGAGGTGGACCGACGACACCGCCATGGCGCTGAGCATTCGGGACGTGCTGCGTGAACACGGCGCGATCGACCAGGACGCGCTCGCAGCCGGCTTCGCGCGCCGCTTTCGCGAAGACCGCATGCGCGGTTACGGAGCGAAGGCGCAGGACATTCTCGAGGCCATCTACAGCGGCACGCCGTGGAAGATCGCCGCGCGGCTCCCGTACCGCGACGGCTCGAAGGGCAATGGTGGCGCGATGCGCGCGGCGCCCGTCGGTGCGTACTTCGCGGGCGACCTGAAGCAGGTCGCCGAGCAGGCGCGTCGCAGCGCAGAGATCACCCACGCCCACCCCGAGGGCATCGCGGGTGCGATCGCGGTGGCGCTCGCGGCCGCATGGGCGTGCACGGGCGAGGTCAACATGTTCGATGTGGTGCTCTCAGCGCTGCCCGATAGCGAGACCCGCCGGCGCTGCGAGTCGATCGCCGACTTCCACGGCGCCGTCTGGCAGGCCGCAACGCGCGTCGGTGCCGGCGAAAACGTGCTCGCCGAAGACACCGTGCCGTTCTCGCTGTGGTGCGCCGCACGTCACATCGACTCCTACGAAGACGCGCTGTGGGCGACGGTCTCGGCGCTCGGCGATCGCGACACCACCTGCGCGATCGTGGGCGGCATCGTCGCCTTGCGTTCGCCGCCCCCCGATTCGTGGGTGCGGCGCCGCGAGCCCCTACGTTAAAGACGCCGCCGTGAGCACCGAGCTGGAAGCCGCGGTCGTCGCCTGCCGCCCCGCGCTGCTGCGCCACTGCTACCGCATGCTGGGCTCGTGGGCCGAGGCCGAAGACGTCGCCCAAGACGTGATCGAGCGGGCGTGGCGTGCGCGCGAGGGCTACCGCGGCGACGCGTCGCTCAAGCGCTGGCTCTTCACCATCGCCACCAACGCCTGCATCAACGCGTTGCAGAGGCACGGCCGCTCGCTGCCGCGCTTCGAGGCCGAGCCCGGTGACCCGCTCGGCCCGCTCGGCGAGCCTGAACCCGCGCGCTGGGTGACGCCCGCTTCCGACGCCGTGCTCTTCGAGAACCCCACCGAGGCCCGCGAGACCGTCGCGCTCGCCTTCGTCGCACTGCTGCAGCGCCTGCCGCCGAAGCAGCGCGCGGCACTGCTCATGAAAGACGTGCTCGGCTACAGCGCTGAAGACATCGCCGCCGATCTCGAGCTCTCACTCTCTTCGGTGAACAGCGCGCTCCACCGCGCCCGGCAGGCCATCGAGCCGGCTCGACCGCCGCCCGTAGACGAGCCGGCGCCCGAGACCCTGCGTGCCTTCATTCGTGCGTGGGAACAGCGCGACCTCGACGGCCTCGTGAAGCTGCTGCGCGACGACGTCGAGCTCGAGATGCCGCCCTGGCCGCTGTGGCTGCACGGTCGCGAAGATGTCGCCCGCTTCCTCGGCTCCGCGCGGTTCGCCGAGGCCTGGGCGCCGGGCTTCATCGCGCTGCCCACCCGCGCCAACGGCCTGCCGGCGCTGGCGTTCTACCGCTCGAGAGTTCGCCACTCGATCATGCCGACGCGCTTCGTCGCTGACCGCGTCGCCCAGCTGCAGGTCTTCATCGGCGCCGACCATTTCGCGAGCTTCGATCTGCCGCGCACAGTTTGAGGGGGCTCACCGGTCATGAGCTCATGGAACCGAAAAGAGTGGCGCTCGACTACATCGAGCGATGTGGGCGTGGCGATTTCGACGGCGTCGCAGCCCTGCTGGCGCCCGATG
>JAEUJP010000052.1 GCA_016793725.1 Myxococcaceae bacterium | reverse complement strand
ACGGCGACTACCCCGGGGTGCAGGGCGACGGCATCTTCGCCCGGATCACCGACCACACCTGCTCGCGCGGCTTCTCCGACGTGCAGAACGAGATCGCCTTCGTCGACCCGGCCACCGACCAGGTGGTGATCCGCTACACGTCGGACTCCGCGGAGATCTCCGAGGTGGATCGCGAGGGCGACTACCCGCCCGAGCTGATGCAGGTGGTGGGCTCGCTGCCCTACACCGTCGCGGTGGTGGGCCCTTCGCGCGCGTACGTCACCATGGGCTCGTCGTTCGAGGTCGCGGAGCTGACGCTCGACGCGGCCCTGGCGCCCGCGGCGCCGAAACTTCAGATCAACCGGGTCTTCGACACCGGGTTCGCGCCGCGCGGGCTCGGCGTGACGCCCGACGGCCAGACGCTGGTGGTGGCGAACATGCTGAGCGAATCGGTGAGCCTCATCTCGCCCGCAGACGGCACGCGCGTCGACGTGGCGGTGGGCAGGGTGCAGCCCACGTTCCCCGCCACGAGCGCCGAGATCGGCGAGCTGATGTTCCACACCTCGAAGTTCGCCACCGACGGGGACATCAGCTGCATCCACTGCCACCCTGACGTCGAGAACGACGGCAAGAACTGGAACGTCGACGTGGTGCGCAGCTTCGGGCGGCGCTCGGCGATGATCCTGCGCGACGTGCACGAGACGCGCCCCCTGCTCATCGAGGGCGTGTTCGACGAGACCGACTTCCGCCTCGAGATGGAGGGCATCTCGGTGCGCGCCGACTTCCACGACCTCTCGTACACGCTGCAGGTCGCGCGGCGCGACGAGTTCTACAAGCTGAAGACGAAGGCGCTCTTCGGCCTGCAGCGCGACTTCCACCAGATGTCGCTGCACATCGCCGACTACCTGGTGGTCGAGCCCCGGCTCAACCCCAGCCCGTTCGACAAGGGCACCGAGGCCGTCGAGCGCGGCCGCTCGCTGTACTTCTCGAACGAGGTGGGCTGCGCCGCCTGCCACCCGCCGCCGACGTTCTCGAGCCCAAGGCAGTTCCAGGGCATCACCACGCCGGGCAAGTACGACCGGCCGCGGCGCGATCTCGACCCCGACATCTCGGTGAAGTTCGTCGAGATGGCCGTCGACGGCGCGTTCAACGCCAACACGCTGCGCGGCCTGTGGGACCGCAAGGGAGCCCTGTTCCACGACGGGCGCGCGCGAACCATTCGCGAGACGATTCTCACGCCGAACCACCGGTGCCTGCAGCCCGGCGAGCGGCCGTTCAACGAGTTCAACGGGCAGGTCGACACCAACGGCGGCATCTCGCAGCTCACCTGCGAACAGATCGACGACCTCGTCGCCTTCCTCAAGACCATCGACTGATGCGCACCGCACTCGCCATCGCAGGCTGTCTGCTGCTCCTCTCGAGCCAGCCGGGCTGCTACGGCGTGGCCTCCGACTACGTCGGCGGCGACGGCGAGGGCGGCGGAGCGGGCGGCGGCCCGGCGCAACCAGCCGTCTACTACCGCCCGCAGGTTCAGGCCGACCTCGAGGCCGCGAAGTGCACGACCTGCCACGCCGGCGCGCCGCCGATGAAGGTGACGCCCGGCCCCTCGAGCGACGCGCAGTGGCAGGCGAACCACAGAGAGGCGTCGCAGCGCGCCGCCGACCTCGGCCCCAAGGCGAACGGCGCGGGCGGCCACACGAAGGTCACGCTCGACGCGGCCGTGCTCGCGCGGTGGAGCGCCTGGGCGGCGCAGGGCGCTCCGTACCGCGCGGCGGCGGCGCCCGACGCCGGAAGTGATGCGGGTGCCGGTGGCGGCGCGGCCGATGCGGGACGGGACGGAGGCGGCAGCACCGACGCGGGCGCCGGCGGAGGCGCAGCGATGGATGCCGGGCGGCCGATGACCTGGGACACCGACATCCGCCCGGTCATGGCGAACGAGGGGTGCACGACCTGCCACGGCGGGAGCACTCCGTCGGCGAGCTACAGCCTGACGAGCTACGGCGGCGCGATGGGAAACGGCCGTGACTCGCAGCCGAACGTCGTGCCCGGAGATGCGGTCTCGACGCTCGTCGTCTTCTCGCGCTCGGGGCACGAGGGCATGAGCGCGGCGAACGCGCTGAAGGTCCTGCGCTGGGTGGTCGACTGGGAAGCGGCGGAGCGCTGAGCGGTGGGCACCGTGCATCACGCGCTCGCGTTCGACTGGCTGCTGCTGCTCCTGCCGATCGCGCTGTCGCTCGGCGCCGGCGCCTACGCGGTGAGCCTGCGCCGGCGGCGCGAAGAGCGCGACGCCGCCGCGCTCGAGGAGGCGCTCGCGCGCGCGCCGGCTCCCGCAGCCACGCTGCACCCCCTCATCGACGACAAGAAGTGCATCGGCTGCACGTCGTGCATGTCGGCGTGCCCCGAGGGAGACATCATCGGCCTGGTCGACGGGCGCGCGCGGCTGCTCGACCCGAGCGCGTGCATCGGCCACGGCCGCTGCGCGCTCGAGTGCCCGGTCGGCGCCATTCGCCTGGTGTTCGGCAGCGCCGAGCGCGGCGTCGACCTGCCCGCGCTCGACGACGGCTTCGAGTCGAGCCGCCCCGGTGTGCACGTCGTCGGCGAGCTGGGCGGCATGGGCCTCATCAAGAACGCCATCACTCAGGGGCTCGAGGCGGCGCGGGCGCTGAAGGGCCGCGTGAAGGGCCGGCCCGGCCGCGGCCAGGTCGACGTCTTGATCGTCGGCGCGGGCCCTGCGGGGCTGGCGACCGCGGCCGGTCTGAAAGACGCCGGGCTCAGCGCGAGGCTCGTCGACCAGGAGCCCGCCTTCGGCGGCACGGTCGCGCACTACCCGCGGCAGAAGATCGTGATGACCGAGACGGTCGAGGTGCCCGGGTACGGGCCGTTCGGCGAGGCCGAGCTCTCGAAGGAGGAGCTGCTCGAGCTGTTCCGCGATCTCATCCGGGTGAAGGGGCTCGCGGTCGAGACCGGCGTGCGGGTGGAGGGCATCGACGGCGAAGACGGCGACTTCACGGTGCAGACCTCGAAGGGCCCCATGCGCGCGCGCAAGGTCGTGCTCGCGACGGGGCGCCGCGGCACGCCGAGGCGGCTCGGCGTGCCTGGCGAGGACCTGCCCAAGGTCGCCTACCGGCTGATCGACGCGGCGCAGTACCGCGGCAAGAAGGTGCTGGTGGTGGGCGGCGGCGACGCAGGCGTCGAGGCCGCGCTGCAGCTCGCGGCCGTGCCGGGAACGCAGGTCGCGCTCGCGCACCGCGGCCGGCGGCTGTCGGCGCGCTCGGCGAACCAGCGCCGCCTGGCCGCCGAGGTCGAGGCCCGCCGCCTCACCGCGCTCTTCTCGACGACGGTGGCCGAGGTCGGCCTCCGCGACGTCACCCTGAGCGCGGGCGGGAGGAAGGCCCGGCTCGCGAACGACTTCGTGCTCGTCTGCGCGGGCGGCGAGCTGCCGCTGCAGTTCCTCGAGCGCGCCGGCGTCGAGGTGGGCCGCTACTTCGGCAGCGTCGCGCCGGCGGCGGCCGAGGCCGACGCGGGAGCGAAGGCGCGCCGGGGGCGCTTCGCGTGGGCGCTCGCCGGCGTCGCCGCGCTGGTGCTGCTGGTGCTCGCCGTGGTGGGCTACGACTACTACCTGCTGGGCAAGGCGGCGCGCGCGGCGCACCCGCTGCACAAGCTCTTGAAGCCCTCGGGCGCGTGGGGCCACGGCGTGGGCATCGTGGCGACGCTGCTGATTCTCTCGAACTTCGCGTACTCCGTGCGCAAGCGGGTGCGGGCGCTCAAGGGCGCGGCGCCGATCGGCCGGTGGCTCACCTTCCACCAGTTCGCCGGCACGCTGGGCCCCTTGATGGTGCTGTTCCACGCGGCGTTCAAGACGAACAACGTGCTCGCCACGCTGACCTCGCTGACGCTGACGCTGCTCGTGCTCACCGGGCTGCTCGGCCGCTTCGCCTACGGCCTGATGCCGCTCAAAGGCGCGCAGCTCGACGAGGTCGAGCGGCGCTGGGCGCGCATGCGGGGGCGCGTCGAGGCGCTGATGCGGCACCTCACCGACGCCTGCGACGTGCAGGGCCTGTTGGCTCAGGTGTCGGCGGCCCCCGTGGCGGCCGGCGGGGGTCTGCTCGCGCTGCGGAGGCTGCCCGCCGAGTGGATTGAGACCCGCCGGCAGTTGATCCGGATCAAGCCGTTGCTCCGAAGTGCTGGAGACGATGAGACATTCTGTCTCGCGTTCGAGCGACTGTGGAGGCTTCGGGTTCAGGCGCGCTTCTTCGCCGCGCTGAAGCGGGCGTTCTCGGTGTGGCGGCTCGTGCACGTGGTGCTGGCGATCGCGCTGGTGCTCCTCGTGCTGGCCCACGTCGCCGTCTCGCTCGCGCTGGGGTACCACTGGGTCGCCTCATGAGACTGGGCGCCTGCGCCGCGGCCGTGCTCTCGAGCACGCCAGCGCGGGCGGACCTCTTCAGCCCCGGCGAGCTGATTCAGCAGCACGCGCACCTCGAGGGTGTGTCGCGCTGCAAGGCCTGCCACCCGAGCGGCGACGAGCTGTCGGGCAGGCTCTGCCTCGATTGCCACTCCGAGCTGGCCGGTCAGGTCGCGCGCGGCAGGGGCTACCACGGCCGGCTGCCCGCGGCGCAGCTCGACGCCTGCCAGAAGTGCCACCGCGATCACCTCGGCCGCAAGCAGCCGCCCACCGAGTGGGGCCCCGGCGGAGTGAAGGGGTTCGATCACGCAGCGGCCGGCTGGCCGCTCGAGGGCGGCCACCGCAAGCTCGAGTGCAGCGAGTGTCACAAGAAGGAGCTGCTCGCGCTGCCCGAGGTGAAGGCGTGGGTCGACCGGTACCCGGCTTGCCGCACCTTCCTCGGCGCTCCGCGCGCGTGCAGCGCGTGCCACTTCGACGAGCACCGCGGCGGCGCCTCCCAGGAGTGCGAGCGCTGCCACGGCGCGGACGACTGGAAGAAGACACCGAAGTACGACCACAAGAAGGGGTCGGCCTATCCCCTCCTCGGCAAGCACCGGAAGGTGAAGTGC
>JAEUJP010000027.1 GCA_016793725.1 Myxococcaceae bacterium | reverse complement strand
GCCGCGAGAAACGTGAGAAAGGTCACGGCCGCGAACGACGCGAGCTTGTCGGCGACCGCGTCGAGCGTCGCGCCGAGGTTGGTCGCCAGCTGAAAGCGCCGCGCGAGAAAGCCGTCGATCATGTCGGTCGCCCCGATGAGCAGCACGAGCAGCACCAGCGGCAGACGGTGCACGTCGGCTCCGTCGAGCGCGCGCGAGCGCATCGAGAACGCCAGCGCGAGCCACACCGGCACGAGGCCGATGCGGGCGAACGTCAAGGCGTTGGGCAGCCACCGCGGTATCACTTCGAGGTTTGTCTAACGCGCGGGCGGCGCACGCCGGGTGTTGTTACCTTCTCGCGCCATGAACCACCGCACGCTGGGCAAGCAGGGGCTGAAGGTGTCGGAGCTGGGGCTGGGCTGCATGGGCATGAGCGAGTTCTACGGGCCACGCGACGACGCCGAGTCGCTCGCGACGCTCGATCGCGCGCTCGAGCTGGGCATCGACTTCTTCGACACCGCCGACATGTACGGGCCGTTCACGAACGAGCGGCTGCTCGGCGGGTGGCTGAAGGGCAAGCGCGACCGCGTCGTCATCGCGACGAAGTTCGGCAACGAGCGCCGCGAAGACGGCAGCTGGGTCGGCCTCAACGGCCACCCCGACTACGTGAAGAAGGCGTGCGACGCGTCGCTCTCGCGGCTCGGCGTCGACGTCATCGACCTCTACTACCAGCACCGCGTCGACCCGAAGGTGCCCATCGAAGACACCGTCGGCGCGATGGCGGGGCTCGTGAAGGCGGGCAAGGTGCGGTACCTCGGCCTGTCAGAGGCGTCGGCGAAGACGATTCGGCGCGCGCACGCGGTGCACCCCATCAGCGCGCTCCAGACCGAATATTCGATCTTCGAGCGGCACGTCGAAGCCGACATTCTGAAGACGACGCGCGAGCTCGGCATCGGCTTCGTCGCGTACAGCCCGCTGGGCCGCGGGCTGCTGACCGGCACGCTCGCCGACCCGAAGGCACTGGGGAAGGGCGACTTTCGCGCCGAACGCTACCCGCGCATGTCGGGCGAGAACCTGAAGCAGAACCTCGCGCTCGTCGAAGAGGTGAAGCGGGTGGCCGCGGCGAAGAAGGCGACCGCCGCGCAGGTGGCGCTCGCGTGGCTCTCGTCGCGCGGGGCCGACGTGGTGCCGATTCCCGGCACCAAGCGGCGCAAGTACCTCGACGACAACTGCGGCGCCGTGGCCGTGAAGCTCTCGGCCGACGAGCTCGGCACGCTCGACCGGGTGGGCGCCGCGGCCGGCCCGCGCTACGCCGACATGGGCTCGATCGACACCAGCGCTTAGGTGGGTGAACCGCCAAGGCGGTTTGGAGGTGCCGCCGGGCGGCCGCTTCGCTTTTGGCGAGGTGGCCCGGGCGGCGCTCTAGGTGAACGCGGCTTCCCACGACACGGGCACCACCTCGATTCGCTCGAGCCAGGCGCGCGCCGAGGGGCTCGTGAACGTCGCGAGCTCGACCTCGCGCTGCGCGCCGTAGCCGCTCTCGATGAGCCGCGGGGCATGGCCCGGGTGGCACATCAGCTCGATGACGCCGCTCTTGGGCAGCTGTTCGAGCGAGCGCTCGAGCTGCTCGAGCGACCAGTAGGCAGGCCCGCCCGCCACCGCATCACCGATGAAGTGGTCGTTCGTCGCAGCCTTGAGCTTGCGCAGCGCGCCCCGCATGGCCTTGTCGATGCTGCGCACGGGCAGCCGGTGCTGCGCAGCCGCCTTCGCGACGCCCTCGAGCACCGCCGCGTGCCGGTGCAGGTGTTTGTGAACGTCGACGTGGGTCGGCGGCCGGCCCATCAGCTTCTGAAACCGCTCGAGCTGCGCGTGCGTCTCTTTCGCGGCCCCGCCGGCGTCGAGCGCGGCGGCCTGCGCTTCGTCCCACTCGCCCTTCGCCGACAGCTTCGCCCACCGCGCGAGGTTCAGGTGCAGCCCGACCGGCAGCCCCTTCGCCGCGGCCGCGGCAGCGGCCGAGTGGGGCCCGTTCACCATGAACGTCGTCGAGCTCACCACGCCCTCGCGCATCGCCTCGATGATGCCGCGCGTCACCTCGGGCTCGTAGCCGAGGTCGTCGGCGTTGATGATCAGCGCGCGGGGCATGACCTCTTTCTAGTCGGCCGGCGGCGGCGCCGCCGCGGCACACCGCGCCACCAGCTGTTTGCCGTCTTCGAAGCGCGTCGCGATCGCCTTCTTCGTCTCTTCGAGCTCGGGCGCGTTCGTCTGGGCCTCCATCTCGCACAGCGCGATCAGCGGCCGCGAGTCGGTGGGCGCGAGCTTGTCGGCCTCGAGGTACTCGGCGCGCGCGCCCTTCGCGTCGCGCTGCTGATAGAGCACCGCGCCCAGGTAGTAGTGCGCCGCCATCGACGTCGGGTCTTTTTTGATGACCTCTTTCAGCGTGCGCGCGGCGCCGCCGGGGTCACCCTTGCGGAACTTCACGAAGCCGAGCTCGGCCGCCGAGACGGGGTCGAACTGCTTCTGCAGCACCTGCCCGAGCGTCACCTGCGCCTGATCGAGCTGGCCGGCCTGCGACTGCCAGTAGCCGATGCGCGCCTTGAACCGCACCTCGTCGGGCTTGCGCGCGAGGGCAGAGGCCCACGCGTCGAGCGCCTGCATCGGCTCGCCGAGCGTCTCTTTGAACTCGGCCATCACCACGAACGGCTCGGGGTCGTTCTTCGCGAGGTCTCTCGCCTGCTCGAGCGCGCTCTCGACCCGCTTGCCCTTGCGGGTCAAGATCGCGGCGCGCGCCTCGAGCAGCCACGCCTTCGGGTTGTTCGGCTCTCTCGTGCGCCACGCCTCGGCGAGCCTGGCGGCGCCCGGGCCGGCCTTCACCTCGAGCAGGAGCTTGCCCGCCTGCTCGAGCTGCTCGCCCGTCGCGTTCTTCTCGGCCAGGTCATCGAGCAGCGCGGCGCGCTCTTTCGGGTCTTTCGTCGCCTGCGCCTTCGCCAGCGCCTCGTCGGGCGTCGCGCTGAGGCCGAGCTTCGGCACCACCACGACCAGGAGCCCCAACACCAGCGCCACCGCGCCCGCCACGCCCACCTTCTTGAGCAGGGCCTTCTGCGCCGGGTCGATCGGCTTCGGAGAATTCGGGGGGGCCGGGTTCATCTTCGGCCCCGTGGGCGGCTCTGCGCCCAGCGTCGACCCTGGAGGCTGCGTCGGCGCCATCGACGGCGAAGCGCCGGGTGAGATGGGCGAGCCCGCGTACGGCGACGGCGGCCCGGGGTACGACGGGTCGTGCTCGCGCGCCTTGCGCAGCGTGTCGCGCTTCGCGTCTTTGTTCTGGGGGAAGGTCTTGCTCACGTACTCGCCGGTCGCTTCTCTCGTGGCGAGCTGCGCCTCGCCGCCGATCGCGCTGATGGCGTCGATGAGCTCTTGCAGCGTCTGGTAGCGCTTGTCGGGGTCGTGCTCGACCGCCTTGAGGCACACGTCTTCGAGCGGCCGCGGCACCGCCGGGTCGAGCTCGTGAGGGGGCCTGGGGTTGCCCTGCGCGATGCGCATCACGACCTCGTCGACGCTGTTGCCCGTGAACGGCCGGCGCCCGCACAGCTGCTCGTAGAGCATGACGCCCGCGGCGAACACGTCGGCGCGGTGGTCGACGGGCTTCGCGAGAATCATCTCGGGCGACATGTAGAAGAACTTGCCCTTCAGCGTGCCCGGCTCGGTGCCGGCGCCCCACATCGCCGTCTTCGCGACGCCGAAGTCGATGACCTTCACCTCGCCCTTGAACCCGACGTGAATGTTGTCGGGCGTGAAGTCGCGGTGCACGAGCCGCAGCGGCTGGCCGCGCTCGTCGACCGCGCGGTGGGCGGCGTCGAGGCCGCGGCATGCTTCGGTGAGAATCGTGAGCGTGATGCCGATGGGCACGCGCTTGCCGTCGTCGGCGACGCGCTCGCGCAGGTCGGCGAAGGTGTGGCCGTCGAGCAGCTCCATCGCGATGTAGGGCTCGCCGGCCTCGTGGCCCAGGTCGACGATGCGCACGACGTTCGGGTGCTCGATCTGCGCCGTGATGCGCGCCTCGTTCAAGAACATGCGCACGATGGCCTGGTCGCGAATCAGGTGCGGCAACAGCCGCTTCACCGCCACCATCGGCCCGAACGTGCCGTCTTCGGTGATGTGCCGGCCGACGTAGACCTCGGCCATGCCGCCCGTCGCGATGCGCGAGGTGAGCCGGTAGCGGCCGAACCACTGGGGGTTGCCGAGGGTCTCCAAGCGGGTCACAGCATAGGCAACAACCTGGGGCCTGAGGTCACGATTCAGGCAGCTTCACGCCGATGCGCGCCGCCAGGCCCGCGAGCCCCGGTGCCTGCAGCGCTGGCGTCGGCGACATCGCCACCTCGAACGTCTCGAGGTCGGCCTGATACTGCCGCAGGAGCCCGCGCAGCACCGGCGACGTGTACACCTCGGCGCGCGGCTGCTCGATGATGCCCCCGATGATGTCGGCGATGTCTTCGGCCGTCTGCACCGGCAGCTTGCCCGGCGGAGCGAGCTTGCTGCCGAGCACCGCGTCGAAGAACCCCGTCTCACCCACGTGACCCGGCAGCACCAGCGACACCCTCACGTCGCGGCACTGGGCCGTCATGTCCATTCGCAGGTTCGCCGTCAGCGCCGCCAGCGCTGCGGCCGCGGCGCTGTACGCCGAGCGCGAGCTCGCTACCGGCACGCGCGCGAGCACCGAAGACACGTTGATGATGTGGCCGCCCTTGCGCTGCAGAAAGTGGGGCAGCACCGCCTGCATGCCGTACAGCGCGGCCTTGCAGTTGATGCGAATCATGTCGTCGAGCTCGTCTTCGGTGAGCTCGGCCACCTTGCGGCCGATGCCGCGCCCTGCGTTGTTCACCCACACGTCGATGTGGCCCATCGCCGCGATCGCCTTGTCGCGCAGCGCCTCGACCTGCGCCCGCACGGTGACGTCGGTCGGCACCACGGTCGCCCTGCCGTTGCACTCGCGCGCCGTCGCCTGGAGCTTGCCCTCGCGCCGCGCCGCGATCGTCACCTTGTGGCCCTCGGCCGCCATGCCCTTCGCGAGCGCGGCGCCGATGCCCGAGCTCGCGCCGGTGATGACCACGTTCAGCTTCGTGGGCTTGAGCGCCGTGACTTCGTCGGAGTCGTCGATGTCGGAGTCAGCCATGAATGGGCCCTCGAAGTGGGCGAACGCTACACCGGGTCTTCAGCCTTCGCGATGTCCGCTCTGCACCTGGGCGTCGAACAGCGCCTGGGCCGCTTCGAGCGTGTCGGCGTCTTCGGGCCGCTTGTCGTCGCGAACGCGGTGAATGCGGGGGAACCGCATCGAAAACCCGCTCGCGTGCCGCTTGCTCTTCTGCAGCCCGTCGAACGCCACCTCGATGACGACGACCGGCTTCACCACGTGCAGGCCGCCGTGCCGCTCGAGCGTCAGCGCTTCGAAGCGCTTCGTGAGCGCCAGAATCTCTGCGTCGGTGAGGCCGCTGTACGCCTTGCCGATGTCTTTGAGCACGCCCTGGTGCCACACCGCGAACGTGTAGTCGCT
>JAEUJP010000912.1 GCA_016793725.1 Myxococcaceae bacterium | reverse complement strand
CGGACGGCACGTTCACCGGTGACGATCTCGAGGCCGCGCTGCGCACAGCGGGGGCCGACGAGGCCCACATCATTCTCGACAGCTGCAACTCGTTCTTCGTGCTCGCGCCGCGCAAGCCGGGCGGCCGGCACTTCACGACCCCGAAAGACGCGGCGCTGCAGCTCTCGGAGCGCCTGCCGAACGTCGGCGTGCTGCTGTCGACGAGCGCCGAGGCCGAGGTCTACGAGTGGTCCGAGCTGCAGTCGGGCATCTTCAGCCACGCGGTGCGGTCGGCGCTGACCGGCGCCGCCGACGTCGACTCCGACGGGGCGGTGACGTACGCCGAGCTCGCCGCGTTCGTCGACACCGCGACGCGCTCGGTGCCGAACCCGAACCTGCGCCCGCAAATCTTCGCACGCGGGCCCCGCGGCGACGGCAAGACCCGGTTCGCGAGCCTCGCCGAGGGCGGCACGCAGCTCACCGCGAAGCCCGCACAGCCGCTGCGCCTCGTGCTGCGCGACGCCGCCGGCTTGAGGTGGTTCGACGTGCACGCCGAGGCCGGCAGCACCATGCAGCTGCGCCTGCCGGCGTTCGACCTGATCGTCGAGCGCGAGGGCGGCGCGGTGCGGCTGGGCGCCGGCAGCACGTCGGCGCTCGACGAGCTGCCGCGCGTGGCGGCGCGTCCCGCTCCCCGCGGGGCCGACGACGCTCTGCGGGCGCTGTTCGCATCACCGTACGGCCCCCAGGCCTTCGCCGAGTGGCAGAAGCGCGCCGACGCCGAGGCGGTCTCGTCTTCGCCGTACATCGGCCTCGCGCGCAGCGATCTCGACCGCATGCGGCTCTTGCTCGCCGTCCCTGCGCGGCGCGAGGCGAGAACCAACCGCTTCATGTTTGCGTTCGGTATGGGCATCGCCGCCGCCGCGCTCGCCGGTGGCGTCGCCGAGACGGTCGCGCGCTGGAACACCGACCCCGCAGGGCGGGCGACGACCATTGCCATCTACGGCTCCGTGGCGATCGGCGCCGCCGTCGCCGCGCTGGTGACGCCGAAGATCGCCGGCGACGGCTGGGCAGAGCAGCACGCGCAGTTCGAGCGGCGCGTCGCCGAGGGCCAGTGGCGCGAGGCCATCGCCGGCGCCGACGAGTTCATCGAGGGCCGGGGCAACTTCATGCATCTGAGACCGTGGGCGCTGCGGCTCATCGGCGGCGCCGGAGTGGTGACGGGCATCGCCGCGTTCGCCGTCACCTTGATCAACGGCGGGCCATGGTCGAACCCGGTCTATTCGGTCGTCATGCGCGCCTCGGGCGTGGCCCTCGTCGGGCTCTCGGGGGGCCTGCTGATTCTCGGCGAGCAGGGGGCCACCCCCGACGACGACGTCATCAACATCTGGCGAGAAGAGCGCAAGCTGCTCGAAGCGCCGGGCCCGGTCGGGTTCTCGATCGTACCCCTGCCCGGCGGCGCCGCGATGTCACTGTCGGGCAGCTTCTAGCTCTGGGGTCGACGTTCGCCGGGTCTGACCGACGCGCGTCGGGTCGACCCGACGGAATATCGATGGCGCCCCGCCCTCTACGCGCACAGCTCCAGAGGGCGGTGCCCCGGCATCGCCGATGCACTCCCCAGGTGCATGAGCTCACCCGTCAAGAAGACCTTCGTCGTTCAGCACCGGGCGCGGCAGGTCGACGCCCGGCGGCAACCGTTGCTACCCGCCGCGTCGGCACCTCCGGCCCGTCGCGGCCGCACCGCCCGGCCCGATGGCTTCGCGCCGGTCGCTGCACGAAGCCCCGTGGCCCCACCCGCGGGCCCCGCACTGCCGCCCGAGGTCGCGCGGCTGCTGCACGAGGTGGCACGGCGCCTCGAGCCCACCCCGAGCGCGGCCCAACGGCTGGCCGCAGCGACCGCGGTGGAGCTCACGAAGTCGCCCGAGGTGCTCGGCGCGTTGGGGCGGGCGCTGCCGTTCGTCGAGTCGAGCGCCGCGGGCGCCGGCGGCCGGGTCGTGGCTTCATCGCTGCCGCAGGCCGCGAACGCGCAGACGGTGAAGGCGCTGCTCGAGCTGGGCAAGCAGGTCGGCGGCCCGAGCGGGAGACGGCTGATGGCAGCGGCGCTGCGAGGCCTCAACTCGGGCAAGGGCCTGGCCGGTGTGGCGGCCGAGCTCACCGCGACGCTCGCAAAGCTGGGGGCACGCTCGGGTGCGCTCGGCGCAGTGAGCCAGGGGCTGCTGAAAGCGCTGCCCGTCATCGGCAACGCGGTCAACCTGCTGGCCGTGGCCTCGTCGCTCAAGGCGCTCTACGACTGCTGCCAGGCTCCGAACGCGACGAACGCGCAGAAGCTCGTGCGCGTGCTGCACCTCGCCGCGACCGTCGTGGGGTGTTTCATACCCGAGGTCGGTCTGGCCGCGACCCTCATCGACCTGGGCGAGGTGGCGACCCGCACGCGCTGAACCTCATCAGACCTCGGCCTCTCGTTCACCGAGCCCGGCGTGCCGCACTGCGCCGTCATTTCAGCCCGACGGTCTCGCTCTCTTTCCCGAACTTCACCTTGAGCGCGAACACCTTGCCGGACTCGGGCATCTGGGCGGCCACGGCCCGGGCGACCTTCTCAATCTCGGCGGCGATCTGCTTCCGCTCCGTGGGGCCGAGCTTCTGGTACTCCTCTGGCAGCACGAGCTCGGCGTTGGGCTTCCCGTTCTTCGCGGCCTCGTAGATCCGGGTGGCGACGGTCGTCGCGAGCATCGACGGGTCGATGGCGTCGCCCTCGCTCACGCCCTTCGGCGCGAGCTTCGCCGCAGTCGTCGCCTTCTCACCGGCAGTCACCGCGCGCTTCATCGTGTCGGCGTCCACCTTCGGCGCGGTCTCGCTCTTCAGCTTCGGCTTCGCGGGCGTGCGGTCGAGCTCGACGTTGATGCCGATGCCGATGATGTCCTCGTTCCGGTCCCGGGAGTCGGTGCCGGGCTTGCCCTGGCCGCTCCTGCGCGCGGTGCCTGACACGACGACGTCGACGTGCTTGCCGGTGTACGTCACCTTCCCCGACACGGTCTGCTCGCCCTTGCCTTTGGCGTCGACCGAGGTGCTCCCGCTCACGCTGACCTTCACGTTCTTCTTCACGTCGACGCTCACACCCGCCGAGCCGCTGCTGCTGTCGGGGCCCTTGCTGCCCTTCACGTTCACCGTGGCGGGGCCCACCTTCACCGTGACGTCACCCGAGACCGACGTCTTGCCCTTCTGCGTATCGTGGCTCGCGGTGCCCGAGACACTCACCGGGCCCACGGTGCCGTTCGCGCCGCCAGAGACGGTGTGGCCGGCCTCTTTGTTCTTGGTGACGCCGCCGTTGACGCCGACCTTGTCGTTCGTGCCGATTCCGTACTCGACCTTCGCGCCGTCGAAGCCGTTCACGCCGCCGCCGCCCTCGACCTTCCCCTTGCCGTACTTGCCGAAGCTGCGACCCGCCGAGCCGCTGGCCTTTGCGTTCTCGAAGCCCGACTCGAACGTCGTCTTCAGCTTGAGGTCGATGCCCTTCCAGCTCGTCTCGCCGTGCGTGGGGATGCCCAGCTTCTCGAGCCCCGCAGAGCCCTTCGCGTACGCGAGGCCGACCACGCCGCCCGCGCCGGCGGTCGCCAGCGTGTAGAAGGCCGCCGGGTCTCTCTTCTTCACGTGGTCGGCGAGCGCCTTGCCGACCTTGGGCCCGAGCTCGTTGATGTTGCCGACCGTCATCTTGTCGTAGTCGACCTTGAGCTTCTTTCCGGTCTCGTTCTCGAACTTCTTCACCGCGGCTTTGACGACGTCGAGCGCCTCGGGCGAGAGGTCTTTCAGGGGGACCTTCTTGAACGCGTCGATGATGTTCTGCTCTTGAGCCTTGGTGAGCTGATCGCCCGGCATCAAAATCTTCGTCTTGCCTCCCGCGAGCGCGTCGGCGTTGAGGTCGTTGAAGGGAACGCGGGGCGATTTTGCGGAAATGGGGGGTGACATGCCCCCAGGTTGTGCAGGGTGTGAACCACCCGACTCCCCCGTCGCGACGGCCGGTTGGACGGGTGACCGGGCGTCTTGTCACGTGCGCGCCGTCATGTCGGCGGGCGCCTGCAGTCGGGCCCCGACACCCGGCCACAGCCGGTTTCCTGGCTCAGGGTGCTCGGGTTTTTGGATCAACAGCCAGCCGCCCCAGCGTCTCGATCGCGGCCCCGACCCGCGCATCGAACGGAGCCCCACACCCGATGCGCAGGCAGCGCCGAAACGCAGCCCCAAACAGCGTGCCCGGAGCCACCGAGATGCCCGCCGCCGCCGCGGCGTCACACACCCGCACGGCATCGACGCCCTCCGGCAGCTCGACCCACAACAACAACCCGCCCGCCGGCTCACCCACCACCGTGCCGGCAGGAAAAGCCTTCACCACCGCCGCCCGGTACCTACACACCTGCGCCTCGAGCGAGGGCCCCAACTTTCGCAGGTGCCGCTCGTACGCCCCGCTCGACAAGAACTCTGCCACCGCCGCCTGCATCGGTGTCGCCGCCGCGAGCGACAGCGCCAGCCGCCCCGTCTCGACCGCCGCGACATGCCGCCCGGCCGCCACCCAGCCCACGCGGTACCCGAGCGCGAGCGCCTTGCTCACGCTGCCGACCCACAGCACATCGGCATCCCACGCCTTCACCGGCTTCGGCCTGCGCCCGCGCCAGCCCGTGTCGGCGAGCGCATCGTCCTCGATGAGCGGCACGTGGTGCTTCGCCAGCAGCGCCGCGAGCGCCGCGCGCTGCGCCTCGGGCATCACCGAGCCGAGCGGGTTGCAGACCGTCGGCGAGCACAACAGCGCTCGAACCTTGCCGGCCTCGAGCACGCGCGCGAGCGCGGTGAGGTCGAGCCCATGGCGCGCGCTCTTGGGCACCTCGACCGCCGCGATGCCGAGGTGCTCGAGCGCCTGCAGCCAGCCGAAGTACGCGGGGCTCTCGACGGCGACGGCGTCGCTGCTGCGCGCGAGCGTCGACAGGCACAGCGAGAGCGCCTCGGTCGCGCCGGTCGTGATGATGAGCTCGTCTTCATCGAGCGTGACGCCGAGCGAGAGCGCGCGGCGCACGAGCTGCTGCCGCAGCGTGCGCAGCCCGCGCGGGTTTTCGTACCGCGCGCCGAGCCCCGACACCTCGCGGGCCAGCGACGACAGCGTGCGGTTGAGCGCGCGCAGCGGCAGCAGCGACGGCGCGACGCTGGCGCCCCCGAGCTGAACCATCGACGGGTGCCGCAGCCGCTTCACGAGCGTCGAGACCGCGCTCGAGACTTTGGGCCGGGTGCGCTTCGGCGCCGGGGCCTGCGGCGGCGCCGCGACGAAGTGCCCGCTCTTGTGCCGCACGTCGACGCAGCCCAGGCGCTCGAGCCGCTCGTACGCGAGCAGCACGGTGCTCACCGAGACGCCGCGCTGGCGGGCGAAGCTGCGCACCGAAGGCAGACGATCGCCCGTGCGCAGCACGCCGCTCTTCACCATGCCTTCGAGCTCGCGAGCGACGGTCTCGCTCAACGACGCGGGCGCGCGACGCATCGAAGGCATGTTGCCACAGCGCGCCTCAGAGTCGCTGGCCGGGGTAGATGGTCAGGTCGCCGCAGCGCGGGCGCGAGGCCGCGTCGCAGAAGCGGTCTTCGACCGACGAGCCGTAGAAGGTGCCGTCGAGCGCCTGGGGGAAGCAGTAGGCGTGGGTGCCGATGCTGCTGCACTTCCACCCGTAGCCGCCGGGCAGCGCCTGCCTGGCCTTGCCCACCTCGGGCGTCTCGTCGCCGAGCGGGGTGCCGCAGGCGGCGAGGCAGAAGATCAACGCGATGCGCTTGAACGTCATGTTCATGGTGTCTCCGTGAGGTCGCGCGCGCCCGGCCTCGCCGCGACAGGGGAGTTTTCGCGCGCGCGAAGCGACACCACCGGTACAGATGCCGAGCTGCGAGAGCAGCACAGCCGCAAAGGGGCCACGTGACCGCCACTTCGACGAGGTGCTACCGGCCCGACTGCAGCAGCTTCTCTGATGCTGAGATGAGCGCGCGGTGGTCGAGGCCCGCGGTCGGCAGAATGGCGCGCCCCTTCGCGTTGAACATGACTCCGCTGCGGCCCTTCAGCTCGGGCGCGACGAGCAACGGCAACACGCGCCGCGCGTACGTCTCGGGCGACTTGGCCAGCAGACCGATGAGCCCCTCGACCGTGCGGTGCACGAGGCTGCCTTCGCCGAGGTAGTTCGAGCGAATGTTCGTCTTCACCAGGCCGGGGTTCAGGCCGAAGAGCTCCATGAAGGTGTAGCGCTCCTTGCCGTCGAGGACGAGCGCTTCGTTGCCCGCCACCGTGTTCATGTGCGCGGCCATCGCCTCGTACTTGCGCTCGGCATTGAGGTCGCTCGCGTCGCCGAGGTTGCCGGCGCCGGGGAAGCCCATCACGAAAACGCGCAGCGGAGCCTTGCGCGAGGCCGCCTCGACGCGCGGCGCCAGCTCGCGCAAGAGCGCCAGCCGCGAGAGGTAGCTCACCGCGAGGTCGCGCTCGATGCCGTCGGCCGTCACCTCGCGCGTCTTCGCCGCCATGATGCCCGTGGTCAGCAGCAGCGCGTCGAGCGTGACCGGCAGCTCGCGACCGATGCGCCGGGCCTCCTCCATCGATGACAAGTCGGCCTTGGCGAACTCGAGGTTCGTCGCCCCCGCGTCACGGAAGGTGCGGCCGACGACGAGCACCCTGGCGCCGCGCGAGACGGCGAGCTTCGCGATGGCGCGACCGAGCCCGTCGGTGCCGCCGACGACGGCGATGTGCTTGCCGGCGAGGTCGAGCGCCTCGACGGGGGTGAGGTGAAGCTTCACGCTGCGATCTGGAACTCCGCTGATGCTGGCCATGATGTCTCCTGTCGTGTGCGCTTCGAAACATGCACATGCCCTCGCGGGCTGTCATGCCCCGGCGCGTGGAGCGTGGTTTGCGGCTTCTGGAAGGGGTAGAACTTCGCGCGGTCGCCTTGCCCGAGTTCTTGGAGGCTCGCGTTGGACACCGATCGCATCGTGAGCTTCAGCGCCGCGGCGGCGGCGGGTTCCCTCTCGCGCGCGGCCCGTCGGCTGGGCCTGCCGCTGTCGAGCGTCAGCCGCCGCATCACCGAGCTGGAGCGCGAGCTGGGCGCGAAGCTGTTCGAGCGCACCGGCCGCGGCGTGCGGCTGACTCCCAAAGGCGAGCGCTTTCTCGCTCGCGCGCGCGGCGTGCTGCAGCAGCTCGAGCTCGCCCGCGCCGAGGTGCGCAGCGGAGCCCCGCCCGCCGCGCCGCTGCGCCTGTCGGTGCCGCCCGACTTCGGTCTGTGCGTGATGCCGCCGGTGCTCTCGGCGCTCGCCGCGCGGTTTCCGCTCGCCGAGGTGCACGTGCGCGGCGACGTGCGCCGCGTCTCGCTCGCCGAAGAGTCGTTCGACGCCGCCGTTCGCCTCGGCAAGCTCGGGCTGTCGGAGCTCATCGCCCGGCGCATCGGCACGGTGAGCCTCGGGCTCTACGCCGCACCAGGGCTCGCGGTGAAGACGGTCGACGAGCTGGCCGCGCGCGACACCGTGCTCGTCGACCTGGCGCCCGCCGAGCTGGCCGCGACCGAGCGCGGGCGCGCAGTGAAGCTGCGGCTGTCGGGGCGGTTCAAGACCGGCACCTTCCTCGAGGCAGCCGAGCTCGCCGCGCTCGGCGATCGCATCGCCCTGCTCCCCTCGTTCGTGGCCGCGCCGTTCGTCGAGACCGGGCGGCTCGAGCGCGCCGGCCCGTGGCGGCTCGCCTCCGTGCCGATTCACTTGCTGTGTACGCAGCGGCACCGTGGCTCGAAGCTGCTCGACGCGCTCGCGACACTGCTCGAGGAGCGCCTTGCGCGGCTGGAGCAGGGGGCTTCGTGACGAGCTCGTCGCCTCTCGAGCACGGCGGCGTGGCCGAGACCGATGTGACCCCCTTCGTTTCCTGGCAGCGCGCCGTGCGGCGCCGCGAGCGGGCCGACGTGCCTGCCGGCGAGACCGGCTTCTGGGCGTCGTTCTTCGCGGGCACCCGCGCGCTGGCCACCTTCGACGAGCCGCGTGCGCTCGAGCTCCTGCTGCAGGCCGAGGTCGACTGCCCCGATGACCTCGCGGTGCGCGCCGCGCTGAACGAGTCGCTCGGCGAGGCGCGCTTTCTGCTCAACGACTACGCGCTGGCCGCCGCACACTTCCGCAGCGCGCAGCAGGTGTGGCGCGAGCTGCCCCAGCCGCTGTGGGACGCCGAGGTGCGCGGGTGGCTCGGCGCGTGCCTCGTTCAGCAGGGCGAATACCGCGACGGCTTCGAGCAGCTGCAGTCGGCCATCGACGACCTCACGCAGCTGGGCAACCCGGGCCGCGCGGCGCGGGCGCTCAACTACCTCGCCATCGTCTACGAAGAGCTCGGCGACCTCGCGAAGGCCCGGCTGACGTACACACGTGCGCTGATCGCAGCGGGCGAAGACGGCGACCGCGACATGGAGGGCCGCGTGCTCGCGAACCATGGCGAGGCGCACGTCATCGCCGGTGACGTCGCAGCAGGGCTGCTGCTGCTCGAGCGGGCGGTCGAGGTGCTGCGGTCGATTCAGGCCCACTGGCACTATGGCTGGTGCCAGCTCGCCATCGGGCGCGTGCTGCTGCAGCAGGGGGGCGAGGCCCGCGCGCGCGCGCAGTACGAGGCGGCGCTCGAGGCGGTCGAGCGCGGCCACTCGCCGAGGGCGCGCGTCGAGGTCTACGCCGGCATGGGCGAGCTGCATTCCCGATGCGGCCGGCACGACGAGGCGCGGGTGTGGCTCGACCGCGCGCTCGAGCTCGCGCGACGGCTGAACATTCGGCGCGAGGTGTTCAAGACACACCGGCTCTACGCCGAGGCCCGAAAGCGCGCCCGGGACTTCGAGGGTGCGCTGCATCACCACGAGCAGTTCCACGAGGTGCGCGCCGAGGTCTTCGATCAAGTCGCCCGCCAGCGCATCGAGACGCTGCGCGCCGAGCTCGAGCTCGAGCGGGTGAAGCAGGCCCGCGAGCTCGAGCGCGTGCGCAACGAGGAGCTCACCGCCCGCTATGCCGAGCTCGAGGCCCAGGCGAACACGCTGACGCACCTGAGCCAGCGCGACGGCCTCACCGGGTTGTTCAACCGGCGCCACTTCGACGAGGTGTTGCCGGTCGAGCTGGCGCGCGCGCGCAGCTTCGGTCAGCGACTCAGCGTGGTGCTGCTCGACATCGACCACTTCAAGCGCATCAACGACGGGTTCTCGCACCTGACCGGCGATGCGGTGCTGAAGCAGGTGGCGGCGGTGCTGCAGCGCGAGCTGCGCACGTCGGACCTCGCGGCTCGCTACGGCGGCGAGGAGCTCGTGCTGGTGCTGCCTCACACGTCGCTCGACGGTGCCCGCATCGCCGCCGAGAAGGTGCGGGCCGCCATCGCGGGCGCCGCCTGGAGCCAGCTCGGCCCCGGCCTCAAGGTGACGGCGAGCCTGGGGGTCGCCGAGGCGCGCGCCGACGACACGGTGCTGACGCTCGTTCGCCGCGCCGACCAGGCGCTCTATGCGGCGAAGCAGGCGGGGCGAGACCGGGTGCGGGCCGCGTAGGAGCGACCGGCGGGGCACACCCTGGGCGCGGCGAGTGCGGCTATGGCCGGCCCTCGGGCCCGCGCGGCGTGGCGAGCACCTTCGCGCAGCGCTCGGGCGTCATGAGCGGCGCGAGCAGCGGGTCGACCAGCAGCTCGACGGGCGCGACCTGGCTCGTGTCCATCGGCCACCAGCGCCGAAGCTGCGCCTCGAGCACCGCCCACGCGGCGTCGAGGCTCTTGCGACGTGCGTGCACGCGGGCGACTGCGAGCACGTGGTCGAACGTGTGGTTCAGCCGCGTCGGGTCGTACCGGGCCAGCAGCTCGTCGTCGACGTTGAAGCCCTGCGCGAGCGCGAAGCAGTGCAGCGCGAGCACGTCGGGCTTGCCCTTGAACCGCTTGCCGTTCGTCGCGTCGGCGACGGCGGCATCGAAGCGGGTGCGGTCGGGCGCGCCGGTGGCCAGGCGCGGCACCACGTTGTCGAGAATGACGGCCTTCGTGCGCGGTGCCATCGCCGGCGGCACGACCGCTGCGGCGCGCGCGACGAGCGCCGGGTCTTTCAGCTCGACGGCGCAGCGGTTGATCAGCGCGCCGAGGTCGTCGAACACGTTGCCGGCGTAGACCGCGGCGGGGTTCTTCAGCAGCGCGAGCGCGTGCGGCACCACCTCGGCCCACCGGCCCTGGTACGCGAGCAGCACGGCTGCCGATGCCGCGGCCGCTCCGTCACCTTCGCCTGCGAAGCGCAGCAGCGCCTCGAGCGCTTCGGCGGTGCGACCCTCTCGCGCGAGCGCGGCGGCGGCCTTCGCGTTCTTCGCAGCCTTCACCGGCTTCGGCGGCTTGGGCGCGGGCGCTACGTACCGCTTCTCGACGCGCGGCGCGGCGGCGGCGCCGGGCCACAGCTGCACGCGAACCTGCTCTCTGCGCCCGAGGCCCTTGTGGCTGATGCGCAGCGCCCAGACGCCGGGCTTCAGCTTCAGCCGCTTCGCGTCGGGCAGATACTCGGTGCAGCCCATCGCCACGAGCCGGCCGGTCGTCACCTCGATGGAGCCGCTCGTCACGTGCTGCCACTTCGCGAGGTCTGCAGGCGGCGCCTTCGTGAGCACCTTGAGCTCGACGCTGACGTCGTCTGCCGCTTCGGTGCCGATGCCGATGATGCCCGGCGCAGCGGCGAGCCGGTCGTCGGTGGCCTGCGCCGACCACGCGTCGGTGAGGTCGGTGCCGTCGCGGTCGTCGAGCAGGTGCACCTGGTGATGATCGGCGAAGAGCGTGAGCTTCATGCGCGCGACTCAAGCGCAGTTCGTTGCGAAGGGAACCGTGAAACTTCGATACGCTGGTCGGCGCACCATGACCCGACTGCCCGCCCGGCCCCTCGTTCTCGTCGCCGCGATGACGCGCCCGCCCGCAGGCGAAGCGAGCGGGCTGCCGGCGCTGCTCGGCGCGCGTCGGAACCGTCGCCGCGTGGAGTGAGTCTCACCCGACCGTGTCGACCTCCATCTGCAAGCGCTGCGGCGCCGAGACCCCCGAGTGGAAGGGCACGTGCGCGAAGTGTGGCGGCACCGAGGCGGTGAAGGTCGCGCCGGCCGAAGACTTCACCGGCCGCACCGTGAAGGGCCGCTTTCAGCTCACGCGCAAAATCGGCCAGGGCGGCATGGGCACCGTGTACGAGGCCGAAGACCTGAAGCTCGGCATGCGCGCGGCGGTGAAGTTCTTGAACCCCGAGCTCTCACGCAACGTCGAGCTCGCGCGGCGCTTTCTCTCTGAAGCCCGCACCTACGCGCGCGTCAGCCACCCCGGCGCCGTCACCCTGCACGACTTCGGGCAAGACGACGACGGCACCCTCTACATCGCGATGGAGTTCGTCGAGGGCGAGACCCTGCGCGACCTGCTCACGCGCCGAAAGCGCCTGCCGCTCGCCGAGGCCGCCGACGTCGTGCTGCAGGTCGCGAACGTGCTCGGCGACGCCCACGAGAAGGGCGTCGTGCACCGCGACCTGAAGCCCGAGAACGTGATGGTGCGCGGCGGGCTGCACGGCTTTCACGTGAAGCTGCTCGACTTCGGCGTGGCGCGGCGCACGTACGAGGGGGCGACGCAGCTGACGCAGGTCGGCAGCGTCGCGGGCACGCCGCGGTACATGCCGCCCGAGCAGGCGCGCGGCGAAGAGGTCGACGCGCGCGCCGACATCTACGCGCTGGGGCTGGTCGCGTTCGAGCTCATCACCGGCGTCGCCGCCAACGAGGTGCCCGACCTGCGCGGCATTCAGACCCAGAAGGCGAGCCCGGTGCGCGCGCTCGGCGCCGTCGACCCCGCGCTGCACCACCCGAAGCTCGACGCCGTGCTCGACCGTGCGACGCAGGCGCAGCGCGAGAGGCGCTACGGCACCATGGCCGAGCTCGCCGCCGCGTTCAGCGCCGCAGCGCGGGTGAAAGAGCCGAACGAGGCGCCCACCGAGAAGGTGGTGCCGGTGCCGCGGCCCGCGCCGATACCGCTGGCGACCCCCTATTACCCGGCCCCGCCCGCGGCGCCACCTCCTGCTCAGCGAAGGCCCTGGCTCCTGTTCGCCGCGCTGGGCCTCATCGCGCTGCTCGGCAGCGGGGCCGGCTACCTGTTCTCGCGCCGGCCCGACCTCGTCGTGGTGCAGCAGCCGCCGCCTTCGGCGTGCCCGGCGCTGACGCTCTACTCGGCCGAGCTGCGAGAGCTGGGCACGACCGAGCTCGAGCGCCGCGTGCTGGGCCTGCGCATCTATCGCCCGAGCGACGCACGCAAACACCTGCAGCAGCTCAAAGCGACCGTCGAGAGCTACGCGCCCGAGCAGCGCGACTGCATGTACCGTTCGATGTTGCTCGGCAGCATCACGAGCGAGCAGACGGTGCTGAAGACGACGCCGGCGCTGTGGGGCCACACGCGAGAGGTGGGGCGGCTCAAGTCGCTGTTCCTCGAGCTGCCGCTGAAGCACGCGTGGTCACCCGAGCAGCGCGCGCAGATTCTTCGCCGCATCGAGACGCTGTTCATCGCGAACCTCGAGGCGAAAGACGAGGCCGACAGAGACTTCTGGCGGCGCCAGTACTACGGCATCGAGCTGCTCTGCGAGGTGACCGACGACGCGCTAACCGAGCTGCACACCGAGCGGCCCGACAGCTGCCTGAACCTCATGCCCGAGTGAGCTGCGCAACAAAGGGGACAGGCTACTTTATTGCGCAGTGACTACTGGCAGCTCGACGGGCCGGCGTCGCTGATGATGAGGCACTTGCCCGGCGACACGCACACGTACGGTGCCATGCACGGCGACATGCTGGGGTTGTCGGGGTAGCAGAGGTCACCGCATTTCGTGCCGCCGCACGACGACGCGAGAACCGCGAGAGCCGCTGCTGCGATGAGAGCTCGAAGCATGGTCACGGTTTCTATCACGGCCTGAAGCCCGTGCTGGTGTTGAAGACGTTGTTGAAGCTGGGAATCGAAGCGCCGTTGTTCGTCGGCTGCACCACCACCTCGATGCGCTTCACCTGCGTCAGGTCGGCGCCGCCCAGCGCGAGCAGCCACGCGCCGCCCCCCGCGAGCGGCATGTCGGTGTTCACCGTCACGTTCGCGCTCGTCAGCAGCGATGCCGCCGCCGGCCGGTAGCGCGAGAACTGCGCGGCAGCCTCGCTGCACACGAGCACGAACGGCTGGTTGAAGTTGTTCCACGGCCCCACCGACGTGTTGCCGTTCAACATCGACGAGGTGAACTGCAGGTGCAGCGAGAGGCCCGCGCCCGACAGGTCCCACGTCTTGCCGGCCGGCGCCTCGGCGTACCAGACGTGAAACTCGTCGCCCGAGCCCGACCAGGTGAGCCCGGTGAACGGCTCGGTCATGCCGAGCGCGCGCAGGCACGACGTGGGCGGGTTCAACCCCGTGGTCATGCCGGTGTCGCGCGCGCCCAGCACGAGCCCCGCATCGAAGAAGCTGCTCGGCCCGCCGCAGTCGGGCCGCTCGTCGGCGGTGCCGTCGCAGTCGTCGTCGAGCCCGTTGCACAGGTCTCTCGACGGCAGCTTCGCGGGCCGGCACGCGATGGCGCCGGCGACACACGCGGTGAGCCCGGCGTTGCACTCACCGAGGCCCGCGTCGGCGCACGCCACGCCGACGCCGACGGTCACGTTCTCGTCCGTCTGGTTGTTGCAGTTGTCGTCGGCGCCGTTGCACAGCTCGGGCGCCATCGGGTGCTTCGTGTTGTCGTTCGGCGCGCAGTCGCCGGCGTTCGCCGAATACCCGGGGGGCACGCAGCCCTGCGGGCACTGGCACGCCATGATGACGTCGCCCATCACGCCGAAGCCGTCGCCGTCGGTGTCGCGGTAGTACGCGGCGACCGGCGTCTGCCCTTCGTCGACGGTGCCATCGCAGTCGTTGTCGCGGCCGTCGCACACCTCGGTACCTCCGGGAAATGCCGACATCGAGCCGTCGTCGCAGTCGGTCGCGCTGTCGACCCAGGTCTCCATCGTGGGGCGGCCGCACGCCGTGCGCGAGATGAGCGGGTTGCCGTAGCCGTCGCCGTCGGTGTCTTGAAAGTACACCTTCGGGTTCGAGCCGCCTTCACACTTGCCCGACGCCGGCACCAGCGTGGGGCAGGCAGGCGTGCCGTTCTGGCGGCAGCACAGGCCGTCGTCGCAGGTCATGTCGGCGGGGCAGCCGGCTCCGCAGCGATAGAGGCCGTCAGCCGACCACGGCTGAAAGCAGCTCGCGAGCACCGGCGTGAGGAGCAGCAGAGAGCGCATCGAAGTTCAGCGGAGGACGTCGTAGGTGAAGAGGCCGGCTCCACCGAGAGAGAGAATGAGCCCCGTGCCGAGCAGCACGTTCGCGATGGAAGCATAGCCCGCGGCCCGGCGCTGCTGCTCCGTCGCTTCGCCGAGCGTCACACACTCGCGCGTGTCGGGGCGGCACGGGTTCTGGCCGGCGCCGGTCTGCCGGCCGACGAAGCCGACGATGAAGGCCGAGAGCACGGTGGCTGCCCCCACCATCCACACCGCGTAGCTCGCGAGGCGAACCCCCGAGAAGCCGCCGCTGCTCGCGGTGCCGGTCAAAGACATCGAGCCCGGCCGGGCGACCTCGACGCGCGTGCGCGTGCCCTCGCCGACGTCGATGCGCTGCAGCACCGCGCGGCCATCGGGGTAGACGAGGTCGAGCTGGTGCGGGCCGGCGGGCACCGCGACGGGCTCGCCGCGCTTCGTGCTCGCGACACGGCCATCGAGCTTCAGCACGCTGCCGGGCGGAGGCTCTTCAGACAGCTTCACCGCGCCCCAGCCCTTCTTGAGCCACGCGGGCACGCTGGCCTCGAGCTGGGCTTTGAGGTCGGGAGCGTCGGCGTCGAGCTCCGCCTCGCGCGGGCTGCCGGCACGCTCGCCGTCGAGCACGAACGCGACACTCACGACGAGGCGGTCTTTGCCTCCCGAGAGCCACAGCGCGACGCCCGAGCCCTTCAGCCGCTCGCGCTGGCAGCCGGTGTCGCTCGGCGCACAGCCCTTCTTCGGCCCCTTCCAGTCGTAGGTGCTCTCGACGGGTGCGGCGACGACGGCCTTCAGCTGCTCGACGGCGGCCTTGTGCACGCGGCGCACGGTGGCCTCGCTCTGGCCCTGCACGTCCATCACCGAGACGGTGAGCGGCTGGGCGCGCACGGCGGCCGCGGCGAACAACACGACGGCGAAGGCGAGGCGCACGGTGCAGCGACCAATGGGAGCGGAGCCGCGAGCGGGGCCCCGCGGAGCGGGGAGAGACACGGAGAACCGCAGTGTTACCACCGCTTCTGCGAGCGGGGGACTAATCGGGATGCGAGGCTGTTCGAAGACGCTGCATCTCGTGGTGGGTGCGGCGTTGGCGGCGGTGGGGGTGGTTGGTGTCGGCTGGGTGGGGGGCCTGGAGTGCCCTCAGCGCGGCGACCGTCTTTGGCGACCGTCTTTGGCGACCGTCTTTGGCGAACGTCGCGGGGCTGATCATGTCGATCAGCGCCGCGACGCGATGACGCAGACTACTTCGCCGCCGGAGCAGCCTTCGCCTTCGGGCGGCTGTACTTCGCGGTGAAGGTGGCCGAGCCGAGCTTGTTCGCGTTCGTCATGAAGCCGACGTACGCCGCGCTGGCGTCGGCCGGCACGTCGATCTTGTCGACCTTCAGCGCGTACACGGTGAAGATGTAGCGGTGCGGCTTGTCGCCTTCGGGCGGGCACGCGCCACCGAAGCCCGGCGCGCCGAAGTCGGTGCGGCCCTGCACGGCGTCTTTCGGCAGGTCGGCCTTGCCCGAGCCGGCGCCCTGCGCGAGCTCCTTCGCGTCGGCGGGGATGTTGTAGACCACCCAGTGCCACCAGCCCGAGCCCGTCGGCGCGTCGGGGTCGTACACGGTGACCACGAAGCTCTTCGTGTCTTTCGGCGGGTCGGCCCAGGTGAGAACGGGCGACAGGTTTTCACCCGCGCAGCCCATGCCGTTGAACACGTGTTTGTCGGTGAGCACCGAGTTCGGCTTCACGTCGGCCGAGGTCAGGGTGAACTTGCCGCCGGCGAAGGCCGGTGCTGCGAGGAACAGAACCAGGAGTGTAGAGCGCATGGGGCGCGTAGATAGCTCCCGCCGCGCGCGCAGACCAGAAACGTGATGGCCCCAGCCTGCAGGCTGGGGCCGACAACCCGTCGGTGGGCACCCACAGCGCCGTCGCCGACTCGGGCGGGATCAGGCGAAGGCGCGGCGCATGCACCACGCCCCGCGCATGAAACTTCGGCGCCTAATTCGTTCGGGCTATGGGGTCGCCACTCGGCCCGTGGCAGAACTTTCGCCTGTGACAGGCATTCGTGCTTCTACTGCGCGCCCAGCTGCTTCTCCCGGTCTTTCCCTCACCAACGAAGGGGTTCCCCACGTGATGCGACGTTCGCTGATGGTGTGTCTTGCAGTGACTGCTGCAGCCTGTTCGGGCCCAGGTAACCCGCCCATCGATGGCGGTGCCGGTAACGGCACGGCCGGTGGTGCGGCGACGGCCGGTGGTGATGCGCAGGCAGGCGGCGCAGGCACCGCAGGCGGCGCAGCGACGGCAGGCGGCGCAGCGACGGCAGGCGGCGCCGGTGTCGGCGGTGGCAGCGGCGCAGTGCTGAGCGGCCCGTCGAAATCGAGCACGATTGCGGCGGCGAGCGACGTCTCGCTCATCTCGATGGTGAACCCCGAAGACAACTCAGTCTCGACGTTCAACGGCACGACGAACACGCTGATCGCGCGCGCGAACACGGGCGCGAACACCGAGCCGAGCGCCATCGTCTACAACCCCGACAACCTCTCTGCCTGGGTCGCGAACCGCGCTGCGGCGACGGTCGTGAAAATCAGCGCGCTCAACACGAGCACGCCGACGCTCGGCACGCCGATCAACGTCGGCAGCGAGCCCACGGGCATCGCGCTGTCGCCGACCGGCCGTTTCCTCGTCGTGGCCGAATGGGCCGAAGGTCAGGTCAGCGTCATCGACACGACCACGAACGCGAAGGTGTCGTCGGTGGTGATGCGCAACCCGCGCGCCGTCGCGGTCACGAACGACGGTGACGCCGAAGACGGCGACGAGAAGGTCGTCGTGACCGAGTTCTACGGCCGGCCGCAGGGCACCGAGGCGACCGACACGAGCCGCCAGGGCGCCATTCGTGTCTTCACGCTCAGCGCGACGGGCACGCTCGCCGCCGACGGCGAGGTCACGTTCGCTCCGGCCGATGGCGGCTTCGGTGTGACGTTCAGCCCGAACCAGCTGTTCGGCGTGGCCATCAACGGTGGGCGTGCGTACATCCCCGCGATCGGCGCTTCGCCGGCGGGCCCCCCGAAGTTCGACAACAACATCGCGCCCGCACTGCTCGTCGCCGACCTGGCGACGAAGACCGAAGTGACGGGCCCGGCTGGCTCGCAGTCGCTCGCGCCGGCGGTGAATGGCCTCACCGGCACGAAGCAGTTCCTCGCCGACCTGGTCGACATCGCGTTCGTGCCGGGTGACGTCGCGTATGCCGTCGCGCGCGGCGGCGAGGTCGTGCAGCGGCTCGCCTTCGGGCAGACGACGTTGACGCTCGGCACGGCGGCGGTTCCGCAGATTGAGCTCATCCGCCCGGGAATGAGCGACCCGAAGTGCTTCAACCCGACGGGCATCGTGGCGTTCGGTACTCCCACGTTTCGTGCGTTCGTGAACTGCTGGGGCAATCAGCGTCTCGGCGTCATCGACCTGACCAACCAGACGTTGACCAGCGCTGTCGAGTCGGTCCCTGCGCCGACGGCTCCTGCGGCGTTGAGCGTGAACCGCGGCCGTCACTTCTTCTTCACGGGCCGCGGCCGTTGGAGCAACTCGGGCTGGTCGTCGTGCGGCTCGTGCCACCCCGACGGTCTGTCGGACAACATCACGTGGATTTTTGCGGCAGGCCCGCGCCAGAGCACGTCGATGGACGGCAGCTTCTCGCACGGCCCCGGCGCCCAGAAGCAGCGCATCTTCAACTGGACGGGCATCATCGACGAGATGCACGACTTCGAGGGCAACACGCGCGGCACGCAGGGTGGCAAGGGCGCCATCACGACGGCGCCCACCCTGAACGAGTGCGGCAACCTCGCGCTCGAGCTGCAGGTCGGGTCGAACGGTCAGCCTGACGCGGGTCTGCCGGCGGGTCTCGGCACGTCGATGAAGGCGGTCGCCGACGGCCTCGCCATCAACTGCGCTCCGAACAACTGGGACGACATCAACAACTACGCGAAGACGATTCGCCCGCCGCGCGGCCGCAAACCGGCTCCGGTCGGCACGCTCGACGCCGCTGCGGTCACGCGTGGCGCCGCGAGGTTCCTCGACGGGCGCTGCGAGCAGTGTCACTCCGGCGCGGGGTGGACGGTGTCGCGCCGTCACTACACCCCCGAGACGCCCGGCACGATCGCCACCGTCACGGGCACCGCGTTCGCGAAGCCCTCAATCTGGCCGGCGAACTGGACGTTCCACTCGAGTGTGCAGATTGCAGCGCAGCCGGCCGCGGCAGAGACGAACATGGTGGCGATCGCGCCTCCGCAGCTCGCCTGCTCGATTCGCAACGTCGGCACGTTCGGCAGCGACACGCTCGAGCTGAAGCCGGGCGCCGGTGGCCGTGCACAGGGCCGCGGCGGCTACAACGTGCCCTCGCTGTACGGCCTCCAGGTCGCGGCGCCGCTGCTGCACCATGGCGGAGCGTCGAGCCTCGACGATCTGTTCAGCAACGCGGCCTGGCTCGCCCACACGCAGACCGCCAACGCCAACTTCCTGTTGGGGCCTACCGCGGCAGCCGACCGCGCCGACCTGATTCAGTACCTCTGGTCGATCGACGCCACGACCCCCGAGGTCGCGACGCCGACGGGCTTCGCCGACGGCTGCGCGCCGTAACCGCAACGCGCACCGGCTGAACCGAGGGGCACGTCAGGCGACTGGCGTGCCCTTCGCCTTTCAGGTCGGCAGCGGCAACTCGACCCTGAACTGCGCGCCCCCGAGCGGCGGCGGAGGCTGCTCGAGCAGCACCGACCCGCCGTGGCTCTCGGCGATGCGCTTCACCACCGCGAGCCCCAGGCCCGTGCCGGTCGCCTTCGTCGTGAAGAACGGAGCGAACACGCGCTCCCTCAGGTGCACCGGCACCCCCGGCCCGTTGTCGGTGACGAACAAGCGCAGCGCCTCTTCGGCGCGCTCGGTGCGAATCTGCAGACGGCCTCCGACCGGGGGCATCGCCTGCGCCGCGTTCTCGAACAGGTTGATGAGCAGCTGCCGCACCAGCCGCCCGTCCATCGGGAGCTGGTCGTAGTCTTTTGCCAGCTCGAGCCGCACGTCGATGCCGCGCGACCCCAGGTCGACCGAGCTCAGCGCCTGGTTGATGACCTTCGAGATGCTCTCGCCCGAGAACCGCGGCTCACACGGCCGCGCGAAGTCGAGCAGGTCGCCCACGATGCGGTTCAGCCGGTCGCTCTCTTCGGTCAACACGCCCAGCAGCGGGTGCTCCAGCTCGCGGCGCAAGATGTTCAGCGCGTTGAAGATGGCGCCCAGCGGGTTTCGCACCTCGTGCGCGACCGCCGCCGCGAGCTCGCCCACCGCCGCCAGCCGCTCTTTCGCGACCAGCATCGCCTGCGTCTCTTGCAGCTTCTGGTCGCTGTGCTTGAGCGCCGTGATGTCTTGCACCGTGCCGGCCCACTCGAGAATGTGCGAGCCGTCGTCGCTCCACAGCGGCAGGCCACGAGAGATGACGTGCGCCCACGTGCCGTCGGGCCGCTTCAGCCGGTACTCCGTCTCGTACGGAATTTCGTGCTGCACCGAGTACAACCACCGGGCCTTCGCCGCCGCCTGGTCTTCGGGGTGCACCGCATCGAGCCAGCCGTAGCCCACGTGCTCTTGTGGTGTCTGGCCCGTGTACACGCTCCACGCCGTGGTGCCCTGCGGCGCCTTCCCGTCGGCGTTCGCGCTCCATACGATGGCGGTCGTCGTCTCGATGAGCTGCGCGTGCCGGCGCGCCTCACGCTGCAGCTCGGCGTAGGCCCGCTGCAGCTCGGCGAGGCGCCGCGGTGCGGTCAAGAACCGTCTCAGACGCTGGAGCATGGGGCGCTCCCCTTTAACTACCGGCACCCATCGCTTCTGTGCAAATCGCCGGGTAGTCTGCGCCCCGCATGCGCTCGCTGATCGGCTCGCTCGCCTGCCTCATCGCCGCATGCACGGGCACCATCGCCACGCCCAAGCCCACCCCCGTCGAGCCCGTCGACACCGAGACGAAGCCCGGCCCCTTCGAGCCCCAGCCCGCCGGCCTGCGCCTGCTCACCCCGAGCCAGTACGAAGCCGCCATCGTCACCCTCTTCGGCCCCTCGGCCGCCCGCCGCGCCGGGGTCTGGCACACCTCGCTCGCCGCCGCCCAGGGCGGCGTCGCGGCCCTGCAGGTCGAGGCCTACGAGCACAACGCCCTCGACCTCTCGAGCGCCCTCTTCGCCTCGAGCCCCGGCACCCTCGTGGGCTGCCCCTCCCCCGACGCCGCCTGCACCCGCGCGTGGCTCCAGCGCACCGGCCGCGTCGCGTTTCGCCGCCCGCTCACCTCAGACGAGCTCGCGCGCTACGAAGCCGTCGCCGCCACCGCCGTGCGCGAGCTCGCCGAGCCCTGGGCCGGCCTCGAGTTCGCGACCGCCGCGCTCTTGCAGTCGCCCAACTTTCTCTATCGCGTCGAGCTCGCCTCGGGCGGCAGCTTCGACCCCTACGCGCTCGCGTCGCGCCTGTCGTTCACGCTCGTGAACGCGCCGCCCGACCAGGCCCTGCTCGCCGCCGCCGAAGACGGCACGCTCGCGCAGGCCGACGTCTTTCGCTCGCACGCGCGGCGCCTCATCGCCGACCCGCGCTCGAAGGCCGCGCTCGAGCAGCTGCTCAACGACTGGCTGCAGCTCGACGACATCGCGCACCTCGAAAAAGACCCGCTCCACTTCCCCACGTTCGACGCCGCGCTCGCGAAGTCGATGCGCGACGAGGTGAAGCTCGCCGTCACGAACCACCTGCTCGACGAGCAGCGCGACTTCAGAGACCTGTTCGACACCCGCGTCACCTTCGTCGACCGCAAGCTCGCCCAGCACTACGGGCTCACGGGCATCGACGACCTGAACGTCACGAAGGTCACGCTGCCCGAAGCCGGCCCCCGCGCGGGCCTGCTCGGCTACGCGGGCGTGCTCGCGGCCCAGGCCACGCCGGTGAACACGTCGCCGACGCTGCGCGGCAAGTTCGTGCGCAGCACGTTTCTCTGCCAGGGCGTGCCGCCGCCGCCGCCCGAGGTCGACACGACGCTGCCGCCGCCGATGCCGGGCGCCTCGACGCGCGACCGGCTCGAAGAGCACCGCAAGAACGCCGCGTGCGCCACCTGCCATGCCTTGATGGACCCCATCGGCTTCGGGCTCGAGGGCTTCGACGCCGCGGGCAAACACCGCACCGAGTCGCAGGGCGTCACGCTCGACACGTCGGGCAAGCTCGACGGCGTGACGTTCACCGACGCGCGGTCGCTCTCGGCGGCGCTCAAGAACCACAAGCTCGCGGCGAACTGCTTCGTGCGGCAGGTGTACCGCTACGCGACGGGCCACATCGAAGCGCCCGGCGAGGCCGCCGCCATCTATGACCTCGAGGCGTCGTTCGTCGCCGGCGGCTACACGCTGCCCGTGCTGCTCGAGGCGCTCGTGATGCACCAGGCGTTCAAGGAGGCCGCGCCATGAACCGCCGGACTTTCCTCCGCGGCGCTGGAGCCGCCCTCGCGCTGCCGACGCTCGAGGCGATGCTGAACGGCAACGGCACCGCGTACGCGCAGGGCATGGCGCTGCCGAAGCGCTTCGTCATCTGGTTCTGGGGCAACGGCAACGAGCCCTCGGCGTGGACACCGGCGGTCACCGGCACCGCGTGGGAGCCGCGCGAGGCGCAAGCGGCGCTCATGCCGCACAAGGCCGACGTCACGCTGGTGACGGGCATGAAGCTGCCGGTGCGCAAGGTGAACAACCCGCACGTCGAAGGGGTGGTGGGGCTGCTGGCGGGCGGCAACCCGCTGCTGCACAGCTCGTTCAACGGAGCGAACGGCGACTGGAACTTCATGACCACGCCCGGCCCGAGCGCCGACCAGGTCGTCGCCAGCGCCATCGGCGGCACGACCCAGTTCCGCTCGCTCGAGCTCAGCGTCACGCCGGTGCACGGCTCGACGGGGCCGGGCCAGGCGGTGAGCCACATCTCGCACAGCGCGCCGTACACGCCGAACGCGGGCATGCTCGACCCGACGGCGGTCTTCAATCGCCTGTTCGGCATGGGGCTGCCGAACCCGCAGCCGACCGACGCGCCGCTGAAGCGGGTGCGGGCGAGCCTGCTCGACGTGGTGAGGGCCGACGCGGCCGACCTGCGCCGCAAGCTGGGCGTGAATGATCAGCGCCGCCTCGACGCCCACCTCGACGGCGTGCGCGCGCTCGAGCAGCGCATCAACGCGATGCCGCCGCCGCCGGCCTCGGCGTGCAAGCTGCCGACGGCGCCGATGGTGGGCGCGGGCGTCGCCGAGCGGGCGACGGTGATGGGCGAGCTCGCGGCGATGGCGCTCGCGTGCGACCTGACGCGGGTCGTCTCGTTTCAGCTCAGCTCGCCGGCGTCGCACAACCGCTTCGACGCGTACCCGTCTGAGCTCGCCTGCGGCGGCGAGCCCAAGTCGTTTCACGAGTACGAGCACTGCGCGGGCTACGACGCCCCGGTGCGCGCGGTGCTGAAGTACTTCGTCGACCGCTACGCGGCGTTCGTAGGTCAGCTGAAGGCGCTGCCCGAAGGCGCGGGCACGCTGCTCGACAGCGCCTGTGTGCTCGGCTGCTCGGAGCTCGGCGGCGGGTGGGACCACCAGCACGACAACATGCCGCTCATCGTCGCAGGCAGGGCGGGCGGCGCGCTCAACCCCGGCAAACACCTCGCGGCGCTGAACGAGAACCCGTCGCGGCTGATGCTCGCGCTGATGCAGGCGGTGGGCGCGCCGGTGACGAGCTGGGGCACCGAGCAGTTCGCGACGTCGTCGCCGCTGACCGGGCTCTGAGAGCCACATCGGCCGAATGACCGACGGGCTGGCGGCCGATGCGCGGGCGGCCGGCTGATGGGCAACATGAGCCCATGATGTTCGTGCTCATCGGCGTGGTGCTCTCAGCTGACTCGGCCGGCGTGGCGCGCGCGCAGCCCGGCGACGAGGTGGTGTTCGACTCCCTGCAGTGGCGCTCCGACGGCTGGCTGCGCAAGAGCGTCGAGCGCGGCGAGCTGCGCCTGCGCCGCGTCGAGTGCGACCTGCGCTTCTGCTTCGAGGCGAAGGTGAGGCTGACCGGCGAAGTGCATGACGACGGCGACGTGGTGCGCTGGGGCCCGGTCGAAGAGACGCGCCTGTTCGGCTACGGGGGCAACGTGCCGCTGGGGCTGATGGTGGCGACGCTGTTCGGCGACTCCGAGAACCGCGACGCCGAACACTTTCCCGTCGAGGTGTGCCGCATCGGGGGGCTCGCGGTTCCGTGTGAAGAGACGATCGAAGCCGACGGCACCTGGCGCCGCCACGTGGCGCTCGACGCCCAAGAGGTCGCACTCTCGGGCGGGCTGCTCGACTCGCTGTACGGCGACCCCGAGCAGAGCGAGCTGGGCACCCACCTCGGGCTGGTGTCGGCGGGCCGCGGCTCGACGACCTCGGCGCTCTCGCGCGTGAAGGAGCTCGACGACGTGAGAGACACGCCGTTCGTCAACGTGCTGGGAATGGCGCGAGTGCTGGCGCGGCAGCAGCGTGACGGCGCGCAGCGAACCCTCGAGCGCGCACGCGAGTCGCTCGAGCGCGCGCTGAAGGGCTGCTCGCCCGTCACGCACGCGTGGCGCATCAAGTCGCAGACCGTGACGGCGCGGCTCGAGCGGGGTGTGGTGCGCGCGCTCGAGAAGGCGGGCGAGGACGCCGACGTGCCGTCAGGCGAGACGGTCGCGTGCCTGCGGGCGGCGGCGAGGAAGCTGCGGCTCGGGCAGGTCGAAGCGGTGAAGCTGCAGTGGCCCCACGAGAACGAGAAGCCCGACTGGGAGCAGCAGGCCGAGGAGCTGAACGCGCTTCAGCTGAGCGGGTACACCCGGCTGTGCTTGGCCCTGGCGGGCGTGTGGGTCGACGAAGGTGGCCACGAGCAGACGGTGGTGGTGGTGGGCCGAGAGCAGCAGGTGACGAGCATGTCGCTGGGGGGCCGGTGTGCACCGAAGGCGGTGCTGGAGTGTATGAGCGAGCGCGTGCGGCTCCACCCGCTGCCGTCGGAGGCGATGACGCGCGTCGAGCTGGTGTTGCCACTGAGGTAGCGTCGGTGGCGTGACGGCCCTGCTCATCGCGACCCTCTTCGCCGCCGACGGCGGTACGACGACGCTGTACACCGTGGCCATCACCGAGCCGCACGGGCTCTTGCAGCTCGAGCTGAAGACGGGCGGTGCGAGCGGCAAGTACAAGCAGGTGGTGTCGATTCACCTGCCGCCGGCCGAGGTCGACGTGCTCGACGTGAAGGTGACGGCGAAGGGCGACGCGCTGTGCCTGGAGCCTCAACCGAAGGCCATCGAGCCGTGCCTGACGAAAAAGGGCGACGGGCTCGAGGCGACGCTGAAGCGGTCGAAGACGAAGGTCGTGCTCGAGAAGCGGTGAGCCGGCGGCCGACTGAATCAGTCGAGCGGCTCGAGCAGATTGCGAAACGGACGGCGGTTCTTCCAGCGGTACGTGCGGAAATCGCGGCGGTCAGTCGACAGAATGCGGCCGTCGTCACGCTCTTCGGCGAGCAGCACGAGCGAAGCGTCGGCGAGGTCCATCGGTAAGTCCCGGTAGCGACGCATCAGCGCCTCGATGCGCCGAACGTGAGCAGAGCTGAGATCGAAGAGGGTGAAGGCTCCGTCGCTCTCGCTCGCCACGAAGGCAAGCAGGGCATCGACACCGAGCCTGTTGAGCAGCAGGTGACTCGTCTCGGTCAGCACGGGCCAGGTCGTGATGAGGCCCTCGTCGAGCGACTCGAGCACTGTCAGCGCGCGAGCATGGTCTTTGTCCCGCGGGTTGGTGATCGCGAGGAAGAAGCCGGTGTCCGCGATGATCACGTCTTGCGGCCCAGCAACGCACTGAGGTGCTTCTTGTAGTCCCGTGCCAGATGGCGCGGCCCGGGGTGCGAGGCGATGAAGCCAGCACGACGAAACGCCTCGGCAGGCCGCGTGCTCTTCGCGTGATGCTGCTCGTAGTACGCGCGCAGCGCAGCCTCGACGAGCTCGGTGAGGGTCTTACCCGTGAGCTTCCGCAGCTCTTCGACCTGCTCGGCGAGCTCGTCGTCGAGGCGTGCATTGATTCGTGCGCTCATGTCATACAATCGTATGACAACTGCGCGCTGAACGAAAGCCTAGCGACTGGCTCCGGCCTCGAAGCGCCCGGCACCTCGTGAAGTTTCGTGCCCATGCTTCGCGCGGCTCAGCAGCGGCAGGGCGTACCAGGCGCCGATGAGCACCACCGAGACGCCGGCCGTCGCGACGAGCCCGAGCGTGCGGCCGAACACGTAGTCGGCGACGAGGAAGATCGAGGTGACCATCGCGAGCGACAAGAACACGCTGCCGACGATGGCCAGCTTGTTCATCACGCGCAGCATGTGGTCTTTCTCTTCCGAAACGCAGCGCCAGTGAATGCGGTGGTAGACGGCCGGCGCGATCAGAAAAACCGACGCGAGCGCGGTGCAAATCATGTCGCCCAGGTACGTGCCCTTCTCGACCGCGTTCGTGAGCCGAAAGCCCTCGCTGAACGGCAGCATCAGCAAGAACGCGAAGAGAATCTGTACGCCGGGCAGCTTGACGCGCAGCTCCTGCAGGGTGGTGTTCAGCTCTTCGTCGAGGCGCTTCTCGTCCATCGAGACAACTGCGTAACGGCCGTCACCACCGCTCGCAGCACCCGATGTCTACACCCACACCCGCGTCACGGGTTCTACCCAGCAGGTCGAGCGTCACCGGCGTGCCGTCGCTCGGGCGCACGGCCAGCGCCCCGGTGTCGATGCAGACGGAGCTCGCGCTCAGCCGGAAGTCGTGCAGCGACCCACCATCGGGGCGCACAGGCTGCACGCCATCGAACGGGCTCGTGTTGCCGACGAGCACGTTGCCGCCGTCGAGCACCACCGACACCTGCTCGCCCGCCGCGAGCGGCTCGGCGCCAGGCCGCCGGTACCAGAAGACGTTGTGGGCCCACGTGCCGCCGTCGGTGCACTGCGGCGAGCTCGTCGCGCTGATGAAGCGGTGCGTCTGCGCGCTGCCGGCGCCGATGACGTTGCTCTCGGCGCTGACGGTCGCGGCCGCACCTTCACACGCGATGGCCTCGGTCGCGCCCGGCATCAGCGGAGCCCCCTCGGCCTCGAGCGTGTTGCCACCCAGCGTGACCGGCGCGAGCTCGGCCCACACCGCAATCGAGCGCGCGTCGGGCGTCGTGCACGAGTTCGGCCCGGCCCACAGGTGGTTGCCGTACAGCTCGGTCACCGGCTGCAGCCGAACGTGCATGGCCGCCACCGTCGGAGCGTTCGTCGCGGCCAGGCGGTTGCGCTCGACGCGCGCGCCGACGGCCCCCTGCAGCCGCACCGCGGTGGCTGAGCCGGTACACCCGCCGCGCCCCGACACCGTCACGTCGTTCTCGAACACCTGCAGCTGGCTGTTCGCGCCGGCGTTCAGCACGTCGATGCCACGGGCCGTGGTCGCCGCTCCGCCGTAGACCTGGTTGCGCGCCACGAGGCTCGGCCCGCCGCCATTGAGGCCGGTCAGCGAGATGCCGGTGAACGTGCCACGCGTGACGCCACCCACGATGACGTTGTCGGTCACCGCGAGCGGCCCCGCAATGCCGATGCCCGCGATGGCCGTGACGTCGTTCGCGGGCGTCACGCCCTGCGGCGCCACGATGCGGTTCGCCGACACCTCGCCGCGCGTGTCGTTCAGAAAGATGCCGTCGGCCGCAGGGTGCAGCGGCCCGGTCTGGCCCGAGCCGTCGATGACGTTGTTGCGCACCGTGGCGTCGCCCGCCGTCACCAGCGAGACCCCCGTGAACGAGCTCGTCGCGACGAGGCCCGATGGCCAGCGCACGTCGCTGTTCTCGATGACGAGCACGCCCGGGTTCCCGCTCACCGAGACGGCGCTCACGTCGCCGGTGCTCGTGAGCGCCGAGAGCCGCGTGCCGCGAATCGTCGTCAGGCCCGACAAGCCGCTGCGGTGGAGCACGAGCTCGAGGTCGAACAGCGACCCTGGCTGCGGGGCGAGGCGCACGTTCTCGACCGTGCCGCTCGAGTTGAACAGGTGCACGGCGCGCAGCACACCCAGCACGAGCCCGCTCGGCAGCAGCGTGACGTCGCTCACCGTCGCGCCCGGCACCGAGTCGACGTACACGAGGTCCTGCGCGCTCGCGCCGCAGGTGTTCTGCTCGAAGTGGCCGTCGATGAAGCGCACCGTGGGCCGCGTCGCGCTCGAGACCATCAGCTGCGCGGGGCACATCGAGCCCGGAGGCCGGTTCTCGAGCGTGAAGTTCTGCACCACGGGGTCGAGCACGGGGCTACCGCCGCTCATGACCTGCAGCACCGTGCCGCTGGCCGTTCTCAACGTCGAGCGCGTCGCGTCAGACCGCACCCAGCGGGTCGGGCTGCACTCGACGTAACCACCGCCCAGGCGCGCGCGGTGTGCCACACCGCCGAAGCGAAACGGCACGCTCGAGACGAAGACGTCGGTGCTGCGCAGCGCGATGACGTCGTCGGGCCCCGCGTCGGCGATGACGCCCCACACGTTCACCCCGCCGTCGGCGGTGAGCTTCACCGTCGGCACCTTGTCGGGGTGGCACTCGCCGGCGCCGCACCACTCGTCGAGGCGGCACTCGCACGCGGTCGAGCAGACGAAGCGACCGGCCGCGCCGCGCAAGGTCGGCCGCGGCTCACACCGGCCGAGCTCACACCACGTCGCGTCGTCGGTGCAGTCGACGTCGGTCGTGCACGTCGTGTTGCTCACGCACTGGCCGGCGAGGCAGGTCTGGTGCATCGAGCAGGTCGAGGCGAGCACGCTGCACTCGGGCAGGCACAGCCCTTGAGGCGAGCAGACGAAGCCCAGGTTGCACGGGTTCACGAGGTCGCAGCGGGCGCGGCAGAGGTTCGTGGCGCTCTCGCAGCCGAAGCCGGCGCCGCAGCCCTGCGCGCACGAACGCACGCACGTGTTCGTCGCGGAGTCACAGGTGCGGCCGCTGCTGCAGGTCACGACGCCGCCGCACTGCGGGCTGCACATGCCCTGGTCGCACCACTGCCCGGCGCCGCACGCGGCGTTGCTGGCGCACGTGTTCCCGCCGCCGCCGGCGTCCGGTACGCCGCCGCCGTCCATGCCGCCGCCCCCGCCGCCGTCGGGCACCACCACCGGCCCGCCATCGAGCGGCACGAGCGGCGGGCTCGTCGTCAGCTCGACGTCGCCGAGCTCGGTCTCGAGGCCGGGCAGCACGACGACGTTGCGCACGAGCCACTCGCTGTAGCCAGTGCGCGAGGCGCGCAGGGTGTACAGGCCCATCGGCACGCCGTCGATGCGAAACGAGAGGTCGTCGGCGACCACGCCATCGGTGAGCGGCGACACGAGCCCGATGGCGAGGTCACCCCTCGCAGCGGCGGGCCTCAGCACGAGCTGGCCCTTGATGGTGCCGGGCGTCGCGGCCGACGGGTCGACGGCGAGGGTGAGCGTGCCGACGTTCAGCTCTTCGCCGGGGCGCAGGTTCACGGCGCCGAGCGTCTTCGTCTGGTAGCCGGGCCGAAACGCCATGAAGGTGAGCGGG
>JAEUJP010000883.1 GCA_016793725.1 Myxococcaceae bacterium | reverse complement strand
GTCGAAGACCTCATCGGCACGTAGTAGCCGAGAGCACGCCCGAGCCCGACCAGAGCTACAGCCAAAAGATAGGCGCGTTGGGTCATGGACCTGACGCGCGCCGACGGCGTATTGATGCGATGCGTGCGCCTGGTCTTCTTCGCCCTCATTCTCGCCGCCTGTTCTCAACCCGCGCTCGACTTCGCGTCGGCGGCGCTGCCCATCAAAGAGAGCCCCGAGCCTCCGCGGCACACCCCGCGCTGGGCGTTCTTGCCGTGGGTGTCGAAAGACATCTCGAACGGGCCTGACCACCGCGAGTTCGTCGACGGCTTCATTCAGCGCGACATACCCATCGGGGTGGGCGTTCTCGATTCACCGTGGGAGACGAACTACAACACCTTCGTGCCGAACCCGGCGCGCTACCCCGAGTTCAACACGATGGTGGCCGACCTGAACGCGAAGGGCGTGCGCACCGTGTTGTGGATCACGTCGCTCGTGAACGAGACCTCGTTCGACGCCGAGATGGGCGGTGACACGTACGTCGGGGCGTCTCCGAACCTCGCGGCCGGCCGCCGCGGCAGACACTTCGTCGACAACGGCAAGACCTTCTTGTGGTGGAAGGGGCAGGGCGCCACCGTCGACTTCTTCAAAGAAGACTCGGTCGCGTGGTGGCACCGCCAGCAAGACGCGCTGCTCGAGGCCGGCGTCAGCGGGTGGAAGCTCGACTTCGGCGAGGAGTACGCCGAGAGCGCGGGCTTCGACACCGCCATCGGCACGGTGACGCGCGCGGCGTACCGCGAGGCGTACTACCGCGACTTTCTGGCGTACGGCATGGCGCGCCGCGGCCGCGACGAGTTCACGACGATGTCGCGCCCGTACGACAAGTCGTACACGTTCGAGGGCCACTTCTTCGCGCGCAAAGAGCACTGCCCCATCGGCTGGGTCGGCGACAACCGCAGAGACTGGGTCGGCCTCGCCGACGCGCTCGACCACCTGATGCGCAGCGCCGAGGCGGGCTACGTCGTCATCGGCTCAGACGTCGGGGGCTACCTCGACATCGACGACACGAACCTGGCGAGCCCGAAGATCCCCGTCAGCCAGGTGAACTTCGTGCGGTGGACGGCAGTGGCCGCGCTGACGCCGTTCTTCCAGCTGCACGGGCGCGGCAACCTGGCTCCGTGGACGATGCCCGAGCGGCCCGACGAGACGGTCGCCATCTACCGGTACTGGGCGAAGCTGCACACGCAGCTCGTGCCGTTCTTCTACTCGCTCGCCGAAGAGGCCTACGCGAACGGCGGCGTCATCATGCACCCGATGGGCAACGAGGCCGATCAGTGGCGCGGCTACCAGTTCGTGGTCGGCGAGGCGTTTCTCGTCGCGCCGATTCTGTCTGACACCGGTGTGCGCAACGTCGAGCTGCCCGCCGGCGCCGACTGGCTCGACTGGTGGTCGAAGACGTCGAGCCCCGGCGGCACCACGCTCACCGACTACGACTCGACCGACCGGGCGCGCATGCCGCTGTTCGTTCGCCAGGGCGCGATCGTGCCGATGGACGTGCGCGACGACTCGACCGGCCTGGGCACCCTCGCCTCGGGGGGCATGCTGACCGTGCTGTGGTACCCCGGCACCGGCATGTCGCGCTTCGTGCTGCACGAAGAAGACGACTCGACCACGGTGCTCGGCGCCATGGGCCGCTCGCTGGTGATGACGCGCCTGGTGAAGAACACGAAGGTGCGCGTGCTCACGAGCGCGAGCGGCGTCAGCCTGAACGGCCGCGCGCTGCCGCTGCTCGCGAGTGAGGCGGCGCTCGACATGGCCGCCGAGGGCTACGTCTCGCTCGGCGCGACGGCCACTGTGGTGAAGGTGCCGGCGACCACGGCCGAGGCACGCCTCGAGCTGACGCCCTGAGCGCGTCGGCCGACGGTCAGCGGCGGCGCGCCAACATCGCCGCGGGGCGAACCACCCGGCACCGCCGGCGGCCGACGGAGCACGGCCGAGGTCGCGTGCGTTGCGCAAAAAAGTAGCCTGTCCCCTTTTTTGTGCACGGTACGCTGTCGGGCACGCCCGTGACCGAACCCAAGAGCGCCCTCGATCGCCTCGACGACCGGCTCACCCGCATCGAGATCGCGCTGTGCCTGTTCTGCGCGTTTTTTCTCACCGGCTCGCTCACCCTCTGGGTGGCCCTGAAGGGCCTCGCCAGCCTCACCACGGCCGAAAACGCCGCCGGCGTCGTCTTTCGCGCCATCTTCGGCGCCTTCGCCCTCGGCGGCCTCGGCTGGCTCGTGACGATGAAGCGCGATCGCAAGCTGCGCCGCATCGTCACCGTCGCCCTCACGCTCGCCGGCATCGTGACGGCCCCCGCGTGGAAAGACGCCGGCACCAGCTGGGGCGCCAACCTGCTCAACTGGCTGCAAGACGGCAGCACCCTCACGCTCATGGGAGGCCTGCGCGGCCTCGGCACCCGCCTCACGCTCGCGCTCGCCCTGCTCGGCGGTGCGCTCGCGACCGCCGCCGGCCGCCACGTCACCATCGACCTGATCTCGCGCAGCCTCCCCGGCCGCGTGCGCAAGGCCGCGACGCTCGTCGGCGGCCTCACCGCAGCCCTGGTGTGCCTCACGAGCGCGTGGGGCTTCTTCGACTTCGTCGGCGTCGACACCTTCGGCAGCCCCGCCGACGCCAGCACCGCGCAGCGTGTGAGCGACGTCACGACCGGGGTGAGGCGGCACTTCTTCTTCTTTCGCCGCCAGGTCGCGATGGACCTGCGCGTCGCCCCGAAGGTGCTCTCGGGCGCCCCGTGGGATCAGACGGTCGGCGGCGAAGTGTGGAACGCGTGGCTCGACGCGGGCGCGTGGGGCGACTGGTTCGACGCCGACATCGTGACGTCGCTGCGTGAACAGCCGGGCGCCACCCGCGCGCCGCTCATCGTCACCCCGAAAGAAGCCCCGCGCGGCCTGCTCGCCCGAAGCCTGAACCTCATCGTGCCGCTGGGCCTGTTGTGGGTCGCGCTCCGGTTTCTGCTCTGGGCCCTGCGCGGCGGCCCCACCGAGTCCGAGCACGGCGCCCCGGTCGAACCGAAGAGGCCCTGGGTGCCCGTCGCCAGCCTCGCCGCCATACCCTCGGTCGCGCTCGCCCTCTTCGGCCCCATCGTCGCCGTCGTCTCGCTCGGCGCCTTCATCGGCGCGCCGCTCTTCGCCGTCATGGGTGGCGCGGCCGAGCTCGCCTGGCTCAGCGGTGGCTCACCGCTCAGGCACCTCGCCCCCAAGGTGCTCGACGAGCAGTTCGCCGGCTCGCCGG
>JAEUJP010000861.1 GCA_016793725.1 Myxococcaceae bacterium | reverse complement strand
GTCGGGTCTCGCACCAGCGCCGTCAGCCGCTGGGCGGCCGCGGTCAGGTCGGCCTCGACGATCTCGTTCGAGCGCGGCACGCGCAGCTCGAGGTCGCCCTCGGGCGAGACGATCATCAACCGCTTCTTCACCACCTCGACCCGCTCGGCGCCACGAACCGAGACGAGCCGGCCGGGCGCGGCGAGCGGCCAGCCGTCGGTCACCATGCAGTTGACGCGCTCGCCGGCGTGCTCGCAGCGCACGTCGCTCGGCGACCCCATGTAGGCCGCGACGATGGGCAGGGGCAGCATGGCGAACGTGAGCAGCAGGGTCGTGCTGCGGGCGACGCTCCAGAGCGTGTACGTCACGGTATGGGCTTGCGCCTGACTGCGGGTCGAATCTGCGTCGAGTCGTCGTCGGCGTCGGCGGCCATCTCGGTCATTCGCGCGTTGGTGGTGCGCAGGCGGCGCGAGAGCTCACGGCAGATGTTCTGGAGCACCATCACGTAGCCGGGCACGTCTTCCTGGTAGAGCTTGTAGAGATCTCTGTTGCTCAGCGAGTAGAGCGTCGACGGCTGCTCGACCAGCACGGTCGCCGACCTCTTCTGAATGTCGATCAGCGTCATCTCGCCGAAGAACTCGCCTTCGGCCATGCGCACCATTCGAATCGTCTTGCCGGTCTCGGTCTGGCGCGTGACGACCACCTCGCCGTGCCGCACGAGGAACATCGACCGCCCCACGTCGCCCTGCTTGCAGACCTCTTGGCCAGGCTCGAGCCGGTGCTCTTGCAGCATCGAGATGATGCGGTTGAGCGTGTTCTCTTCGAGGCCGCCGAACAGCGCGATCGTCGGCAAAAACTTCAGCGCGTCTTCGGGGTTCGACACGCCGGCCATGGCTCTAGGTTCTCCCGCCCTTGGTCAGGTGATTGACCGCGTCACCCAGCCCCTCGAGCGTCAGGGGGAACATGTTGAACACCCGGTGAATCACCTCGATGGTGGTCTGGAACCAGGCGCTCGGCGGCTCGGGGTTGAGCCACACCGAGTGTGAGTACATCTCGGCGAGCTTCATCAGCCAGACGATGCCCTCTTCGTCGCCGCCCGAGTGCCAGCCGCTGCGATCCATCAGCTCCCAGGGGGCCATCAGGGCGTCGCCGACCATGATCAGCTTGTAGCTGCGGTTCGTCTCGGCGAACAGCTGGTCGACCGGCACCGCCTTCGTCAGCCGCGCCGACTCGTACACGCGGCCGTAGATGCAGTTGTGAAAATAGTAGGTGCGCAGCTCTCTGAAGTGGGTCGCTTTCTTCGCCGCCGTGAACAGGCGCGAGACGAGATCGGCGTAAGGGTCCATCGAGCCGCCCACGTCCATCAACAAGATGACCCTCGTGTTCGACTTGCGCGGCGGCCGCGTCACCACCTCGAGGTCGCCCAGGTTCTTCGCCGTCTTCTCGATCGTGCCGTCGAGGTCGAGCTCGTCGGGCGCACCCTCGCGCGCGAACGCCCTCAGCTTGCGCAGCGCCAGCTGCAGCTGCCGCACGTCGAGCACCACGTCGTCTCGGTAGTCTCTGAAGTTGCGCGCCGTCGCCACCTCGAACGCGCTGCGGTTGCCGCCCTCGCCGCCGACCCGAATGCCGTTCGGCACCGGCGCTCCCGAGTGCCCGAACGGCGACTTGCCGCCCGTGCCGACCCACTTGTTGCCTTTGTCGTGGCGCTCTTTCTGCTCGCGCAGCCGCTGCTCGAACAGCTTCTCGAGCGCCTCACGGTCGAGCTGCGCCAACAGCTGCTTCTCTTCTTCGGTCAGCGTCGGCCGCCGCCCCTGCGCGTCTTTCAGCCAGTCGAGCAGCGCCTCGTGAATCTCGAGCGCCTTCGCCTCGACACCCTTGAAGTGCTTCGCGAACGCCTGGTCGAACGCGTCGAGGTGCGACTCGCTGTGCACCATCAGCGACCGGGCCACCCAGTAGAACCCGTCGAGCGAGCTGTCGTGCAGGCCCTGCTCGAGCGCCGCCGCGAGGCCGAGCGCCTCTTGCGTGCCGACCGGCACCTTGCGCGACCTGAGCTCGTAGAGAAAGGGCACCAGCATGGCGTTCTTCTTTAAGCGCGTGACCTTCGGCCACCGCCGAACGTCTCGGCGAAGACCTGCAGGTCTTGCTCGCGCTTGAGCAGCGCGCCGAGAAAGGGGAGGTTCTCGTCGAGCTTCAGGCTGTTGATGCCGCTGGCCTTCAGCGCCGCGATCCAGTCGATGAGCTCGCTGGTCGACGGGCGCTTGCGCAGGCGGGTGAGGTTGCGCAGCTCGTAGAAGATCGACATCGCCTGCTCGGCGAGCTTCTCGTTCAGCTGCGGGTGGTGCACCGCCACGATGCGCTTCATCAGGTCGGCCTGGGGGAACTCGATGAAGTGAAAGACGCAGCGGCGCAAGAACGCGTCGGGCAGGTCTTTTTCGTTGTTGCTGGTGATGATCACGACGGGGCGCTCTCTCGCGGCGATCTCTTCGTCGGTCTCGATGACGCGAAACCGCATGCGGTCGAGCTCGTGGAGCAGATCGTTGGGGAACTCGAGGTCGGCCTTGTCGATCTCGTCGATCAGCAGCACGCGGCGCGAGTCGGCCTTGAACGACTCACCGAGCGGCCCCAGGCGAATGTACTTCTTGATGTCGCGAACGTCGTGATCGTTGAAGCGCGAGTCGTGCAGCCGCTGCACCGCGTCGTACACGTACAGCCCGTCTTGCGCCTTGCTCGTGCTCTTCACGTGCCACGTCAGCATCGGCAGCCCGAGCGCCTGCGAGACGGCCTCGGCGAGCAGCGTCTTGCCGGTGCCGGGCTCGCCCTTCACGAGCAGCGGGCGTTGCAGGGCCAGCGCGCAGTCGACCGCCGCGCGCAGGCCTTCGTCGGTGAGGTACTTCTCGGTGCCCTTGAATCTCATGGCGCCACGCTATTGCAGCTTCACCGAAGAAAGCGACAGCTCGAACTTGTCGCCGCGCTTGTCGAACGCGCTCTTCGCCGTGGTGAGTGAGAACAGCAGGTACCGGTCTTTCGCCGGCAGGTAGTAGAGCAGGGCGCGGTCGTCGGCGAACTCGAGGTCCCACCGCACGACGGGCCCGAACGGTATCGTGCCGTCTTTCGCGCTGCGCACCGTCGACGGCACCTGCAGCTTCGACGCCTTCAAGAGCTCGGCCTTGAGCGCGTCGTGATCGCCCGAGGTGGGCAGGGCGGGCGCGGGCACCATGCGCACCTCGATGCCGCCCGAGAAGATCGCGACCGCGACGTCGCCCTCTTTCGTCTCGCTGAGGAGCTTCACGTTCTGCGGGGGCTTCCACCTCACGCCGAGCGCGCCGTCTTTGTACTCGTTGGAAGAGCAGCCGGTCAGCACCAACGCCACGAACAACGAGACGCGTTTCATGCCTCTCGTGTATCAAGCCGCCATGACGAAGCCGACAGCGGCGTTGCTGTTCCTCGGGCTGACCGGCTGTGCCGCGCAGCTCAAGTACGTCGACCGCTGGCCGCTGAAAGAGGCGGCGGCGCGCGCGGTTCGCATCGACGTCACCGACGAGCGGCCGGCCGACCAGGGCGGTGACAACCCGAAGGCGGTCGGCATCGCGCGCGGGGGCTACGGCAACCCGACGCCGTTCGAGAACGACGACCCGCTGCAGCTGACGCGGCTGGTGAGGCAGGCGACGGCCGACGCGCTGCACGGCGCCGGGGTCGACGCCGCCGACGGCGCCACGTGGGTGCTGCGCGCGAGGGTGCTCAAGTTCTGGATGGACGGGTACGTCGGCTACGCGGCAGACGCCGAGGTGCAGTATGACCTGGTGAGCCCGGCGGGCGGGGTGGTCTGGTCGCAGCGGGCGAAGGGGCACGAGGCGGGCGCGGTGTTCTCGTTCGGGGCGGCGTCTGATCTGCTGAGCGCGGCGCTGGCGCACCTGGCGAGCGACGCGAACGCGCAGTTCCGCCGTGACGAGTTCAAGGCCGCCATGTCGGATGAATCATACCCGGCTCTGCCTGGGGGCGGCGGCCCTCGCTCCGGCGAGCTTCGCTCTTCTCCGCGCTGAAAAATTGATCTCGTTCACCGCTGCAACATGCTCGTAGCGTCATGTCCTTCGAGCTCGCCTGGCCTCAGCGCAGTCACCGTGTCCGCTTCAAAAAAGCGGTTCGTGTCGTCCCCCTGATCGACGGGCCGCCTCGCGCCTATCGCGTGCTGTCGGGCAACCTGTCGAAGCAGGGCATGTTCCTCTCGACGCCCGAGCCGTTCGCCGAGGGCACCCGCGTGGCGCTCTCGATCGAGGCCGGCGGCCGCGTGCTGCCGTTCGCGCAGGGCGAGGTGATGTGGCGCCAGGCCACCGGGGGCGAGGTCACGCTGGCGGGCAAGCCGTGCGGCGGCGCCGGCTTCGGCGTGCGCTTCACCGGCTTTCTGCACCCGAAGGCGCACGAGCTCGTCGACTACCTGGTCGCGAACCTCGACACCGGCCGGCCGCTGTCGCTGCCGCGCCAGAAGCGGTGGAAGCGCGTCGCCCTCTGGGCCGGCGGTGTCGCCGCCAGCCTCTGCCTCGCGACCTGCGGCGTCATGCTCGCCCGGCAGGTGACGTTCGACCCCGCGCAGTCGGCGCAGCCTGCGCCCGAAGAGACCGCCGCCGTGGCGCCGGCTCCCGAGCTGCCGCACCCGCCGCTCGACCCGGTCGTGGCCGCCGGGCCCGCGCCGGCCGCCGCCGAGGTGCCGACGCCGGCGCCCGCGCTCGAAGAGGCCCCGCCGAAAGCCGAGCCCGTGATGGCGGCGGCGGCGCCGGCGGCCGTGAAGAGCTCCGAGCCGGCGCTCTCGTCGGCCGGCCTCTTGCCGCTGCCGAAGTGCGGCGCCTCGAGCCTGCGGTGGTCGCAGCGGGGCTCGCACACCGAGCTCGAGGTCGCGCCGGCGTCGGGCGGCAAGGTGGCGGCGGCGTTTCGCATGAAGAACCCCGAGCGCCTGGTGATCGATCTCACCGGGCCTGCGCCGAAGCGCAGCCACGTGGTGAAGGCCGCCGAGATCCCCAACGTCAGCGCGCTGCGCATCGGCAAGCGCAAGGGCGGCGGCACCCGGCTGGTGCTCGATCTCGTGAAGCCGTCGACGCTGAAGGTCGAAGGCAGCCGGCTCGAGCTGAGCTATTGAGCCTCGGTGCTCCCGAGGGTTCTCGCCGCCTCCATCGCGCTCGCGGTCTGCAGCAAGAAGACCGACCTGCGTGGCTTCGACGAGCGCACGCCCGACGGCGGCACGCTGCTCGTCGTCGACGATGACAGCGGTGGCGGCTGCCCGCTCACGGTCGACGGCCGCCCCGTGAAGGCGCATCGCCCGATCGCGGTGAAGCCGGGCCGGCACACCGTCGCGTGCGGTTCAGGCAACGACTTCGACGTCACCGTGCGCGCGGGCCACACCTACCACTTCGACTACTGGGGCCCGTGAGAGCGCTGCTCGTCGTCACGCTGGTGTTGCTGTCGTGCAAGAAGGCGCCCGGCTACGAAGAGCGCTCGCCCGACGGCGGCACGCTGCTCGAGATCGACGCCGACTGCGGCCAGGGCGCGCTGCGCATCGACGGCCAGCCGGTCGAGAAGGGTGTGCCGTCGGCGGTCACGCCGGGTCGGCACCACGTCGACTGCGGCCCGAACGGGCGTGAGGTCGAGGTGCACGACGGTCAGCTCTTTCACTTCAACTACTGGGGCCTCGGGCAGTGACCGCGACGATCGCGGCGCTCGTCGCGGTCGCGTTCGCGGCCGGGCTCGTCGACGCGATCGCGGGCGGCGGGGGGCTCTTGACGCTGCCGGCGCTGCTGACGGCGGGGCTCGCACCGCAGGCGGCGCTCGCGACGAACAAGGGGCAGTCGGTGTTCGGCAGCTTCGCAGCGCTCTTGCGCTATGCGCGCGGCGGGCTGGTCGCAAGAGAGCGCGCGCAGGTCGCTTTTCCCGCCGGGTTCGTGGGCAGCCTGCTCGGGGGCCTCTTGCTGCTCGCGCTCGACCCGAAGGTGCTGAAGCCGCTGGTGCTCGTGCTGCTGGTCGGCGCCGGCCTGTTCGTCGCGTTCAGACCCCAGCCTCGGAGGGCGACGTCAGGAGCCTCTCCGACGGGGCCCCGCGAAGCGGGAAGTGAAACGCAACACGCGCCGGTGAAGCGGCCCGCGCTGGTGACGGCGCTGATCGCGTCGGGCATCGGCTTCTACGACGGCTTCTTCGGGCCCGGCACGGGCACCTTTCTCATCGTGGCGTTCGTGGCGGTGCTGGGCGACGAGCTGACCCGGGCGACGGCCGAGGCGAAGGTGGTGAACTTCGCGTCGAACCTGGCGGCGGTGACGCTGTTCGGGCTGCGCGGGCTCATCGTGTGGCAGATCGCGCTGCCGATGGCGGCGGCGCAGTTCGTCGGTGGCCTCGTCGGTGCCCAGCTCGCGATGAAGAGCGGAGGCCCGCTGATTCGGCGCATGGTGCTGCTGGTGGTGGTGGCCCTGGTCGCGAAGCTGGGGTGGGATCTGCTGCATGGCTGAGCTCGAGGCGCTGCTCGCGGCCGTCTACGCCGAGCCGTGCGGCCGCGGGCCGCCTGCGCGGTGCTGGGGGTCGACGCCGACCTGCCGTTCAGGCTGGCCGAAGAGCTGGCGGGGGTGCCTCTCGCGCGGTGCCTCGCGCAGCTCGCGCGGCCGCCGGTGCTCGAAGTGAAGGGCGCTTTCAGGCCGCGCTGGGGTGGGTTCTCGACGCAGAGGTCGCTGCTCGCGTCTCGCGGCTGCGGGTCACGACATCGGCACGCCGCCCCGCGGCCTGGCGAGACGGGGCACGCGCCGCAGGTTTCGCGGAGTGCGAGGTCGTCGAAGAGGCGGCTGCGGTCAGCGACGGTCCGCTGCTGGTGCGCTCAACGTCGTGGCGCTGATGGCGAAGCTGGTGTGGGATCTGCGGAATGGCTGACCTCGACCTCGTCGCGCTGTGGAAGAAGACCCGCGACCCCCGCCTCGGCCCGTTGGCTGCGGCAGCGCGCCCGAAAGAGCTCGAGGCGCTCGTCGCCGAGGTTCGTGGCCTGACCGCGAAGGCTGCCGCCGAGCGGGTGACGAAGCTGACGCCGGTGAAAGACCCGCTCGTCGAAGAGGCGTTGTTTCGTCTGCTCGAGCAGCCGCAGTGGCGCGCGCTCACCGCGGCTCCCTTCTTCAAGGCCGCGGCGCTGGCGCTCGGGGCGAGTGAAGGCACGCGGCTCGCCGCGCTCGGGGCAAGGTACGGCGATCTCATACCCACCACCGTCGGCGTGAAGTACGGGCGCACGCTCGTGCGCGCGGGTGAAGCGGCACAGAAGGTGAAATGGCCGTCGCTCGACGCCGAGGCCGCGGCCGTGCTGCAGACGCACACGAAGCCGGCAAAGAAGGGGCGCACGCTCGACGAGCTGTTCGCCGCGGTCTACGCGGCGCCGGCCGATGACGGCCCTCGCCGGGTGCTCGCCGATGCACTGCTCGAGCAGAATGACCTGCGCGGTGAGCTCATCGCGCTGCAGCTGGCGGGCAGAGACCCCGAGCGCGTCGTGAAGCTGCTCGAGAAGAACGCCGAGAAGTGGCTCGGCCCCGTCGCGAAGGCGGTGCTGCCTCAGTTCGCCGCGTTCGAGCGCGGCTTCGTCGACTCGGTCGGGCTCTTTCGCAGCGCGTCGCTGCTGCCGAAGGCGCTCGGCCACGCCGAGTGGGCGACCGTTCGGCACGTGCACCTCTCGGTCGACCGGTGGGCCGACGCGAAGGTGCGAGCGCTGCTCGTCGAGCTGCTCACGGCGCCACAGATGCGCGCGCTCGAGACCGTGCGCTGGGTTCGCCCTGACGTGCTGCCGGCGCTCGCCGAGAAGAAGCCCGGCTGGCGGCTGCTCGGGGTCGGCGCGGGCAGCCCGAGCAAGGTCGACCTGCCGGCATGCCTCGCCCGGTTGCCCAGGCTGCACACGCTCGACGTCGACTTCGCGGGGTCGAAGGCAACCCTGCGGTGGGTGACCGACCCGAAGGTCGCGGCGAAGGTGTCACGGCTGAGAGTCACTTCGCCGGGGGCCCACGCGAGCGCAGTCTGGTCGCGCGCGAACGACTCGGGCTTCGCCGAGCTCGAGCTCACGGCGGGCTACGACCCCCGAAACCCCGACGTGCACGTCGCCGGCGAGCGCCTCGTCTTCACCCGCGGCGAAAAGACTCGTGAGCTCGACCAGCTGAAGGTCGAGATGCTGCCGGCTCCTGACTACTGGGCCGACGCCGCTGAAGACGTCGCCCGGTTCCGCGCCGGTTGGCAGGCGGGCCGGCGGTCGGCTACGAACTGACGTCGAAGTGGCCGAGATCGTCATCGAGCGCCCGCTGCTGAGCTGGCCATCGCGCCTGCGCCGCTCGGTCGGCGCCGCCCTCACCGACGGCGTGTTCGCCGGCCTCACGCGCGGCTCGCGGTACCTGCCGATCTCGCACCCGAGGCTGCACGGCATCGAGGTGGTTCGTGACGTGCCTTACCTCGAGAGCGCCGGCAGCTCGCACCTGGCCGACATCTGGCGGCCTATGGAGCGCACGGGCCCGTTGCCGGTCGTCATGTACGTGCACGGCGGGCGCTTCGCGAAGCTGTCGAAAGACACGCACTGGCTCTTCAACCTCTGGTTCGCGCGCCAGGGCTACGTGGTGATGTCGATCAACTACCGGCTCGCGCCGCAGCACCGGTTCCCCGCCGCCGTCGAAGACGTGTGCGCGGCATGGCGGTGGCTGCACAAGAACGCAGCCGGCTTCGGCGGCGACCCGAACCGCATGGTCGTCGCCGGCGAGTCGGCGGGCGGCAACCTGGCGACGGCGCTGACGGTCGCGGCGTGCTACCGGCGGCCCGAGCCGTTCGCGCGGGCGGTGTTCGACGAGACACCGGTGCCGCGCGCGGTGATGCCGGCGTGCGCGTACCTGCAGGTGACGAACCCCGAGCGCTTCGTCACGAAGAACCCGTACCTCATCGACCGGCTGCACGAGGTGGCCGAAGACTACCTGCACGGGGTGCGCGTCGAAGCCGAGCGCGGCCTCGATCTGGCCGACCCGCTGGTGGCGCTCGAACGCGGTGAGGCGCCGCAGCGGCCGCTGCCTCCGTTCTTCGCCCCGTGCGGCACGTGGGACGTGCTCATCGACGACACGCGGCGGCTGAAGGTGGCGCTCGAACGGCTGAACGTGCGGTGCGAGGCCCGCTACTACCCGCGGGGCTTTCACGCGTTTCACGGGTTCGTGTTCACGCCGTCGGCGCGGGCGTGCTGGCGCGAGGCGTTCGGCTTCTTCAGGGAGTCGCTGGAACCTCGCCCGTGATGCGCTCTTTTTCCTTCAGCTTGATCTCGTAGCGGCTGCACGCCGACTCGACGATGCGGCCGATGAGCTGGGTGTACGAGAGGCCGCGCTCGCGGGCGCCCATGGCGAGCTCGCTCTGGTTCTCGAGGTAGGGGTTCGGGTTGATCTCGAGCACGAAGGGCTCGTTGGTCTTCGCCGAGATGCGCAGGTCGACGCGGGCGTAGTCGCTGATCTTCAGCGCTCGGTAGGCGAGCAGTGCGGCGCGCTCGATCTTGGTCTTGAGGTCGGCGCTCAGGTCGGTCGCCATCTTGAGGCGCGGTGAGCCTTCGGTCTCTGGGCCGAACTTCACGTCGCGGTCAGAGACCTTGGGCTCGGTGGGGCTCCACTTGCCGAAGTCGAGCTCGACGATGGGGAGGATCTCGGCGCGGGTCGGGGTGCCGAGCACGCCGACATAGACCTCGCGGCCGTCGATGAACTCTTCGGCGAGGGCCTCGTCGTGCAGCTCTTTGCGAATGTCGCGCACCCGGGCGGTGAGCGCGTCCCAATCTCTCACCACGCTGTGCTTGCCGATGCCGATCGACGCGTCGCTCTTCGCCGGCTTCACGATGAGGGGAAATGCCATGCGACCGTTGGTCTCGAAGGTCTCGCCGTCGAAGGTGGCGAACGCGGGCGTGGGCACGCCGTGGTACTCGAGCAGCTGCTTGGTGAGAATCTTGTCTTGCGCCAGCAAGAGGCCGGCGGTGCCCGAGCCGGTGAAACGCAGGCGGGCCATCTCCATCACGGCGGCGACGTTCACTTCGAGGCGGTAGTCGTCGGCGAAGGTCTCGCAGACGTTGAAGACGAGGTCGGCCTGGGTCTTCTCGAGGGCCTTCAGCAGATCGAAGACGCGATCGTGCACGCCGACGGTGGTCGGCACGTGGCCGAGCTCTTCGAGCGCCTTCGCGATGTGGCCGACCACGGGGTCCATCGGCTCGCTCGCGGGCTGGTAGTGCAGCACGGCGATCTTGAGTGAGACGTTCTGCGTCGCCATGAGGGGGGGACGCAGGTCTAACACGCCGAGCTGAAGATCAGCGCGTCGCATTCTTCACTCGTGGTGCTGCGCTACGCTCACCCACCATGAGCTGCCGCTTCTGCGGAACGTTGCTCCCTCACGGCACGCTCGTCTGCGACGTGTGCGGCGGCGAGCAAGACGCGTCGCCCCGCCGCGAGCCCGAGCGCCCCGAGCCGCGCCCCCAGCTGCAGTACGTCGAGCCCGAGCCCTTTCGCGCGACGTGCCTCGAGCACGAAGGCATGCCCCTGCTCGGCACCTGCCCGCGCTGCGAGAAGCCCGTCTGCGTGCGCTGCGCTCCCGACGCGGTCAACGATCAGCTCGCGTGCACCGACTGCTACGGCCTCGGCGTCGCCCATCGGCCGGCCCCCGCCGGAGCCGTCTGCGCCGTGCATGCCGACAAGAAGGCCGTCTTCGTCTGCGAACGGTGCGGCTCTTTCGCCTGCAGCAGCTGCCGCCGCGAGAACGACACGAGCGGCCGCTGCGTCAAGTGCACGCTGCCCACCGGCAACCTGGCGTCACGCTCCGACCGGTTCGTCGCGAACCTGGTCGACCACCTGCTCGTCGTCGGCGTGCCGCTCGTGCTTCTGCTCGTCGTCGGCTTCAGCAGCGTTTCCACCTTCACGCGCGACGACGGCGCCGCGTCGAACGTGGCCGTGGTGATGGTGCTCGGCACGTTCGGCGCCATCGGGCTCAGCTTCACCGCGCAGATCGTGGCGCAGCTGCGCTGGGGTCAGTCGATCGGCAAGCGCCTCACCGGCATCAAGGTGGTGCGCACCGACGGCTCACCCATCGAGCTGTGGCGGCTGCTCATCTTGCGCAACGGGGTGATGTTCGTGATCTCGAACGCGTTCGGCCTCATCGGCCTGGTCGACATCTTGCTCATCTTCACCGACGGCCGCCGCTGCATTCACGACCACCTCGCCGACAGCATCGTCATCGAAGAACGCAGTGGAGCGACACTCGGGGCCCCGCGCAACGGGGAGCAGGTCGACGCGCCGAAGACCTAGACCGGGCGCGGGTCTAGTCGAGCTCGAAGAACTTGTTCGTGTACAGGTAGTTCATCGCGAGCGTGGTCAAGAGCGACGTCACGCGCGTCATGTACTCGTGGGCCTTCTCGCGGTGCACGGTGAGGTTCAGGGCCGACGTGCGTTCTTGCAGGTGCTCGAGCACCGACCGCACCACGGCGCGCGACACGCCCGAGTACTGCGTGACAGCCGCGATCAGCGACTGCTTCTCGGCGCGGAGCAGGGTGTCGGCGCGAACCGGCGCCGCATCGGCGGCCTCGAACAGCTGCGCGAGGTCGAGGTCCAAGTGCTCACCGAGCTGCAGGTCGACCTTCTCGCCGAGGTTGCGCTCGCGGTAGTGGTCGAGCACGGTCTCTTCCATCTCGTCGACGTCGAGGTCGTGCTCGAGGCCGGTCTCGGGCGGCGGCGTGCGGCCCTGCGTCGCGACGACGGCCTGCACGTACTGCAGCTTCTTCATCGCGCCCCAGCTCTTGTAGCGCTTTTCCCAATCGGAGCCGGGGGTCAGCCACACGGCGAAAGTCTCGGCGAAGTCTTCGTCGGGGTGCTTCTGCGCGTACCAGCCCGAGATGTGCACCACGTACTTCTTCGAGAACGGCTGCGGCTTGTAGTCGTCGTGGTACGGCTTGCTGTAGTCGCCGCACAGCTTTCGCCACTCTTCGGTCTCGTACAGCTTCCACGCGTAGTTGAAGCAGTGCCCCGCCTCGTGGCGGAGGTACATCATGATGTCTCGCTCGGTCTCGGCGCCGGCGCCGAGCGCCTCTTCGATCGAGTGCAGGTTCGGGTCGGCCAGGTAGAAGGGTATGCCGATGACCGGCACGCCCGACGGGCAGCCCCACTGATCCGACAGGTAGCACTCGGGCTTCATCGAGATGCCCTTGGCCTCGAGCTCGGCATAGAGCTGGCTGATCAGCTTCTCGAGCACCGTGCCCGAGAGGTGCAGCTTCAGATCCTTGATGCGCGCCTGAAGCAGCGCCGCGCTGTCGGCAGGCAGACTCACGCCGAAGTGCAGCGCTGAGGGGCTCTCGCGAAAGGCAGGCGGGTTGGCGACGGCTGCAGTCATCGACCCCAACCATACCCAAGGCCTCCCACGCGTGAAGTGGGTGTGCGCAAGCCTATTCAGGCGGCTGTACTTACAGGGCTTATTCGGGTGTCGGACCCGGAATGTAAAGCTTCGGTACGCCGCCGATGACCCAGTTTTCGCCGTTCCACCCAAGGTAGCCGATCGGGTGAATCGTCGCCGTGCCGCCCCGGCCGCTGCGGGCATCGACGCTCGCGCGAATGATGACGGCATCACCCTTCGGTGACCGCTCGACCGGCCGCAGCACGGCGTTCGCGTCGCCGCCCATGATGCGCGTGAACGTCAGCTTCACCGACTGCTCCAGCAGCTTCGTCTTTTCTTTCGACGTCTTCAGGAAGACGCGAATCGTGCCCTTGAGCGTGCCCTCCATTTCGTCTTCGCTCGTCGTTTTTTTCGTCGCGTTCTCGAAGACGAGCTGCGCGCCGTGGCCGAGGTCACACGACTTCGCGCACGGCACCTGCGTGCCCTTGGCGTTCAGGTCGATGCCGAGCTCCGCGAGCTTCGCCTTGGCC
>JAEUJP010000858.1 GCA_016793725.1 Myxococcaceae bacterium | reverse complement strand
TCGGCGAGCGCTCGACCTCGACGCGGTCACCGAGCTTCAACGGCTGCCCGACCTGCCCGTCGATGGTCACCCACACGTCTTCGACGTGGCGCTTCAGATCGACCCGAATCGTCTGGTCGCCCGGCACCACGATCGGCTTCTGCGTCAGCGCGTGCGGGCAGATCGGCGTCAAGATCACGCAGTCGAGCGACGGGTAGACGATCGGCCCGCCCGCCGACAGCGTGTACGCCGTCGACCCCGTCGGCGTGCTGAAGATGATGCCGTCGGCCTTGAACGTGGCGACGAAGTCGCCGTCCATCCACGTCTCGAAGTCGGCGATTCTCGCCAGCGCTCCCTTGTTGATGACGACGTCGTTGATGACCTCGTCTTGCAGCAGCAGCTTGCCCTCGCGAAACACCCGGCACTGCAGCTTCATGCGCGAGGTCGTCTTCGCCTTGCCCTGCAGCGCCAGGTCGAGCAGCGCGAACGCCTCGCTCTTCGGCACCTCGGTCATGAAGCCGAGCGAGCCCAGGTTGATGCCCAGAATCGGCACCGGCCGGCCGCGCAACAGCCGCGCCCCGTGAATGAGCGTGCCGTCGCCGCCGAGCACCAGCATCAGGTCGGCCGAGCCCAGCTCTTCTTCGGTCGCGACCGGCCAGCCCAGCTGCTCGGCGAGCGCCTTCTCGGCGAGCAGCTTCTTGTCGGGGTACTTCTCGCGCAGCTGCTTCGCGAGGCTCACCGCCTCGGGGTTACCCACCTTGCTGACCAGCGCGAGCGTCTTCACGCACCCGCGGTTCTACCTTAAAGAGCCCCGAGTGGATCTGTTCGAAAAGGCCGCGCAAGACGACGCCCTGAGCCGGGCTCCGCTCGCCGAGCGCATGCGCCCCCGCTCTCTCGCCGAGCTCCAGGGGCAAGAGCACCTCACCGGCGAGGGCCACCTCCTTCGCAAGGCCATCGAGTCAGACCGCATACCCAGCATCATCTTCTGGGGCCCCCCCGGCACCGGCAAGACGACGCTCGCGCGCGTCGTCGCGGCGTCGACGGGCTCACACTTTCACGCCGTCTCGGCCGTCTTGAGCGGCGTCAAAGAGCTGCGCGAAGCCGTCGCCGAAGCCGACGAGCGGTGGCGCATGAACCGCAAGCGCACCATTCTGTTCGTCGACGAGATTCACCGCTTCAACAAGGGCCAGCAAGACGCGCTGTTGCCTCACGTCGAGAAGGGCACCATCACCCTGCTCGGCGCCACGACCGAGAACCCCTCGTTCGAGGTGAACGCCGCGCTGCTCTCACGAATGCGCGTCGTCACGCTGCGCGGCCTCGAAGAGCACGAGCTGAAAGCGCTGCTCGAGCGCGCGCTGAGTGACCCTCGCGGCCTGCCCGGCGTTCAGGCCGAAGACGCTGCGCTCACGTTCATCGCCCAGTCGGCCGCAGGTGACGCCCGGCGCGCCCTCACCGCCCTCGAGGTCGCGGCCGCGCACGCCGCCGGCAAGCCGATCGACAAGAAGGCGGCCGAAGAGGCCCTGCAGACGAAGACGCTGCTCTACGACAAGGGCGGCGAAGAGCACTACAACGTGGTGTCGGCGTTCATCAAGTCGATGCGCGCCTCAGACCCCGACGCCGCCGTGTACTGGATGGCGAGAATGCTCGAGGCCGGCGAAGACCCGCGCTTCATCTTGCGGCGCATGGTCATCTTCGCGAGCGAAGACGTCGGCAACGCCGAGCCGCGCGGCCTGCAGGTCGCGGTCGCCGCGCTGCACGCGTTCGAGCTGATGGGGCTGCCCGAGGGCACCCTGCCGCTCACCCAGGCGGTGACGTTTCTCGCGATGGCGCCGAAGTCGAACACCGCGCTCACCACCTACGCCAACGCGCGCGAAGCGATCACCCGCCACGGCCCGCTGCCCGTGCCGCTGCACCTGCGCAACGCGCCCACGAAGCTGATGAAGTCGCTCGGCTACGGCGGGGGCTACCAGTACCCGCACGACTTCGAGGGCCACTATGCGCCGGGCAACCACCTGCCCGACGGCCTGCGCACCGAGCGCTTCTTCCACCCGTCAGACAGCGGCGAAGAGAAGGCCGTAAAAGAGCGGCTCGCACACCTCCGCGCACAGAAGGCGCCGACCGAACCTGGCGAAGACGGTTGAGCGTTCATTAGACTCGAGCGGCTTGGACCCCTCCCAATGGATCGCGGCGTTCAGAGTCACCCACGAGAAGGCGAAGGCGAATCAGCTGACCGAGGAGCAGCGCAAGACGTACCTCGCGATGCGTGAAGAGCTGGCGCGCTCACTCGTGGCGGCGCAGTCGCTCAAGGTCCCCGAGGGCGAGAACAGCCGAAAGTACTTTCGCGTCGCGCAGATGTTCAAGCTCGAGATCGACCGCACCTACCAGACGATGACGAAAGAGATCTCGCGCGCGGGCTTCTCGGCGATGTTGCCGAAAGAGCTGAAGATCGGTCAGCGGGTCGGCTTCGCGATCACCCTGAAGCGCGACCTGGACCCCATCGGCGGCGAGGCCAAGGTCGTCGGCGCGCAGAAGTCGGGCCAGTGGCGCATCGACTTCGCCATCGATCTCATCAACGAGGCCAACGGCGAGCTGCTCGAGACCGCGCTGTTCGACGCCGTGCTGGCGCGGTTCAAGTAGGCCTAGACCGCTTCGGCGAAGCTCGACGCCTGATAGATGGCGATCTTGTTGCGCCCCTCGCGCTTCGCCCGGTACAGCGCCTCGTCGGCGCACCGCACCAGCTGCTCGGCCGACGCCACGCTGCGGCTCGGGTACCCCGCGAGGCCCAGCGACGCCGTCACGTGAAAGCTCGCGCCGTTCGCCCCGCCCAGGGGCAGCTTCGCGACGTCAGCCCACACGCGCTCGGCCACCGTCAGCGCCCCCGCGAGCTGCGTCTTCGGCAGCACCACCGCGAACTCTTCGCCGCCGTAGCGCGCCACGAAGTCGGTCTCGCGCACGCTCTTCTTGATGGCAGAGGCCACGTCGCGCAGCACCTGGTCGCCGGCAACGTGGCCGTGCTTGTCGTTGACGTCTTTGAAGTGGTCGAGGTCGAGCAGCACCAGCGCGAGCGGGTCGTCGTAGCGCTGCGCGCGGCGAAACTCGTCGCGCAGCCGCTCTTGGAAGTGACGGTGGTTCGCGACCTGCGTGAGGCCGTCGGTGAGCGACAGCTCGTAGAGCCGCTCGGTCTCGTCGAGCAGCCCGTCGATGCGCAGCCGCAGGCCGAGGCCTCGCATCAGGCGGGCCAGCAGCTCTTGCGCGTCGATCGACCCGTGCACCCAGTCGTCGGCGCCGGCAGCGAACGCCTTCACCCGCTCGTCGGTCGCGCCGCCCGACGACCAGAAGAAGATCGGCATGTAGCGCCGCGACGTGCGCGCGCGCAGGTGCCGGAGCAGCGTGAACGCCCCTTCAGACAACTGCTCGACGTCGATGACGGCAGCGTCGAAGTCGATCTCGTTCGAGAGGCGCATCGCGTCGAGCAGCTCTCTCGCCTCGGCCACGCTGCCCGCGACGTTCAGCGCATCGACGTGCGCAGAGGGCGCCGTGCCCGCCCACAAGATGTGTATCTGCCCCGCCATCTGCTCCGAAGGTCTACCGCATCTTGGGAGTTGTGACGAAACGCTTCACAGTGCTACCTCGGCCGTTACCTTGCCGCGACCGTCGATCAGCCTGTTCCTCCCTGCGTGGAACGAAGAGGAATACCTCGAGCGCGCGGTTTCGCGGGCTTCGAAGGTTCTCTCGCGGCTGTCTGACGATTGGGAGCTCATCATCGTCGACGACGCCTCGACCGATCGCACGCCGGTGATCGCCGACGCGCTCGCCGAGAAGCACCGCCAGGTGCGCGTGGTGCACCACGAGAAGAACCTGAAGCTCGGGGGCGCCATCAAGTCGGGGCTCGGGGCCTCGACGAAAGACATCGTCGTCTACAGCGACACCGACCTGCCGTTCGATCTCGACGAGCTCGAGCGCGCGCTCCACCTGATGGAGTACCTCGAAGCCGACATGATCTGCGCCTTTCGCTTCGACCGCACCAGTGAGGGCCTGAAGCGCATCGTCTATTCGTTCGTCTACAACGCGCTCATTCGCAACCTGTTCGACGTGCAGCTCAAAGACATCAACTTCTCGTTCAAGGTCATGCACCGCCGCGTGCTCGAGTCGATCGAGCTGAAGAGCGAGGGCTCGTTCATCGACGCCGAGCTGGTCGTGAAGGCGATTCGGCGCGGGTTCCGCGTCTTCCAGATGGGGGTCGACTATTTCCCCCGCACGCGCGGCGAGTCGACGCTCGCGTCACCCCACGTGATCGTGAAGATGATGCGCGAGCTCGCGGGGCTGTACGCCGAGACGAAGGCGCCCGGCGAGCCCGTTCGGCCCGTGCGCCTGCCCCCGACGGTGAAGCCGTTTCGGCGCAAGGCGGCGGCCGGGCAGTGATTCGCCTCGTCGTGAACGCAGACGATCTCGGTCTGCACCCGCGCATCGACGAAGGCATCTTTCGCGCGCACGGCGAGGGCATCGTCACGAGCGCCTCGCTGCTCGTCGCCGGCACGACGGCACCGAAGGCTGCCCGCGCCGCGGCCGAGCGGGGCCTCGCGCTCGGCGTTCACCTCTGCCTCACCTCACACCTCACCCCGAGCGCCGCGCCGCACCGCGTGAGGTGGCTCGCGCCCGGCGGCCGCTTCCGCTCCGACTGGCGCGAGCTCGCGGCGGCATGGCTCGCCGGCCTGATTCCGTCAGACGAGATCGAGCTCGAGCTCGCCGCGCAGGTCGCGCGCGCCCGCGAGCAGGGCGCCGACGTCGATCACCTCGACGTGCACCAGCACCTCCACCTGCTGCCGGGCATGGCGCGGCTCGTCGAGGGGCTCGCCGAGCGCCTCCGTCTGCCGCTGCGCTGGCCCGCCGAGCTGCCCCGCCCCACCTGGCTGCGGCGGCCCGGTGCGTGGGCCAAGACTTCGCTGCTCTCTGCCCTCGGCTTCGCGCGCCCGGCTCGCGGCGCCCACCGCGTACCTGCCGTCGGCCTCTTCGACTCGGGCGGGCTCACCGAGGCGCGGCTGCTCAAGCTCCTCGGCCGCCTCACCGACGGCGACTGGGAGCTCATGTGCCACCCCGGCCTCGCCCCCGCAACCGTGCCCGAAGACCCGGCCTGGCGATACGACTGGGAGGCTGAGCTCGCCGCGCTGTGCAGCCCGCGGGTTCGCGAGGCGCTGCGCCAGCACGGCATCTCACTCGTCACCTACCGCGCGCTGTAGGCCCGCGGACGGTACGGCTGTTCGCGAGCCACATTCACGGGCGCTTCGCCCTCTGTTTCTGGTCGGGCTCCGCTGTTCATCAGGCCCGCGAACGGTACGGCTGTTCGCGAGCCACATTCACGGGCGCTTCGCCCTCAGCCGATCTCGGGGCCGCAGACGCCGGCCGTGATCACGCCGCAGCGCATGCCCTGCGGGCAGTTGCCGCAGTCGAGCAGCGCGCCGCACCCGTCGCCGGCAGGGCCGCAGTTGTAGCCGAGGCTCTGGCACGTGCGGGGAATGCAGCCGCCGCCGCACTGCCCGGGCACCCCGCCGCCGCCGCACGTCTGGGGCGACGGGCAATTGCCGCACTGAATGACGTTGCCGCAGCCGTCGCTCGCCGGGCCGCAGCGCAGCCCCTGCTGCGAGCAGCTGATCGGGGTGCAGACCTGCGTGTACGGCGTCACGCACGAGGTGAGATCGAAGATGAGGTACTCGAACACCTTCTCTTGCGGGGTCAGCGCGCCGCCCGACGTCGCACAGCTGGGGAAGCTGCCACCCGAGCTCACGTGAAAGTCGCTGAACAGCACGCGGCCACACTTGTCGGCCGGCGCCGCCGCGAGCGGCGTGTTGAACGCATACTGCAGCGGCACCTCGGGCGCGTTGCCCGTCCCCGTCGGAGTGCCCCACACCCAGCGCTCGGCCGGCGCGATCACGCTGTTGAAGTCGCGGCGCACCGTGTTCACGCGGATCTTCGGTATCGCCATCGTCGAGGTCGCGGCCTGCGCGCCCACCGCGTAGACCCACTGGCCGAACCGCTGGCCCGCCATCGACGTCACGTCGATGTACGCGTCTTGGTTCGACGGCGAAGGCTGCTCGGGCTGCCAGGTCGCCGTGCCCGTGAACGAGATGGTGTTCGGGTCGTTGTAGAGCCACACGTAGCCGTAGTGGCTCGTGAACACGCGGCCGCCGTTGTTCGCGTACGACTCGAGGTTGCCGCGCTGGGCCGCCGACTTGTTCGACTCGCCGCCGACGCAGTCGATGACGACGACGTCGTACTTCGCGAGCTCGGTTGGGTCGTTGTACAGCGTCGTGGCCGCTGGCAGGCCGCCCAGCGGGTTCACGCCGTTGTCGCGATAGAGGCGAACGCGACCCGTGCCCGCCGGAGTGGTGAACTCACTCGAGTCGATGCCGATCTTCGGCAAGATGCACTCGAGGTTGTCGGCGCTGCCCGTCGTGACGGCGAACAGGGGAATGTTGTCGTTCGGGCTGCCCTCGGCCTGCCGCCGCGGCAGGCGCGACTGGTCGGCGGTGAGCGCGGTGTTGGCGCAGCACGCGACGTTGGGGATCGTGATCTGCCGGCGCCACCGGCCGAGCTGAATCACCAGGGGGATGTTCTGACCGCACGGCGCGTTCTCGAGCGTGAACGTACCGTTCACGGCGCTCGTCGCGCTCACGAGGGGGTCACCCGAGACCGAGGCCGAGCACTTCTCGCACTGCACGCCCGGCGTGAACGGCGTCACCGTACCGTTCGGCACGTAGACGAACGCGCCCGGCAGCGGGTCGGGGTTGCCGAAGGCCGGCGGGGTCGGCGCGAGCACCGTGCCGGTGATGGTCGTCTTCGGCATGCCGGTGCACGCCATCTGCTGCTGGCAGAGGTTCACGCACGGGCGGCCCGCGTCGGTGCCCGCGTCGGGCAAAATCGCGCCGCACCGGCTGGGGATGCCGGCGCCGCCGCAGATCTCGGGCATCGTGCAGGTGCCGCAGTTCGGGGTGAGGCCGCCGCAGCCGTTGCTCTGCTGGCCGCAGCCCGCATCGAGGTCGGCGCAGGTCTTCGGCACGCAGGTGATGGGCCTGCCGCAGACCCCGGGAGTGCCACCGCCGCCGCAGGTCTCGGGCATCGTGCAGTCGCCGCAGTCGAGCTGAATGCCGCAGCCGTTGCCGGCCGGGCCGCAGTTGAAGCCCTGCGACGCGCAGGTCAGGGGCGCCGTGATGCAGTCGAACCGGCCGCCATCTTCGGGGTTCACCATGCCGCCGGCCGTGCCGCCGGTGCCGCCGGCGTTGCCACCCGACCCACCGGAACCGCCGCCCGCGGGGCCCGGCTCGCGACAGCCGCCATTGATGCACTTCAGCGGCGCCGCACAGTCGAGGTCGTTGGCGCAGGGCACGGTGACTTCGTTGCCGCAGCTGCCGCAGCCCGCGAGGAGCGAAAATGCAGTGACGAGGAATACAGGGCGAATCATGGGGATCAAACCTCCAGACTTCACGGCCCTTTGAAGGGGCGCATCATACTGCTTCTGCGTCGATGAGAACATGGGGAGTCGTGTACCCGGACCGGAAAGCGGCCACCCTAGTAATGCGGAACCCTGCTGTCTTCACTTCTGACTCGAGAACGTCACGGGGCTGAAACCCGAGGGCTCCAGAGTCCCGGGTACGGCCGAGCACGCGCACCATGAGCTGCTCCTGCCAGAGCGCCTTCTGGTGGCGCCACGAGCCGTCGGCTTCGGCCTCTTTCAGCAAGAGCCGCCCTCCCCGCTTCAGCACGCGGCGGGCGGCCACGAGAAACGAGCGCCAGTGCTCGAGCGGCAACAGGTACAGCACGTCGGCGACGACGACGGCGTCGAGCTCGCTCTGCTCGCCCAGCTGCTCGAGGGTCGCGACGCGAAAGCCGACGTTGGGCAGGCGGCCGACGCTGTCGCGCGCGAGCTGAATCTTGCGCTCGTCGGGGTCGATGCCGAGCACCGTGCGCTGGTCGCCCGCCGCCAGCATCGCGGTGACGAGGCCGTGGCCGCAGCCGGCGTCGAGCACGTGACCTGACGGGCAGGCGGCGACGAGCTCCTCCAATGGAGCGCTGAAGAGCCGCGCGCGCACGAACAGCCGCTCGGCCAGCGGCAGAGAATCGAACAGCGAAAGCGCGGGGTGAGAGAGGCTCACCCGTAAAAGCGCTTGCCGGCCTTCACGTACTCGAGCAGCAGCGGAGCGGGGGTGAAGCGCGCGCCGAGCACCTCTTGCCAGTGCTCGATGCGCTCGAGAATTCGGCCCGGGCCCTGGGCGTCGACGTAGCGGAAGGGGCCTCCGAGAAACGGGGGGAAGCCGAGGCCGAAGATGGCGCCTATGTCGCCGTCGCGCGGGCTGCGCAGCACACCTTCGCCGAGGCACAGCACCGCCTCGTTCACCATCTGCAGCGCGCAGCGCTCGGCGATCTCTTGCCGGTCGAGGCGCTTGCGATCTCTGCCGTGCGGCAGCGACGCGTAGACGGTGGTGTCGACCTCTTTCTTCTTGCCGTCGTAGGTATAGAAGCCCTTCTTCGCCTTGCGGCCGAGGCGGCCGTCTTTGACGAGCTGGCCGGTGTGCGACGGGGCCTTCATGCGCTCGCCGAAGGCGTCTTCCATGATGTGGCCGACCTTCTCGGCGACGTCGATGCCGACCTCGTCGAGCAGCGTGATGGGCCCGACGGGGAAGCCGAAGTCGACGAGCGCCTTGTCGATGTCGGCGATGTCGCCGCCCTCGGCGAGCAGGTACGCGGCCTCGTTCATGTACGGTGCGAGAATGCGCGACGTGTAGAAGCCGACGCCGTCGTTCACCACGATGACGGTCTTGCCCTGCCGCTTGCCGACCTCGACGCAGGTGGCGGTCACCCAGTCGGCGGTCTGCTTCGTGGTGATGATCTCGAGCAGCGGCATCTTGTTGACCGGCGAGAAGTAATGCATGCCGATGACGGTCTCGGGGTGCGCGCTGCCTGACGCGATCTGCATGATCGGTATCGACGACGTGTTCGACGCGAAGATCTGGTGAGGGCTGCCGAGCGCCTCGACCTCTTTCAGCATGCGGTGCTTGAGCGCGAGATCTTCGAAGACCGCCTCGACGACCAGGTCGCACGACTTGAAGCCCGAGTAGTCGGTCGTCGCGGTCACGAGCGCCAGCTTCGCGTCGCGCTCTCGCGAGCTCAGCGAGCGACGCTTCACCCGCTCGTCGTACAGGCCCTGCACGTGCTTGAGCGCGCGAGCTGCCCCAGCGTCGTCTTTGTCTTTGATGCGCACGGCGATGCCCTGCAGCGCGCTGGTCACGTAGGCGATGCCGCCTCCCATCAGGCCGCCGCCGAGAATGCCGAGCTTCTTCACCTCGCGCGGCTTCACCTTCGGGTCTCTGACGCCGTTCTCTTTTTTCATCGCCGTGGTGGCGAAGAAGATCTCGACCAGGCGCTTGCTGACGTCGTCGACCACGAGCTCGCCGAACGCCTGGGCCTCGGCGTCGTAGCCGGCCTTGCCGTCTTCCAAACCCGCGCGAATGACCTCGAGCGCCTTCTCGGGTGCGGGGTACTTGCCGCGCGTCTTCTTGAGCAGCTGCTTCTTCGCCTGGTCGAAGAGGATCTTTCGACCCAGCGGGTTGTCTTCGAGCGCGAGCTCGGCCCACGCCTCACTGTTCGTGAGGCCCTTGATGATGTCTGCGAACGACTTCGGCTTCTGCGTCGGGCCGGGCGTGTGGCCGCTGCGGCGCTCGACCTTCAAGCTGCCGGCCGCGAGCTCTCGCGCGCGGCGCAGCGCGACGTCGCGCAAGATCGGCTGCGGCACGAGCTCGTCGAGCACGCCCAGCTTGAGCGCCTTCTTCGCCTTCAGGCTCTTGCCCGTGAGAATGAGATCGAGCGCGGCCTGAGCGCCGATGAGCTTGGGCAGCCGCTGCGTGCCGCCGGCCCCGGGAATCAGGCCGAGCTGCGTCTCGGGCAGACCGACCTGGGTCTTCGGGCTGTCCGACCCGATGCGGTAGTCGCACGCGAGCGCCCACTCGAGGCCGCCGCCGAGCGCCGCGCCGTGGATCGCCGCGACCACCGGCTTCTCGAAGTTCTCGAGGCGGTGAAACCCGGCCTGCCCCTGCTTGCTGGCCGCCGTCGCGTCCGCCTGCGTCTTGATGGTCTGCA
>JAEUJP010000196.1 GCA_016793725.1 Myxococcaceae bacterium | reverse complement strand
GGCGCTGAGGCCCGCGGCGGCGACGGCCAGGCGGCCGCCGACGAGGGTGCCGAGCATGGTGAAGAAGCGCTTCGAGGGGCTCTCGATGGGCGAGCGGTACTCGCCGGCCTCGGTGACCTCGGCGTAGCGGCCGAGCAGGGCGTCGCGCGACAGCTCGACGTGATCGAACCAGAGCCGGCCGTTGTCGACGCCGTTCAGCCCGAGCTTGTGGCCGCAGTCGCCGATGCGCACGCCGGGCATGGGCTGACCGTCGTCGCTGCGAATGCGCACGACGAACGCGTGAACGCCGTGGTGCTCGGCGCCGACCTCGAGCTGCGCGAACACCGTGGCGTGGGTGGCGTGGAGCGCGGCGTTGCCGGCCCAGTCTTTGCGGGCCGACTCGCCGGGCGTGTGCAGCACGAAGCGGCGCTTGCCCGCGTGCCACGTGGCGGTGGTCTCGAGATCGGCGACGTTGGAGCCGTGACCGACCTCGCTCATCGCGAAGCAGCCCGGCAGCTCGAGGCTCGCGACGCGGGGCAGCAGCTCGGCCTTCTGCGCCTCGGTGCCGAGGAAGTAGATGCTGCCGCCCCAGAGGCCGAACTGCACGCCGTACTTCACGACGAGCGAGAGGTCGCCGAGACCGAGCATCTCGAACGTGGCGAGAAACGGGCCGAGGCCGTCTTCGGCGCCCGAGGTGATGCCGGGGTAGGCGGGCTTGCCGAAGCCGGCGGCGGCGAGCTCCTTCAGCCAGCCGTAGATGTGGCTGCGGGCGCGCTCTTTGTCGACGCCGTACATCGCGCGGTGCTGCGGGTCAGAGAGGAAGTGGCGCACGGCGTCGCGCGCGGAGGCGAAGCGGCCGTCGAGCAGGGCCTGCACCTTCTGCGGCGCGAACGTGGGCGGGGCCGCGTAGCGCGAGGGCGGCGGCTCGGCAGCGCGCAAGGCGAGCGCGAAGGGGCGCAGGCCGAGCGACTGCTGCAGGTCATCGAGCGTGGCGCGTGCGGCAGCGTCGACCGAGGCCACCTCTTCGGCGAGGCTGGCGAACGAGGCGAGCGCGCGGGGTGAGAGGTTCTTCACGGCGCCGGCGATGGCCCGGCGGAGCTGCTCGAGCGCACGGGCGGGCGGCGGCGGGCCCGAGAGCCAGCCTTCGAGCGCCTCGCGCAGGCGGGGCTTGAGCCAGGGCTGGGCCTCGAGGCGCGCACGAATGAGGGCGCGCTCGTCGGGGCCGAGCTCGCCGTCGGCCCAGGCGAGGTAGAGGAGGGCGAGGTAGGGGCGGAGCTCAGGCTCCTGGAGGAGTGGGGCGAGGTCCATTCGGGACTTGTAACGGATGAGCTCGACGGGGGCCGTCGTCCGAACGAAAATCGAATGGTCTCGAGCGCGCGGCTCGAGGTGGGCGAGGTTCTGCTCCAGCCGAGGTCACCGCTCACGGGCGCAGCGCGAATGACCGGCTGCGAAGTGCTGCGGCCACCGCGGCTCGGCCGACTGAGTCACCGGCTGGGAACATGGTCGTGCGCCGAATACTCACCGCCGAGTGCGTTCTCTTGGGGCGCCCACCAAATGGCGATCTCGCCGGTTATTTCCGCCCGCCATGGAGATCGCCGAAAGCGCCCCGCCCCCCGAAACCCGTACGTCGACCACTCAGCAATGGCAGTCGGTGCTGTCGCTCGACTGTGCGGTGCCCGTCGAGATCATTCGGCCGCTGATCCCGGGCCGGCTCACGATTGACGCCGACGCGGGTGAGGCGCACGTCTTCGCGACCCGGCTCTCGAAGCACCCTCGCGCGATCTTCACCCCGCGAATCGATGTCGAGGTCCACGCTCCGCTGCCCGTGGGGCCGGGCCGCTGGGCCAACCCGAAGGGCAGCCGATGAACCTGGAAGCGATGTCGAAGGACGAGCTCGTTGCAGCGATGGTAGCGATGTCGGGCGAGCGCGACCGGCACCGCCTGCTGGCCGAGGCGAGCCTCGAGCTCTCGAGAACGCCCGACATGAGCGTGGCGATCGGGGGCATGTTGAGGCTCTTGTCGCCGGCGGTGGCCGACCTCGCGTTCGTCGACGTGCACGATCGCGAGGGAGGCTGGCAGGGGCTCGAGGTCTCGGCGGCCGACCCTTCGTGCCGCGCGGTCGCAGCCGCACTCGAGCGATCGGGGCGACGGCGCCTCGAGGTGAAGGCTCCGACGCTGCTGACGGGGGCGCGAGACGGCGCGCTGGCCGAGCACTTCACTGGTGATCTCAACGCGTGGAAGGTGGGCTGGCTGATTCTCTCGCCGCTCGCGGCGGGTGATGGTGAGGCCGTGGGGCTCCTGGGCCTGCTCACGAAGAACGGGGGCCGCGAGCTCAGCCGGGCCGACCTCGCGCTCGCGACGGACCTCGCGGCGCGAGCGGCCCGAGCGATCGCGGCCTCGCGACTTCGCGACGACGCCTTTCGAGCGCTGCAGGCCCGGCAGAACGTGCTCTCGGTCGTCTCGCACGACCTGAGAACGCCGCTGAGCGGCATTCTGCTCTCGGTCGACCTGATGGCGAGGTCGAACGGGGGCCCCGGCTCAGACCCCCAACGGGCGCACGCGCAATTCGAGCGAATTCGCCGGGCGGTGGCGAGAATGGAGCGGCTGATCGACGACCTCCTCGACCTCGGGAGCATCGACTCGGGCAAGCTGACGCTGGCGCGGGAGCTCGTCTGCGTTCTGGCGCTGATCGACGACGCGCTGGACCTGCTCGAGCCGCTGGCCCGGCAGAAAGAGATCTCGCTCGTGCCGCCGCGCGCGCTGAAGCCGCTGCTCGTCTTCGCAGACGGGCACCGGCTGCTGCAGGTGCTCTCGAACCTCGTTTCCAATGCAATCAAGTTCGGGCCGAGAGGCTCGGCCGTGACGGTGCAGCTCGAGTCGGGGCAGGCGCTGGTGAGCGTCACGGTCGCAGACGAAGGCCCCGGCATCTCGACGGGCGACGGGGGCCACCTGTTCGAGCGGTACTGGCAGGCCGACAAGAACGCGCGGCAGGGCCGAGGCCTGGGCCTCTTCATCTCGAAGCGCATCGTCGAAGCGCACGGCGGCACGATCGGAGTCGAGAGCAGGCCCGGGGCGGGCACGCGCGTACGGTTCACGGTGCCGGCATCGAGAGGCGAGGCCGCGGCGCTGCCCGCGGGTCTCGTCGTGCTGCTGGTCGAAGACGACCCGGCGCTGCGGGAGCTCACGACCGAGGTGCTTCTGGAGCGTGGCTATCAGGTGGTCGCGCGATCGAACGGGCGCGACGCGCTCGATTACCTGCACACCGCGCCGAGCCGGCCGGCGCTGATCCTCACCGACCTGGTGATGCCCGCGATGGACGGCCGCGCCTTCATCGGCGCGGTGAAGTCAGATGCGCGCCTCGCGCACATTCCGATCGTCGTGCTCTCGGGCTCGCCGGAGCTCGCGGTCGACCGCAACCTCGGCATCGCGGGCTACCTGCACAAGCCGTTCGAGAGCGAGCAGCTGTGTGAAGAGCTGCGCGCCGCGATCGGCCCGCGTTGAACCTCTGCGCCTCTGGCGCAGAAACGGGAGCGCAGCGACCAGAAGCGTCGCGAGGGTCAGACGGCGGGCACGACGGCGAGCGGAGGGCGGGCGTCTTCGGCCTCGGCCTCTTTCAAGCCCGGCACGCCCCACGCCTCGAGCCGGCGGTGCAGGGTGCGGCGGTCGATCTGCAGCATCTCGGCGGCGCGGGTGCGGTTGTCTTTCGCGAGCTGGAGCACGCGCAAGATGTAGCGGCGCTCGAGCTCTTCGAGCGGCAGCACCTCGGTGAGATCGTCGACGTGCATCGAGAAGCGCTCGCGCTTGAAGGTGCGAATCTTCTCGGGCAGGTCGGCGACGGCGAGCTTGCCCCCCTGGGCGAACGCGACGAGGCGCTCGATGCAGTTCTCGAGCTCGCGCACGTTGCCGGGCCACGCGTAGTCGACGAGCATGCGGGCGAGGTCGGGCTCGAGCTCCATCTTGGCGGCGCCGTCGCGCTCACAGACCTGGTCGAGGAAGCGCTTCGCGAGGTGGACGATGTCCATGCCGCGCTCTCTGAGCGGCGGCAGGTCGATGCGAATGACGTTGAGGCGAAAGAAGAGATCTTGGCGGAAGCGGCCGGCCTCGACCTCTGCGTCGAGATCGCGGTGCGTCGCGCACACGACGCGCGCATCGAACGGCAGCTCGGTGTTGCTGCCGAGGGGCCGCACCTTGCGCTCTTGCAGGGCGCGCAGCAGCTTCGCCTGGTTGTCGAGCGACAGCTCGGCGACCTCGTCGAGAAACAGCGTGCCGCCGTCGGCCTCGATGAACAGACCCTGGCGCGCAGAGCGGGCGTCGGTGAAGGCGCCCTTCGCGTAGCCGAACAGCTCGCTCTCGACGAGCGTCGCCGGCAGCGCGGCGCAGTTGATGGCGACGAACGGGGCCTGCTTGCGCGGCGAGAGCGCGTGCAGTGCGCGAGCGACGAGCTCTTTGCCGGTGCCGGTCTCGCCGATCACCATCACGCTGCCGCCCGATGCGGCCACGCGCGAGACGAGCGACTTCACGCGCAGCATGCCGTCGCTCTCGCCGAACAGGCCGGTCTCGTCTGAGCCCGCAGGCCGGCCGCTGCGCGCGAGCTCGCGGGTGAGCTTGTTGCGCTCGACCGCGCGGCTGATGCACGGCAACAGCAGGTCGGGCATGACCGGCTTCGCGAGGTAGTCGTACGCGCCGGCGCGCAGGGCCTCGGCGGCGGTCTCGACCTTGGCGTCGCCGGTGATGACGATGACCGCGAGGTCGGGGCGCGACTGCTTCAGCGCCGCGCACAGCTCGAGGCCGCTCTTGCCCGGCAGACCGACGTCGGTGAGCACGAGATCGGCGTGAACCGCGCCGGCCTCGAGCGCGGTGATGGCGGCCTCGGCGCTGGGGTAGTGCGTGAGGTCGTACCCGCTGTCGTCGAGCAGGTCTTGCATCGCGCCGGCCTGGTTCGGGTCGTCTTCGACGTAGGCGATGAGGGGCTTGCGGTTGACCATGCCCCGTCTATGCCACACGTCGGGCGCGCCCTTCGCTGGGCGCTTCGTGCCGGCGGCGAGATCACCATTCGGTGACATCGCGCTCACGCCGGCCCCCGCGTGCGCTTCGGCTTCGCGACCCGCGCGAACAGCGCCAACACCCTCATCGCGTCGTTGGGGTTCTTCATGGTGCCGGCCGCTACGCACTCGGCGTGCCGACCGCGAAGAGCCCGACATCGTGCGGCTGTCACCGTTCGGTGCTGCGACAGTCTTCGGCGCGGTGAGACAGTTTTGCAGCGCGCCCCAGGGCCTCTTCACTGGCACCGGCCGGTGGCACGCTACGCGCACATGGCCGGCTCCGATGAGCGCTCGCTATAGCTCCGGCGACGTCGTGCGAATGAACGGCTGCCAGGTGTTGGTGGTTGATGACGAGGAGGCGAACCGCGATCTGCTCAGCGGCGCCCTCGAGCAAGAGGGGTATGCGGTGTCGACCGCAGAGAACGGGGCGGCGGCGATGTCGCTGCTCGAGGGCGGGCTCGACCCCGACCTGATTCTCACCGACCTGATGATGCCCGTGATGAGCGGGTGGGACTTCTGCACGACCCTGAAGGCGAGGCCTCAGTGGCGGTCGATTCCCGTGGTCGTGCTGTGCGGCATGAGCCCCGAGCAGCGCGGCAAGCTGAAGGTCGAAGGCGCGTTCGAGAAGCCCACCGATCTGCCCATTCTCTTTCGCCGCATCGCCGAGCTGTGCGGCATCTGAGCGTCGGCAGAGTGGTCGAGGTGGCGATCATCATCGCCGCGCTCGCGCTGGGTAGAGCGGTGTGGGTGCCGCTCGCGCTCGCGTTCTACGTGGCGTTCATTCTGACGCCTCCGTCAGAGGCGCTCGAGCGCCGGGGTGTGCCGCGCTCGCTGTCGCTGCTGATCGTGGCGGGTGCGGCCGTCGGCCTGTTCGTGACGTTGAGCTCGGTGCTGGTGTCGCAGCTCGCTGACCTCGCGGCGCAGATGCCGACGTTCTCGACGCAGATCAACCAGAAGCTCGCGGGCCTCGAGGGCAACGGCCTGCTCACCAACTTTCAGAAGGCGCTCGAGCAGCTCGGGCAGGCGCTGGTGCCGCAGCCGCAGCTCGAGGCGTCGACGGTGCGGGTGCTGCCCGAGCAGCTGCCGGTGGTGCAGCGGCTCGAGAATGCGGTGCGGCCGTTTCTCGAGCCCGTCGCGGTGAGCGGGCTGGTGGTGGTCTTGAGCCTGTTCGTGCTCGCGAACCGCGAAGACATTCGCGCGCGGCTGATCGCGCTGCTCGGGCCGCAGAACGTGACCGTGACGACCCAGACGATGGACGATGCGGTGAACCGCATCAGCCACCTCTTGCTGACGCAGGCGTACATCAACGCGGGGTTCGGCGTGGTGGTGGCGATCGGGCTGCATCTGGTCGGAATTCCCTACGGGCTCTTGTGGGGCGCGGTGGCGGGGCTCTTGCGCTTCGTGCCGGTGCTGGGCGCGATCATCGCGGTGCTGTTGCCGTCGCTCATCGCGTTCGCCATCTTCCCGGGCTGGGGTGAGACGGTGGTGACGATCGCGATGGTGCTCGTCGCTGATCTGATCGTCGCCTACGCGATCGAGCCGCTCGTGCTGGGGCGGCGAACCGGTGTGTCGTCGCTCGCGCTGCTCGTCTCGGCGATGTTCTGGACGTGGCTGTGGGGCCCGGTGGGGCTCTTGCTGGCGCCGCCGCTCGTCATCTGCGGGGCCGTGATCGGCCGTCACGTGCCTCAGCTCGGGTTCTTGAAGGTGCTGCTCGGCGAAGAGTCGGGCCTCACGGCCGACGTGAACTTCTACCAGCGCATCTTGTCGGGCGCGGCGGGCGACGCGCTGCGCATCGCGAAGCGCAAGGCAGGCGAGACGTCGCTGCGCGAGGCGCTCGACGCGCTCCTGGTGCCGGCGCTCGGGCTCACGGCGCACGACCAGAACCACCAGGTGATCGACGCCGACGCCGCGGCGCGCGTGCAGCGCGACATCGACGACGTCGCGGGCCGGCTCGCGAAGCGGTCGCCCGCCCCGGCCGGCGAGGCGCAGGTCGTCGGCATACCCGCCGAGTCTGCGTGGGACGCGACGCTGCTCAAGATGGTGACCGCGGTCGCGCCGGGCATCGTGCAGACCCTGCCCGTGATGGAGCGCAGCGCCGCCGTCGCCGAGGCCGTCAGCCGCGCGCCGCGCGCGGTGTGCATCACCGCGGTGCCTCCGGGCGGCGCGGCGAACGTGCGCTACCTGTGCCGGCAGCTTCGGGCGCAGCTGCCGCAGTGCCGCATCTTCGTGCTGATGCCTTCGGGCGCCGAGGGCGTCGCGCCGGCGGTGGCGGCGCGGCTGCGCGAGGCCGGCGCGACGCACGTGGTGGGCAGCCTGCGAGAGATCGAGCCGGCGCTGGGCACCATCAGGGGTGGCGAGGTTGAAGCCCCACCGCTTGTCGCAGCTGCTGTTGCCCAATCGCCAGCGTCTTCTTGAAGAGGTGCCACTTCGCCGAGCCGCCGACGGTCTTCTCGATGAAGGCGTTCGAGGCGGCGAGATCGGTGAAGCAGTGGGTGATGCGCCGCGGGTCGACGAAGTTTTCGGCGATGGCGTTGGCGAGCTTTTGCTCTTTCGAGGTGCCCGAGCCGGTGCTGCCGTACTGGGCGATGAGCAGGTTCTGCCCGGCCTTCGCCATGGGCTGGGTGAGCACGTCGCTGAAGGTGTAGGTGCGCTCGCCCTCGTCTCTGAAGAAGGTCTCGAAGGCCTCGCGCTGCCAGGCGGCGTCGAACGCTGCGTCACCGCGAGCGTCGATCGACTTCAGGTACGAGCGCACCATCTTGGCGCCGTTGTTGGCGCCCTGGCCGGCGCACGGGTCCATCGAGACGGCCGTGTCGCCGAGCGCGAGCACGGTCTCGCCTGTGGGCAGGGTGGCGACGGGGCCGCGCACGCTGGGCAGCACCTCGCCGACGAGCCAGCCGCGCGGGTCGGCGAGCTCGGCGTTCTTCACCCACGCGGCCTCCCAGGGAAACCGCTCGGTGATGAGCGCCTTCATGCGCGCGACGACCTCGTCGCCGTCTCTGCAGCCGCCAAAGCGATCGAGGCCCTTGCCGGGCCTCGCCTCGACGAGCAGCGCCGAGGTCGCGATGCCGCTCTTGTGGAGGTACGGCATCCAGAACGCTTCGCCCTCTTCGGGGCTGATGTTGAACTTCACCGGCAAGAAGGGCACGCCGGGCACCTCCATCGAGACGCCCTTCACGATGGCCATGGCGAGGTGACGGGGCGGCGCGGTGCGAACACTGCGCGCCTCGTCGCGGGGGAAGAGGTTGCAGAGCGGGCCGCGGCCGACGGCGACGAAGGTGAGGTCGTTCTCGCGGGCGATCGCGGCGAGGCGCTCGACGCCGACGGCGCCGACGACGACCTTGCCGCCCCGCTCCTCGAGGTCGGCCAGCCACCTGTGAATCTGCAGGCGCATGTCGACGGCCATGCCGGGGCCCTCGATGGTCGCGGTCGAGGTGAGCACGCGGTTCTTGGCGCTCAGGCTCATGGTGAGGTGCACGCCGCCGACCCTGGGCACCTGATCGTCCCAGTGGCTCAGGCCCAGCTCGCGCTCGAGGGCGATGGCGTCGCGGAAGCGGCCTGCGCCGCCGGTGGGGGTCGACTCGTTCAGCCACTGCTCGGCGGTGCGGTCTGAGTAGAGGGTGACGTCGTGGCCTCGCTTGCGAAGGCCATGGGCCATGCACAGCCCGACGATGCCAGAGCCCACCACCCCGAACTTTCGGCGCATTGCGCGTGTGTCTAGCCCGTCTGTGGTGAATTTTGTCGGCCGACGGAAGCGGTGACGCGGCAGCGTCGGAGCCGAACGAAGCATCAGGTAAGGCCGTCGGCCGACCCTGAAAAGGAGCTAGTGTTCGTCTCGGTGGCTGGGGAACTCTTTCGAACGCTCTTCGACCGGGCGCCGGTGGCGCTCGTCGTGCTCGACGTGGCTCGGGGCGCAGTGACGCCGGTGCACGCGAACGCGAAGTTTCGCGTGATGTTCGACGGGGTGCCCGACGCGGCGCTGTCGCTCTCGAAGCACGCGCCGAGCACGCTGGCTCACCGCTTCACGCTGCGAGACGGCGAGCACGCCGACCTGACGGTGACGGCCACGTCGCTCGACGCCGGCCACGTGATGCTCTCGTTCGCCGACGGGGCCGCGGCGGTGCGGCTCGCGGCGCTGGCCGAAAGCTCTCAAGAGTTCAACCTGGCGACCGGCGACGTGCGCGAGCTGCTCGAGCTCGTGACGAAGCGGCTCGGTGAGCGGCTCGACGCGTTCGCGACCGTGCGGCTCATCTCGCGCGACGGCCTCTCGCTCGAGATCGGCGGGAGCACCTGGCACCGCGACCCCACGCTCGCGGCGGCCGCACGGCAGCTCGTGCTCGACAGCCCGCAGCGCCTCGGCGAGGGCATGAGCGGCCGGGTCGCCCAGACGGGTGAGGCGATGTTGATACCGAAGCTCGACCCCGAGGTGGTGGCGGCGCTGACGGCAGAGCGGCTGCGGCCGGTGGTGCTGAGCCTGGGGCTCACGAGCGGGCTCGCGGTGCCCTTGCGGGCGCGCTCGCGCATCATCGGCGTCTTGAGCCTCGGGCGCGGGCGCGACGGCGCGTCGTTCACGCAAGACGACGTGCGCCTCGCGCAAGACCTCGCCGACCGGGCGGGGCTGGCGGTCGAGAACGCGCTCTTGCTGGCCGACCTCGAGCAGCGCGTGCAGCAGCGAACGGCCGAGCTGACCGAGGCGAACCGCGAGCTCGAGGCGTTCAGCTACTCGGTGTCGCACGATCTGCGGGCGCCGCTGCGCAGCATCGAGGGGTTCAGCTCGGTGCTCGAAGAAGAGCAGTCGGAGCGGCTCGATGAAGGCGGCAAAGACGCGCTGGCGCGGGTGAGGCGAGCGGCGAAGCGCATGACGCAGATCATCGACGATCTGCTGAAGCTCTCGCGCATTCACACGGTGCAGATGGTGACCCGCTCGGTCGACCTCTCGCGGCTCGCCGGCACGATCGTCGAAGAGCTGCGCGCAGGTGAGCCCGACCGCGACGT
>JAEUJP010000708.1 GCA_016793725.1 Myxococcaceae bacterium | reverse complement strand
TGGCGGTGTCGCCGCCACCTGCCGTCGCACCGCTCCCGCCGCCTGCGGTTCCACCCGTTGCGCCCGCGAAGCTGCCCGTACCGCCCGCGCACGCCGGGCACGCGAACACCTTGCCCTCTTCAGACAGGTCGATACACGCAGGCGCCGCGAGCAGCGCGACCACCACGCAGAGCGCGCGCATCAGAACGTCCCCCGCACCAGGGCGCCGGGCCCGCTCGGCACCAGCATCAACGAGAACCCCTGAGCGCGTGGGCGAACCAGGAGCCACGCGGTGCCTCCGGCGACGGCGGCAGCTCCGACCACGACCGAGACCCACGACAGCGGGTACACCCACTTCAGCGTCGAGAACTCGTCGCGCGTGACGGTCGGTGAGCCCTGCTCGCTGCCGCCCGACTGCTGGGCCTGCAGGTGCGCGTACGTGGAGTAGCTCCAGCCGAGGCCGCCGAGGCCTGCCGCGAGCGCGGCGACGCCGGCGGCCATCGTCGCCAGCGCGCCGGTGTTGATCGACGCCGACGACGACGCGCGCTGCACCGTCTGCGTCTGAAACACCGGCGGCGCCGCCGAGCGCGGCAAGAGCGGAGGCACCACCACCGTCAGCGTCTGCTTCGCCTCGACCGAGACCTGTATCGCCTGCGACTCGTAGTCGGGCGCGTCGACCTGCAGCGTCACCGGCCCCGGCTCGACCGGCACCAGCTGCGTCGTGCCCGTCGGGTTCAGCGTGACCGCCAGCACCCGCACCGTCATGCCCGGCACCGGCAGAAGCGCGTTGATGGCGAGCCACGACAGCTTCGGCTTCAGCGCCGCGGCCCGGCCCTTCGCCTCGTCGAGGCGCTGCCTCTCGCGTGTGCGCTCGGCCCACGCGGCGGCCTCGGTGAACTGCTGATACGCGTCGATCAGCCGGCCCGTGCGCTCGTAGCAGTCGGCGAGGCTCAGCAGCGTGGCCAGCGCGGGCTCGAGCTTGTGGCTCTCTTCGAGCATCGGGCACGCCTCGCCCGCGCGGTTTGTCTTCACCAGCGTTCGTGCGTCTTTGAGCAGCGCGTCGGCATTCGCAGCAGCGAGCAGCAACGCGATCATCATCCCCATTTGCTCGGCGCCTCTATCGGCCCCGCGCGCTCGAAGTCAAACCAACCCCCGTCAGTCGTCGTCGCGACGCAGCTCGACGTTCAGCCCGAAACCATCTTCACCGCCATCTTCTTCTTCGCCCGAGCCGCGCGTGACGCGCACGTCCCACGGGCGGCAGCAGACGGGGCAGTCTTCGGTGTACTTCTCTTTCGCCGGGCCGTGCGCATCGACCTCGACGTCGACCGCCTCGCCGCAGTACGGGCACTGCTGGGTGAGTGACTCGCGCTCCATGCACGAGCACCTCTAACCCGGCCTACAGCGCCTTGCTCAGCACGGCGTTCAGGTCGGCGTCACCGAGCGCGATGGCGGCGAGCGACACGACCTGCGTGGTGGCGCGGCGCGACGACGGCATCTGCTTCAGCCGCGTCGCCGTGGCGATCAGCGCCGTCGCGAAGTCTTGCTTGTCGGAGTCGGCCGCCGCCGCGATGCGGCGCCCCAGGTCGAGCAGCACCGCGTCGGGCACCGAGAGCACGCCGTTGTCGATCTCCAACCGGCCGACGATTTCATTCTGCAGCGCGTTCGCGTCGATCATTGGAACTCACCCAGCTTGTTCTCGTAGCTGCGCGCGTCGAGCCGCGCCATCAGGTCGAGCATGAAGCCCTGGTCGGCGCGCCGCTGCTCGATGGTCGACGCGAGCTCGGCCACCACCTTCGCGTTCGGGTTGCCGCGCTTGTTCAGCTTCGCCGCGATCTCTTTCGCGTCGGCGAGCTCTTTTTCAGAGAAGCCCTTCTTGCCCGTCAGCTCGACCAGCTCGCTCAGCGCCGCCTTCGTCAGCACGCCGTCGCCGCCGACCTTGCGCGTGTCAGAGAGCGCGAGGAACAGGTTGTCGCTGAACGTGTTGCCCGCCGACTGCGGCACCTGGAGCTTCACGTCCCACGGTGAGAAGCCGTTCGCCTTCGCGTCTTCCTTCTTCGCCGTCTCGATCGCGACGTCGGCCGCCTTCTCGCTCACCATCAGAATCGCCGACTGAATGAACGAGCCCATGTTCGCGCGGAACACGCTCGCGTCTGAAATCTTCACGCCCTTCACGCCGATGAGGTTCAGGTCTTTGTCGACCACCGACTGCGGGTCACTCGGGTCGCCGATCTGCATCGTGCCGTTCGGGTGATGGTCCCACGCGTTTTCGATGACCGCCTTCGACAGGTCGGCGTCGCTCTTCAGCGCATCGCCCGGCCACTCTTCTTTTTCGACCATGTCGGCGTAGCCCTTCGTCAGGTCGCGAACGATTTTGATGCCGTTCACGATCGCCATCTGGTCGCCCGCCCGCTCGTCTTGAAAGAACTTCTGGTTCACCTTCATGCGCCCGTTGATGTCGTCGGGGTTCAGGCGAACGCTGCCTTTTTCGTCGCCCTTGTTCTCGTCGAGAATCACCCAGGTGATGAGGTTCGGGTCTTGCGTCGCCTCTTTCGAGTACCCCGGCTTGTAGCCCTCGAAGCGCCCCGGCACGCCGAACACGTACAGGTCGGGCTCGCTCTTCGACGGGTCGCTCTTCACCCGAAACGCCGCCACGATGCCGTTCGTCGCGAACAGGCCTTTGCCCGTCTCGAGCCACTTCTTGTACGCCGGGTTGTCGGGGTTCGCGTTCAGCTCGACCTCGGTCAGAATCGGCAGCGGCTGCTTCAGGCGCTGCACCACGCCGACCTCGTAGCGCCCCTTGAGGTGCTCGCCCGCGCCCTCACGAATCACGCGCGGCTCGATGCCGTTCTTCTTCAGCGTCTCGACGTCGGCCGGGTTCGTGTAGCCCGAGCGCGCCGCGATGCCGTACGTCTCGAAAGCGCCGGCCGAGAGAATCAGCTCTCGCTTGAACGGCTCGGTGTGCAGCTGGCCGTCGGGCGTCTTGTACCGAACGGCGACCGCCTCGTTCTTGTCGTTCATCACGAAGTCCTGCACGCGCGCGCCCGAGATGATGTTCAGGTTCTCGGGGCTCTTCGCCTGCACGTCGAGCAGGCGGTCGCGCGGGCCGTTGCGACGGCCTTCGCTGGTCGCCGTCAGCGGCGTCATCACGAAGCCCGGCACGTTGTTCGCCATCGCGTGGTTCGGGTCGAAGAGCGTCGCCATCATCTTCAACCGGTCGCCGACGGTGCCGACCTTCGTGAAGTTGTACTTCATCGTCTCGATGAGCAGCCGGCCGAGCTGCGGGTTGTCTTTGATGGTCTTGACGAGGTCGAGGTCGAGCGGGCGGTTCACCTTCAGCCAGCCGTCGAAGCCGTGGCCGCCGGGGTTCTGCATCGACTCGATGCCGAGGCCCTTGCCGATCATGTGCATCGCCTTCAGCACCGGCTGGTACTCGGCCGACTCGATCTTCTGAAAGTACTGCTGCATCGACTTCGCGTTCCACGTCGGGTCGCCGGTCAACTTCGCGATGTTGTCCCAGTCGACGTCGTCGGGCTTCACGAAGATGCCCGCGTTCATGCGGGCGCTGCCGCCGATGCCCTCGCCGCGCGGCACGAAGATGCCGTCTTGCTCCTTCACGAACTTCGGGTCTTTGAGGTTGTCTTCTTTCTTGTCGAAGTGGTGAATGAACTCGCCGGTGCCGCGCGTGAGCAGGTCTTTGTGCTCGGAGCTCGCCGCGTGCAGCGCGAGCGGCCCCGACTCGGCCACCTGCTTGTCGACGCCCGCCTCGAGAACGAGCACCTTGTAGCCGGCCTCGGCGAGCCGCGCCGCCGCGGGGCCGCCGCCGGGGCCCGAGCCCACGACGATGAAGTCGAACTTCGCGTCGCTCTTCTTGGGGAAGGTGTGAACCGCGTCGACCGCGGCCGCGACGTTCGGCTTGCCCGCCTGGGTCTTGAACGCGTCGCCCGGCGCGCCGACCGAGCTCGTGCCCGTCGTGCCGACCGTGGTCGTCGTCGGTGGAGTCACCGGCGAGCCCGTCTGCGTCTTCACTTCCGTGGGAATGGGACGTGAGCCTGTCGTGCCGCTCCGGGGGATCTGGGGCATAGGTGACGCGCACCCTACACAAATTGATGGGCAAATCAAAAAGGTACGTAAGACTCTTACGCACGCGCCCAGGCTGCCCACGAGGCGGTGACGGCGTCGGGGCTCTCGAAGGTGGCGAGGCCCTGCGCCTGATCAGCCGGGAGCGCCGTCGCCTTCGACGTGTTCACGAGCTTCGTGATGAACGTGCGCCACGCCTGCGGCACCGGCGTGCCGGGGAAGAGCGCGGGCACCGTCGGGTCGTCGCTCGTCAGCCGCAGCGCGAGCGGAGGCGACCGCCGCACCACCAGGTCGACGAACAGCACGCGGCGCTGCTCGACCGGAGCGACCCCCGCGTGCACCGCGAGCACCTCGCTGAACGGCACGACGCGCTGCGTGCCGCCGCTGATCAGCGTGAGGCCCTCTCGCGAGACGGCGCGCAGCTGCACGGGCGTCGCCGTCGGCGCTTCGGGCTCGAGGTCGAGCTCGAGGCTGCGTGAGAGCGCCTTCGATTCGGCACCGAGCGCCTGAAGCAGCGCGTCGGCCTGCTGCTTGAGCCGCCCGCCCGCCACGCCGGCCTGGGTGAGCAGCGGCTCGAGCATGGGCTCGAGCCTCGGGTTCTTCGTCGCGTGCAGCGCTCTCGCGAGCTGCAGGCAGAACGGCGATGAGAGCCGGCTCGCATCGACGTGCGGCCACACGTGCAGCACGGCGGCGACGAGCGGGGCGGCATCGGGCCGGCCCATCAGCTTGCGCAGGTGGCGCTCGAGGCGCGCGCTGCCGTTGCCGAGCCGCAGCTCGACCTCGGCGAGCAGGCCCTCGGCGTCTTCGCGGCCCGGCATGAGCTTCAAGAGCTCGACGAGGCTCTCTTTCGCCGACTCGAGCTCGCCGCGCGCGGCTGCGATGGCGGCGCTCTCCATCAGGTCTGACTGGCTCTGCGTGTGGAGCTCGGCCTCTTCGGCGGTGCGCAGCTCCTTCTCGAAGCCGAGGGCGCGCATGCCGAGGGCGACGGCGGCGCCGAGCGCGAAGCCGCCGACGTGGGCGCCGGTGGCGACGCCTTCGGCCCCGCCGCCGCCCAGGTCGAGAAGCTCGCGCGCGAACCAGGCGACGCCGCACAGCCACGCGGGCACCATGGCGGTGCCGACCCAGATGCGAATGAGAAAGATGAAGTACATCATTCGCACCTTGCTGGCGGCGAAGCGCACGCTGAAGGCGCCCATGCAGGCGGCGATGGCGCCCGACGCACCGGCGATGCTGACGGCGGCGTGCGGCGAGAGGGCGTACTGGGCGGCGTTCGCGACGAGGCCGCCCAGCAGGTAGAAGACGAGAAACCGGGTGCGGCCCCAGGCGTCTTCGAGCAGCGGCGCGGTGATGTAGAGAAACAGCAGGTTGCCGAGCAGGTGCAGCCACCCGAAGTGCAGGAAGAACGAGGTGACCCAGCCGAGCTGCACGAGGCCCCGCTCGGGCACGAGCGAGTAGCGGCGCATCGGGCCGCCGCTCTGGTCGAGCAGGCGCATGAAGAGGCGGTCGAGCTCGGCCTGCTCGGTGCGAATGATGTCTTCGGAGGGCGGCTCGACGTCGGCGCGGTCGAGGTCGAAGCTCAGGCCGCGCGCCTCGGGGGGCAGCTCGAGGTACGGGTGCTGCGCGTAATACGACTGAAAGTCGACGAGGGCGGCGCGGTCGAGCTGCTCGTCGGGGACGAGCCAGGTGAAGACGAACGCGATGAGGCAGAGCAGGGCGATGGCGATGCCGACGACCGGCAGTCGAACGCGGCCAGAGCCTGCTGCGATGGGGAGGAAGAAGAAGATGCGTGACGAGTCTACGCCGGTCGGCGCGCAGGCTCAGCCAGCATCGAGCGCGATGCCGGCGTACAGCGCATCGACGCTGAGCGAGAGCTCGGGGTCCTGCAGCGCGACCTGTTCGGATGCCCGCACCTCGCGGGTCGCCCAACCGGAGGGCGTACGCTCGACGACGGTGACGCGCACCGAACGATGCGAGACGAGCAGCACGGCCTTGAGCGAAGGAATCTGGCGGTACTGGTTCAGCTTCTCGCCGCGGTCGTAGTCTTCGGTGCCCTTGCTCGTGACCTCGACGAGCACGGCCGGGTTGACGAGCGCGTTGCGGTCGTTGGCGGCGCTTCGCATCTCGCCGCACGACACAGTCGCATCTGGAAACGTCGCCAGGCCCGTCGCCTCGACCTGAACCTTCGCATCGGAGGTGAGGACGCGGCACCGATTGCCGAGCGCCTGGGTGAGCAGCGCGATGGCGCGCGCTCCGAGCTCGGCGTGGGCGAGGGTGCCGCCCGCCAGCGCGTAGACCTCACCATCGAAGTACTCGAGCTTGATCTCAGACGCCTCGAGCGCGTGGAGGTAGTCCTCGTAGGAGTGGTGCACGCGACGTGCGGTGCTCATGAGCATCATGCTAGCCGATGAGACTGCGGGTGTACGCTGTCGGCCGGTGGAGTTCGCAGAACTTCTTTCGCCCCGTGGCCGCCGCGTGCTCGAAGGGAAGAGCCCGCTCGCAGGCATTCTCAAGACGGGCACGCGCTTCATCAGCGAGCGGGGTCTGCTCGACGCGGCGAAGTGCCGGCGCGTGCTGGCGCGCCTCGAGGCCGACGTGAAGCTCGTGCCGTTCGAGCGCGGCATCCCTCCCGAGAGCATCTGGGGCCTCACGCGCAACTACGAAGAGCTGCTGCCCAAAACAGTCCGCTGCCACACGAGCAGCAGCACGGCGAAGCTCGAGCGCGGGGTGCTGAGCTTCATGCGCTCCGACACGTTCAAGCAGTTCGCCGAGGTGCTCAGCGGCCGGAAGTTGCGGAAGCGCTGGGGCACGCAGGTGCTCGCGTACGGGCCGGGCGACTACGCGGGCCCGCACCACGACCACCACCCCGAAGAGCCGCTCGCGCGCGACGGCTATACCGACGTACACCTCTCGCTCTGCACGGCCGGCGTGAAGGCGCAGACGCTGGTGTACGCCCCCTACGCGCACTTTTCTGAAGCCGCCTCGGTGGTGGGGCCGCCGCTCGTGACGGCGTACCGGCTGCCGTTCTGGCACTACACGACGCCGCTGCAGGGCAGGCCGGGGTCGCGCCGCTGGCTGTTGCTCGGCACGTTTCTCGACGCGTGAAAGGGCGCAGCGGAGCCCGACCAGAAACCGGGCGTTGCGCTTCGGCCGAGGCTGCGGTGTAGGGTGGTCGGCATGCCCCTCCCCATCTCGGACCGGAAGCTCTCTGACGCGTACCGCCTGCTCGAGTCGTCGCAGGCGCGGGTCGACGACGCGAAGGCGCTCGAGCTGCTCTCGCACGTCGGCGACGGCCGCGGCTACGACGGCAAGAGCGCGCTGGCGAAGCTGAAGGGCTTCTCGTCGCGCGACGAGCAGGTCGACTTCATCAAGAAGGGCATGACGGCGGGCGAGAAGAAAGACCTGGTCGCCATTCTCGACAAGGGCACGCTGCAGCTCGACCCGGGTGCGCGGCAGCTCATCGAGGCGATTCTCGATCGCAACGCGCCGCAGCCGATCGGCGGCCCCATCACGCTGGTCGGCTCGCAGGCGAACGGGCTCGCCGGCGTGGCGCTGCCGGGCGACGTCATCGAGGCGATCAACATCAGCGCGGCGCCCGCGGGGCGACTGCACATGGACGAAGGCACGGTCGTCGCCACCGCCGGCGCCGACGGCAGGTTCAGCGCGGGCAAGCTGCTCGCCGACCAGGCCATCAAAGAGGGCGACCTCATTCGCATGCGCGCGAAGCACGCCGACGGCAGCTACAGCGACTGGGTGACGGCGAAGGCGACGGGCATCGCGCCGAAAGACACGCGCAACGCCGAGGTCGCGCTCTTCCGCATCGGAGCGGCCGACGCCGGCGGCGGCAAGGTCGACATCACGAACATCAACGCGAGCCGGCAGATTTCAGAGCCGGGCGCGAAGCTGCAGTTCACGAACGTGCGCACCGGCGAGAAGTCGCTCGTCACCATCGACGCGAACGGGTCGTTTCCCGCGGGCTTCAAGGTGAACGGCAAGGCGGGCGATTCGTTCAGCGTCGCGGCGACCGACGGCGTGAACAACGTCGACTTCGCCATCTCGGTGGGCAAGGTGACGGTGCCCGGCGTCGACAGTGGCGTGGTCGATTTGATTCGCGACCCGGCGCCGCTCGACGAGCACAAGACGTACGACAAGAAGCGGTTCGAGGGGCCGCTGTTCAAAGAGGGCGTGACGATTCACGACGCGGTGCAGGGGCAGATCGGCGACTGCTATTTCCCCGCGGCCATCTCGGCGATCGCGAACCACAACCCCGACCTGCTCAAGAACATGGTGAAGGACAACGGCGACGGCACGTACACCGTGACGTTCAAAGAGCGTGACCCGCGCACGTACCAGTTTCGCGACGTGAAGATTGACGTCGACGGCGACCTCTACGCGCGCTCGTGGGGCGGCCCCATCTACGGCAGCGGCAAGGGCGACCGCGGCGAGAAGACGATGGAGCTCTGGTTCCCCCTCGTCGAGAAGGCCTACGCGCAGTGGAAGGGGAGCTACGAGACCATCGGCAACGGCGGCATGGCGAGCGACGTCATGCAAGACGTGATGGGCAAAGACGGCCGCGACATGTGGATTTCAGAGGGCAACCAGGCCCAGGTGTGGACGACGCTGAAGCGCGCGCTCGACGGCAAGCAGCCGGTCGCGGCCGGCACGTACGGTGAGACGCAGGCCGCGCGGTACACGAACACCGGCGTCTATGCGAACCACGCGTACTCGGTGGTGGGGTACGAAGAGGTGAACGGTGAGAAGTTCGTGCAGCTGCGCAACCCGTGGGGCGAGAGCGAGCCGGCGGGCAACGGCCCGAACGACGGCGTGTTCAAGCTCAAGCTCGCCGAGTTCAGCAGGCTGTACCAGACGCTGATGTACACGAACCCGTGAGACGGGCCGTCACGGCGCTGGTGTTGTTGGCCTCGGCATGCGGAACGAGGCCAGCGCCGGGCGCGACTGGCGGCGGCAGCGGCGGCGAGTGCCCGCCGAACGCGATGGCGCGCACCGTCTGCGTCGAGTGCGGCCCGACCGACGCGTGCGTTCGCCGCGAAGAAATCTGCGCCATCGTCTGCAGCTCAGGCTCGACGTGCAACAGCGACGAGCAGTGCATCAACGGCGCGTGTCAGCCGTTTCCGTGCGGCTGAGGTCGAGCGGCCCGCCTTCGACAAGCTCCTGCTTCACGTTTCTGCTCGGGCCGAGCGGTGGTGAGCTCGTGCCGCTGAGCCTGCGCCGAGCCTGTCGAAGCGTCGAACCGGTCTCGCGTCACCTCAGACCAGCTTCCACACCTTCTGCAGCGCCTTGCGTGCCGCCGGCGGTATTTCGCCGGCTCCCAGCAGCTTCGCCGCAATCTTCAGCTCGGCCTTCACCACCGCGCGCTCGTGGCTGAACGCCTTGAACCCGAAGAACCCGTGCGCGCTGCCGTGCCCCGAGTTGTTCACGCCGCCGAACGGCAGCCCGTGATGCAGGTACTGCACGAGCGAGTGGTTCACCACCGCGCCGCCCGATGACGTCTCGTCGAGCACGCGGTTCACCACGTCTTCGTTCTTCGCGAAGACGTACAGCGCGAGCGGCTTCGGGTCGGCGTTGATGCGCGCCAGCACCTCGGTCAGGTCGGTGTACGGAATCAGCGGGAGCAGCGGGCCGAAGATCTCTTCCTGCATGATGCGCGCTTCCTCCGGCGCCCCCTCGAGCAGCGTCGGCGCGATGAAGTTGTCTTTCTCTGACACCCGGTCGCCCGCGAGCACCTTCGCGCCCTTCGCCTTCGCGTCGTCGAGCAACCCTTTGAGCCGTGCCGTGTGCCGCGCGTTCACGATGCGCGCGTAGTGCGGGCTCATCTCGTCTTTCGTGCCGAACGCCTTCTCGAGCGCCGCCCGGCACTTCGTCACGAACTTCTCGTACACCTTCTGGTGCACGTAGACGTGGTCGGGCGCGATGCACGTCTGGCCCGCGTTCGCGCACTTGCCCCAGATGACGTTCTGCGCCGCCAGGTCGACGTCGGCCGACGCGTCGACGATGGTCGGGCTCTTGCCGCCGAGCTCGAGCGTCACCGTCGCGAGGTGCTTCGCCGCCGCCGCCATCACCACCTTGCCGATGGCGGGGCTGCCCGTGAAGAAGATGTGGTCGAACGGAAGCTCGAGCAGCGCCTGCGCCGTCGACGCGTCGCCCTCGAACAGCGCGACCTCGTCTTCGCTGAACACCTCTTTCACCAGCTTCGCCATCGCCGCCGACAGGTTCGGCGTCATCTCAGACGGCTTCAAGATCGCCGTGTTGCCGGCCGCGATGCACGACACCAGCGGCACGAACGTCAGGTTCACCGGGTAGTTCCACGGCGAGAGAATCAGGCAGCGGCCCTTCGGCTCGTACTTCAGCTGCCCCGACGTGCCCGCCATCACCAGCGGCGTCGGCACCTTGACCGGCTTCATCCACCTCGCGACGTGCGCGATCGAGTCGTTCAGCTCGAGCGCGATCGGCAACAGCTCGGCGAGGTCGACCTCACCCGCCGGCTTCTTGAAGTCGGCGTGCGCCGCCGCGTACCAGGCGTCGGTGTTCGAGAAGATGGCGTCGCGCAGCTTCTTCAGCTTCGCCACCCGCTGCGCCGCCGTCGACGTGCGCAGCCTCAGCGCCGTCTCGCGCTGCCTCTCGAACACCTCGCGCAGGCGCGCGTGCTGCGCGCCGGGAAGAACCGTGACCGTGGCGGTAGACATGCCCTGCATCAGGCGCCTCTCGCCCGCGCTCGTCAAGGCTCGGGCAGCTTCGACATCACGATGGGCGAATCGGTGACATCGAGCATCTGCCCCGCCTTCACCTCGATGAACCACTGCTTGCCGAATTCGCGCGGCAGGTAGCCCTGCCACGTCTTGCCGTCGACGGTCGCCTGCGCCGCGACGAAGTAGACGCCCGGCTCGGCGGGTAACACGGTGGTGCCGTCGAACAGGTCATCGCGCAGCGGGAAGTCGCGCGGCCCCGCGACGTCGACGTACGGGCCGATGCCGAAGCCGCCCGGCACCGGCATGGCCCCGTCGGGCAGCAGCAGCCCGATGCCCTGCAGGTTCGGCACCTCTTTCGGCCGCGCGACCTTCACCTTCACCCAGCCGACGTTGGCCGCGGTCTCGCCCGTGTCGAACGTCGACACGTGCGTGTGGCAGACCGTGCACGAGCCGTTGCCGACGCGGCCCTTGAAGCGCGGGTCAGGGCTCGGGTTCGCCGGCATGCCCATCGCGCCGAGGCCCTGCGAGCCGAACGCGTACGCGGTGGCGGGGCGGGCGGCGAACGCCTGTTCGGTCGCGTCGACGTTTTCCATTCGGCGCTGCACCTCGGCGCGCCACGGCCAGCGGGCGGCGTGGTTGGCCTTGAGCGCGGTGTAGTAGCCGACGGTGGCCTTGTCTTTGTTTCCGAGGCGCAGCTCGAGGTCGGCCGACATCGCCTGCATCGCGGGGATGTTGTACGGCGCGATGGGTGAGTCCCACAGGCGGCGCGAGCGGTCGAGGTCGAGGCCGTCGGTCGCGTGCTGCAGGCTCGCCGTGTCGGTGACGATGGTGGCGAAGGCGGCGCTCGCCTCTTCGAGCAGCGCTCTCGGCGCGTCTTCCCAGCCGCCCGCAGCGAGCGTGACGCCGAACAGCGTGAACGCCTGGTAGTCGGTGCTGGCCGCACGAATGCCGGCGAACGCCGCGTCGATGCGCGCGCGGTCTTTCGAGTCGCGGGCCTCGAGCCAGACGACGTACGCGCGCCACAGCGGCAGGCGCTCGTCGGTGGGGTAGTTGGGTATGGCCTCGTCGAACGCGGCGAGACCTTCGGCACGCACGTCGGTGCGATCAAGCTCGGCGACGGCGACGAGGGTGGCGGCGGCGATGGCGCGCGCGCGGGCGGCTCCGGGCGGCACGTCGTCGTGCAGCCAGCGCCACACCGTGTCGAACTGGCTGACGTCGTAGTTCAGCATCCACATGACGCCGGCGAGCGGGTCGCCGACGTCGGTGGGGCGGGGCGGTATGGGCTCGGCGGCGGTGAACGTCGCCGGCGGCGTGACTTCACGTGGGGTGTAGTTGCACGCAGCGAGGAGCAGGGCGCCGGCGGTGAGGAGCGTGGTTTTCATGCTCCGTATGTGGCCCGAGACGGGGCGAACCGGTCGCCGACGGTGGTCACGTTGAGAGGTCATGGGTGGGGCATGACCGGTCGGGTCGCGACCCGGGCCCGCGCTCGCGGCCTGCGGCGCCGTTGCGGCTGAGGCGCGTCGGCGCGCCGGCCAACGCGGATGCGGCGGTCGACTGCTCGCGCGGTCGCCCTCATGGGCCCCGGTTGCCCGGGTCTGTCCCACGTTGTGGCCTATGCACCCATTTGGGTGCTTTGCCGCACATACGGGACACACCCAAAACTCCGCGGGCGTCGGGGTGGCTCCAGGCGGGGAAAAGCCGGCCGTCGCCTCGTCGGCCGACGCGCGTCACGAGCTGGCGGCTGCGTCAGAACGACCCGCCTGTCGCGCCACGCTCGTCGACGGTGACCTGCTCAAGCGTAGCCGAGCTCGCGCGCCTTCAGCGCGGCCTGCGTGCGGTCTTGCACCTTCAGCTTCCCGAAGATGGCGGTGACGTGGTTCTTCACGGTGCCCTCCGAGATGAACAGCGCGCCGCCGATTTCTTTGTTCGACGCGCCGCGTACGAGCAGCGCCAGCACCTGCGCCTCGCGCTCGGTGAACGGGCTCTCGGCCACCTTCCCCACCGGCGCCTGAGCGCGCAGCCGCGACAGCTCGGCGAGCACCTTCGACGCGATGGCGGGCGCCAGAAACGACTCACCGCGCGCCGCAGCGTGCACGCCCTCTTTCAGCCGCGCGCCCGTCGAGTCTTTCAGCAGGTACCCGACCGCGCCGGCGCGCAGCGCCTCGAACACGTGGTCGTCGTCGTCGAACGTCGTGAGCACGAGCACGCGCGCTTCGGGGTGCTTCACCTTGATGGAGCGCGTCGCCGCCACCCCGTCCATCACGGGCATCTGCAGGTCCATCAGCACCACGTCGGGGCGCACGCGGGCACACAGCTCGAGCGCCTCTTGCCCGTTGCCGGCCTCGCCGACGACCTCGAGCTCGGGGTCGGTGCCGAGCACCGTCGCGAGGCCTTCGCGGTACAGCGGCTGGTCATCGACCGTGATGACTCGAATCGTCATGCGGGCACCTCGACGGTGAGCTCGAAGCCACCGCTCTGCGGAGCGGCCACCGCGAGCGTGCCGCCCACCTGGGCGAGCCGCTCTTCGAGGCCTTTGAGGCCGTTGCCGGGCTTGGGCGTGCCGCCCACGCCGTCGTCGCGCACGCGCAGCTTCACGCGGGCAGCGGCGTACTGCAGCTGCACGCTGACCTTCTTCGCGCGCGCGTGGCGCCGCACGTTGGTGAGCGCTTCTTGCGCGGCGCGAAACAGCGTGAAGCCGATCTCGACGGGCAGCGGGCGGGCGGCGCCCTCGGTGACGAGGTCGGCGGCGAGGCCGGTCGCGTTGCACTCGGCGACGAGACCGTCGAGCGCCTGTGCGAACGGCTTCACGTCGGAGGCGCCCTCACGCAGGAGCGACACCGAGCTGCGCAGCTCGGCCAGCCCGTCGCGCAAGAGCTGCTGCACCTTCTCGAGCCTGGCGTCGCGGCCGTCGGCGGTGGCGCGCGCGGCCTCGAGCTGCACGTTCGCGATGGTGAGGTAGTGCCCGAGGCTGTCGTGAATCTCGCGCGCGATGCGGCTGCGCTCGCGGTGGGTGGCGAGCTCGGCGACCTGTTTGTTCAGCCGCTCGACGTCGCGCCGGGCGTAGCGCTCGCGGCGGGCGATCAGCGAGAAGACGAAGACGAACGCGATCGAAGAGGCGAAGCCGGCGATGCCGCTCATGAGCTGGCGCTCATCGGCGGCGATCTGCGGAATCACGATGGTCGACGCGAACGCGACCAGCAGCACCTCGATGCTGAGCGCCACGCGCAGCGGCAGGTACAGCACCACCATGCTGGCGAACGGCATCGTGATGAGAAATGAGCGGCCCTGGCTCAGGTAGAAGGCCACGCAGACCGCGATGCCGTACGCGGCCAGCACCCCGCCGAGCTGCCTCAGGCCCGGCTGCCGCTCGGCCCACGCGACCCCGAACGTCGAGATGCCGAGCGCGCCGATGATGAGAACGGCGAGCACGGCGCTCATCGTCGGGCTCGCCGGCGAGATGGCCTGAAGCAGCCCCGGCGCCGTCGTCGCGATGATGGCGATGGTGGTGCCGGTGCTGACGAAGCGGGGCCGGTCGTCTGCCCGCTCTGCGGGCTCACGAACGTCGCTCCACTGCGATGCGCGGCCGCTCTTCACGGCCTGCTGCGTACCAGAGTCTTAGAGGTAGCGGCTGCCGACGTAGAGCCCGCGCGCGGCCGCCGACTTCATGAAGTCGGGCATGCCGTCGGGGTTGGTGAACTTGGTGGTCTTGCTCGCGATGCGGCCGAGCTCCGAGATGTCTGACGTGGTGCAGCCGCTGAGCAGCAAGAGCAGCGACGCCTGGTCTGACGAAATCTTCGCAGGGTACCGGTTCGGGCCACCCACGCGGCTGGGGTCGCGGTCGAGCGCCGTGACCTCTTTGATGATGGAGTTGCGCAGCGCATCGTCTTGCACGCGCTCGAGCAGACCCACGAACATGCCGCCCGTGCCGTTGTACACGTGCAGGCCGATGACACCCGGCTGCTCGTGGTGCACGTCGCTGAACACGTCTTTCACCACCTTGACGAGCTCTTCTTTGGTCTGAATCTGCAGCGTCGGCGAGTAGCCGTGACGCTTCAGCGCATCGGCCGCCATCTGGCGCGCTTCTTTGACCTGGGAAATCGTCATCACCGCCATGGAAGGCCTCGTCGGAAAGGAAGGGGGTCGCGAAACAACCTACAATGTAGTTATCGGTGCGCCCCCCAGGCGGTTGCTCAGTCGGTGCCGACGAGCTGAACCGAGGCGACGATGGCCTCCCACTGCGGCAGAGACTCCGAGAGGTTTCGAGCGGTTGCGCTGAATGCAGCCTGCCACTCGGTCTCACCGACGATGAAGACGTAGACGCTCTGGGCGACGTCGGGGGAGCCCTTGTTTGTCACGGTGTATGACAGCCGGCGCGATGGGCCCGAGGCGAGGCGAGGGCCGTCGTTCGCCTCGATCTGAAGCTGCCCGTACAGCTCCACGAGGTGCGCCTTCACCCGCTCGACGCACTGCTCGAGCCCTTCGCCCGACTCCAGCGCGCGGCTCTGGAACACGACGTTGCTCCGAAACTCGCGCACCGGCGCCACGCCCCCGACCCTCGACGGCGCGACGAACGTGTAGAGAGAACCGTCAGACCAGTCAGGGGGAATTGCGACGCGGAGGTTCGAGAAGCGCATCGCGGCAGTAGAGCACGTGTTCCCAACCCGAAACACGACCGCTTTGCCCGCGCGTCTCACGCCACGTTCGTCGTAAGCCGTCGCCCACGTGCGCGCGCCCGTACTGCTCTTCGTGCTGCTGAGCTTCAGCGCCCGCGCGCAAGCGCAAGACGCCGGCGTCATCACCGCCCCCGAGCAGAAGACTCCGCTGCACGCCGTGCTCCCACCGGGGGCGCTCCCACCGGGCGGCCGCGCCGATGTCGCCCTGCTCATCACCATCGCCGAAGACGGCACCGTCACCGACGCCGCCGTCGAAGGCGCCCCCGCGCAAGAGCTGCTCGACGCCGCCAGGGCCGCCGTCACCGCGCTCACCTTTCGCCCCGCCACGCTGGGCGGCCAGCCCGTGCGCGCGCAGGTGCGCTACGTCGTGCACTTCGAAGCGCCGGCCCCTTCGGTCGACGCCGGCTCCGACCTGTCGCGCCTCTTCGGCCGCGTCACCTCGAAGGGCACCCGCAACGCCGTCGCCACCGCCTCGCTCTGGGTCGACGACGCCGGCACGCCCGCCACCGAGACCGGCGCCGACGGCGAGTTCGAGCTGTGGCTCCCCGCGGGCCCGCACCACATCGAGGTGCGCGCCGCCGCCCACGCGCCCGGCGTCTTCGACGAAGCGCTCAAAGCCCGCGAAGCGCTCGAGGTCACCTACCGCATCGTGCGCGACGTGCTGAACCCGTACGAGACCGTCGTGCGCGACCGCGCCGACCGCGCCGAAGAAGCGCGCATTCAGCTCAGCGGCCCCGAGCTGCGCGAGGTCGCCGGCACACAAGGCGAGCCGCTGCGCGTCATCATGCTGCTGCCTGGCGTCACCACCCCGATGTCGGGCATCTCGTACCCCATCGTGCGCGGCGCCTCGCCCGCAGCGACCGGCTTCTTCCTCGACGACGTGCAGATTCCCCAGCTGTACCACCTGCTGCTCGGGCCCTCGGTCATTCACCCCGACTTCATCGAGCGCGTCGACTTCTACTCGTCGAACGCCCCCGTGCGCTTCGGCCGCATCACCGCCGGCGTCGTGTCGGCCAGCGTAGCCAGGCCGCGCGACGACCGCCCCCACGTCTCGGCCTACGTCGACGTGCTCAACGCCGGCGCCTTCATCGAGGTGCCCATCGAGAAGACCGGCACCCACGTCGCCATCGCCGGCCGCTACAGCTACACCGGCCTCGTCTTGCAGCTCGTCGGCAAGGCGCTCGCGAGCGGCTCGACCCCCGTCGCCGACTTCTACGACTACCAGGTGCGCATCGACCAGAAGCTCGGGCCCGCGAGCCTGCGGCTGCTCGCCTTCGGCAGCTCCGACCTCATCGGCGCCCGGGCCGACGACCCCATCAACGACCCGTCGTCGTACGTCGCCTCACGCTTTCACCGCGCCGACCTGCGCGCGCTCGTGCCGCTCGGCGGCGGCGTGCTCGAGGGCGGCGTCACCGTCGGCACCGAGACCCAGGGCCTCTACAACGAGCTCAACGGCCAGACGCAGGCCAGCTTCCTCATGAACCGCTTCACCGTCTCGGGCCGCGTGCGCTACCGCCTCGAGCATGGCCCGTTTCAGCTGAAGCTCGGCGCCGACCTCGAGCGCCAGCAGTCGGACATCGGCATCGAGGTGCAGATGTCGGCGTCGCCGTTTCAGGTGCCCCGCACGCTCGGCGTCTTCAGCGGAGCGTTCGTCGAGCTCGCGTACACCGACGGGCCGTTCACCGCCGTCGCCGGCGTGCGCGGCGACACGTTTCACCTCGCGCCCGACACGTGGGCCACCAGCATCGACCCGCGCCTCGAGCTGCGCCTCAAAGCGCACGACCGCGTCACCGCCCGCGCCGGCGCCGGCCTCTTTCACCAGGCGCCGCTCTTGCTCATCAACCTGCCCGTCACCGACGCCGCCGCCATCAAAGACGGCCTGCACACCGTCGTGCAGGTCTCGGCCGGCGTCGAGGTGCAGCTGCCGCTCGGCCTGCAGGTGCAGCTCGACGGCTTCTACAACCACCTGCTCGCCGCGCGAGAGCGCAGCCTGCAGCAGTTCGCGTCGGGCCTCAGCACGCTCGACGACCGGCTCGCCGCCTCGCGCACCGGCCGCGCCTACGGCCTCGAGGTGATGCTGCGCGCCCCCGCGAAGGGGCGGTTCTTCGGCTGGCTCTCGTACTCACTCATGCGCAGCGAGCGCCTGCGGCGCTTCGGCGTGTACTCGCAAGACCAGGTGCTCGCCGGCCAGAGCGAGGCGATGTTGCCGTTCGTCTTCGACCAGACCCACGTGCTGAACCTGGTCGCGGGCTACCAGCTGCCTTACGGCTTCAAGGTGAGCGGCACGTTTCACGTGAACTCTGGGAGGCCCGAGAGCGGCGAGTTCAGCTCGCGCACGCAGCGCCTCGTGCAGAACGACTTCGGCCTCTACCAGTGGCAGCCCGTGCCGCTCGACCAGGTCGACCGGCTGCCGCCGTTCTGGCGCATCGACGTGCGCGTCTCGAAGACGTTCTTGCTCGACGAGGTCTCGCTCGAGCTGTACCTCGACGTTCTCAACGTCGCCGCACGGCAAGAGGTGGTGGCGTACACGTATTCCTACGGTGGTGTGCCGGGCGTGCAGGCCGCCGTGCTGCCCGAAAAGACGCCGAGCGGCATACCGCTGCTCTACCCGTCGCTCGGCCTGAAAGGCAGCTGGTGAAGCGCGCGCTCTTTCTCTTGCTGATGTCGTGCGGCGCCGGCCCCGACGACCTCTTCGTCGTCGGCGGCCGCACGCTCACCCGCGCCGGCGAAGGCCAGCCCGACGTGCCGCTCTCGGTCACCCGCGTGCGCGGCTGCCGCGACGAGGCCGCCACACGCTTGCGCGAGTCGGCGAGCGGCGACGGCGGCGAGTTCTCGTTCGACTTCGTGCGCGTCGAGGTGCAGTCGCTGTCGGACGAGACGCCCATCTGCACCCGCGTCGAGGCCGCGTACCCCGGCGGCGCGCGCGTGTGGTCGCGGCTCTCGTTCTTGCCCTACCGCCTGCAGCTGCCCGACTTCACCGACTGGCAGGCGAACCTGACCCTCGACGGCGGCGTACCGCAGCTCACCCGCGCCGTCGACGAGCAGACGCTCACCGAGTGCCGCGGCACCTTCCCCGAGCGTGAGGTCGTCGAGCACGGCGTCACCGTGCGCACCTCGACCGGCCTCGCGTGGGAGGCCACCGACCACGTGCTCAAGAACGTCGTCAGAGACGGGGGGTTCACCGTGCAGACCGTCTACGAGCCCGTGCCGCTCGAGCTGCCGCCCGAGGCGCTCGAAGACTTCGACGTCGAGGTGACCGCCGAGGCCAAGCGCATCGGCTGCGTCGACGTCGCCGGCGGCGGCAACCTGGGGCTGCCCGGCCCGTTTCAGGTCAACACGCGGTGGGCGTCGCCGGGCACGTTGAAACTGCGCGGCACCGAGCCGGCCGCGAGCCGCGGCGGGCGCTGCGATGACCTGCCCGAGCCCTGCCCGCTCACCGACGGGTCGCTCGAGCCGGTGCTCTTCGCCGAGCCCACGAACCGCTTCACCCTGCGCTTCGACCGGCCCGTCAGCGTGCGCGCCGTCGCGTTTCGTGGCGGGCTCACCGACTACACGCTGCGCGCCGAAGAGCTCTCGGTGCGCGCCGGCAGCGACGCCACCACCGTGCGCCCCGACGGCGGAGAGCCCGACAGCCTCGATGACCTCGCCTACGTGCCGAACGGCGAGCTCGCCCGGCGCTCGTACCGGCTGTTCGTGCTCGACCGCCGGCTCTTGCCGGCGACCGTCATCGAGCTCGAGACCACCCGCACGTTCTTCGGCCTCGCCGAAATTTCGCTGTTCGAGTGAGCCCCTTCAGCGCAGCGCCTCGAGCGCAGCCCGCACCGCGTCGACGCGGTGCGAGGCAGGCTTCGCGCCCTGCCAGGCGTCGATGACGCGCTGATACAACGCTCGTGCTGCCTCTTCTTCGCCGAGCGCCGCGAGCACCTTGCCGTGCTGCTGCTGCCCGAACACCCACGCGTAGGGGTTCTCGAGCCGCAGGCACGACCGGGCGACCGTCTCGCTGTACGGGCGCGCGTCTTCGGGCCGACCCAGGAGCAGGTAGATGGAAGAGATGACCAGGTCGACGTCGGTGCCCCGCAGGCCCGGCGGCGGAATCGGCGCGTAGCGCGGCATCGCATCGAGGGCCTCGCGCGCAGACTCTTCGTCGGTCGCGTTGATGGCGTAGCCCACGACCCACGCGACGCTCTTCGAGTACGGGTCGGTGCCGCCGGCGCGCTCCTGGGCTTCGACGACGGGCGCGAGCCAGCGCTGCCGCTCGACGCGGCCCGCCTCGCGGTCGAGCACTCCCAGACTGCGTGCGGCGCTCACCATCACGAGCGGCATCGCCGCTTCGTGCACGGTCTCGGGGCTCCACGCGGCGGCCTTGTCGAGAAAGCTGCGGCTCACCTCGGCCACCGTCTGGCGGTCGCCGGCTTCGCTCGCCGCGAGCACGAGCTCGAACGCGGGGAAAAACTGGTCGTACATGCGGGCGTCGGGCGGCACGCGGGCCAGCTCGGCCCTCGCAATCTGCTGCGCGGTGGCGAAGTCGCCGCGCGCCGACGCGACGGCGAACTCGTCGAACCACCGGTCTTTCGCGTCGGGCGTGCGCGCCCACTTCGCCTCGAGCGCGCTCATCACCGCGGGCCACGGGCGCTCGCGCGCGTGCAGCGCCACGGCGAGCGCACCGAATGCAGCGGCCTCGTCGGGGTCGGCCACGGTCCACTCCCGTGCGTCACGCTCCATGCTGGCGCAGTCACCCTGCAGCCCGTACAACCTCAGCCTGCCGGCGAGGCAGTCGGTGGCGTGAGGCGCTCGTGTCAGACAGCGCGTGTACGCGGCGATCGCCTCGGGCTTCCGGTAGCGGAGGTGCTC
>JAEUJP010000694.1 GCA_016793725.1 Myxococcaceae bacterium | reverse complement strand
TGCTCACGCTGCTCGACACCCCTGCCTGCTGCTGCCGCCTCCGCGTCGTCGTGGCGGTGTGCTGCACCCTCTGCGTCTGCGCCATCTCGGCGCCGGCGCAGGCGCAGGCGCCTGCCCGCACGGCGGCGCCCGAGGTGATCGAGCGTGTCGACGCGGTCTACCCGCCGCAGGCGCTCGAGCAACGCCTCGAGGGCACCGCTACGCTCAAGGTCACCATCGAAGCCGACGGGCGCGTCGGCGACATCGATGTCGTCGAGTCGGCGGGCTCGCTGCTCGACGACGCCGCCACGAAGGCCATGCGGCAGTGGCGCTTTCAGCCTGCCACCCGCGGCGGCGAGCCGACCGCCGCCATCGTTCGTGTGCCGTTTCGCTTCGACCTGCCCGCCGTCGAGCGGCTCGACGCAGGAGCACCGCCGCCCCTCGATGCCGGCGTCGCCGCGCCCGACGCGGGCGGCGTCAGCGAGTCGGCCATCGACGTCACCGTGCGCGGCGAGCGCAAGCTGCGCAACGAAGACCGCGGCTCGAGCACCTTCACCGTCGCCAAGCCCGTGCTCGAGGCTGCGCCCCGACAAGAGGGGGCCGAGGTCTTGCGCACCGTGCCCGGCCTCTACATCGCACGCTCCGAGGGGCTCGCTGTCGGCCACCGCTACATGCTGCGCGGCTTCGATGCCGACCACGGGCAAGACATTCAGTTCACGGTGGGCGGGTTGCCCATCAACCAACCGTCACACCTGCACGGGCAGGGCTATGCCGACCTCGGTTTTCTCATCTCAGAGAGCGTCGAAGAGCTGACCGCGCTCGAGGGCGTCTACGACCCGCGCCAGGGCGACTTCGCCGTCGCCGGCAGCATCGACGTGCGCCTCGGCATGGAGCAGCGCGGCTGGGCCGCGAAGAGCTCGTACGGCGCGTTCAACAGCTTTCGCCAGCTCGTCTCGTGGGCGCCCGAGGGGCAGCCCAACGGCACCTTCGGCGCGGCGCAGTACACCCGCACCGACGGCTTCGGCCAGAACCGGCAGGGCGAAGCGGCGAGCGCCATCATTCAGGCGGTGCTCGGCACCACCGGCGCGTGGCGTCACCGGCTGCTCGGCATTCTCTACGGAGCGCGCGGGAGCCACGCCGGCGTGGTGCGCCAAGACGATGTCGCAGCTGGGCGCATCGGCTTCTACGATGTCTACCCGCTCGCGACGGCGCAGGCCCAGAACGCGCTCTCGGGCCGCATCATGCTCGGCCTGTTCAGCGAGTACCGCGGCGCCGAGGGCTCGAACGCCGAGGCCGGCGTCTGGCTTGGCCTCGACGACTTCCGCGTTCAGCAGAACTTCACCGGCTTCACGCAGCGCTCGCAGGCGCTGCTGAACGTGGCTGGCCGCGGCGACCTCATCGAGCAGCAGAACCGCACGCTGTCGCTCGGCCTGATGGGGCGCTACCGCACCCGCCCATACCGGCCCGCGTCGTGGGCGACCGCGAACGTCGAGCTCGGGCTGTCGGGCCGCGTCGACTCGATCGACCAGGCACAGAACCTGCTCGACGCCGTGGTGCGCCGCCAGACGTGGGACCGGCGCGTCGACGCCTCGGTGTTCGGCGCAGACGTCGGCTTCTACGGCGACGTCGAGTGGCGCCTCACGAAGTACCTCAACGTTCGGGTCGGGGCGCGCGCAGACGTCCTCTACTACGACGTCAACGACCGCCTGGGGAACTTCGTGCCCAGCGTGCGGCCGCCCGACACGTTCATCGTGGGCTACCGCCGCAGCGCGCTCGGTCTGGCAGCGGGCCCGCGCGCCAGCGTCGAGGTCAAGCCCATCGAGGGGCTCTCGCTGCGCGCCGCGTACGGCGAGGGCTACCGGTCGCCGCAGGCCCGCATTCTCGACGACGGCGAGGCAGCGCCGTTCTCGAAGGTGCGCTCGGCCGACCTCGGCGTGCGCATCGGGCGCGACGACCGGCTCCAGATCACGGCCTCGGGCTACTTCACGCACCTGTCTGACGACGTCGCGTTCGACGCCGAAGACGGCCGCCTCGAGCGCATCGGCCAGACCCGCCGTGTCGGCGCCGTTGTGCACGCGCAGACGAGGCCGCTCGCCTGGCTCGTCGGCGCGCTCTCGGTCACCTACGTGCATGCGCAGCTGCTCGAGAGGCCGCCGGGCTCGGCGCAAGACCCTCAGCCGCCCTACCAGCCGGGGCAGAGCCTGCCGTACGTGCCGCCGGTCGTCGTGCGCGCCGACCTCGGCGCAAAGCCCACGCTCGTTCCACACCTGTGGAGGTGGGACCTCGTCGGCCGCGCCGGCGTCGGGTTCTCGTACCTCTCGCCGCGCCCGCTGCCGTACGGCGCGTTCGCCGACCACGTCGCGCTCGCAGACGCGTCGGTCGGGCTCACCTGGGGCCCGCTCGACCTGGGCTTCGAGGTCTACAACCTGTTCAACACCCGCTACGCCGCCACCGAGCTCAACTTCCCCTCGTCGTGGAACCCCGAGGGCGTGCGCACCCGCACGCCCGAGCGCCACCTCATCGCCGGCTCGCCGCTCTCGTGGTGGCTCACCCTGGGGGTGTCGCTGTGAGGCGCTCTCTGTTCGCCGTGCTGCTCGCCGCCTGCGTCGATACCGGCCAAGAGCCCGTCTCGTTCGCGATGCGCGTGGCCGGCACCGCGCCAGCCGCTCCGGCGCCCGCCTTGAACGGTTGGGAGATCACCCTCGACTCAGCCCGTCTCGCGTTCGGCCCGCTCTACCTCTGCCCCGGCTTTCAAGCAGGTTCGCTGTGCGACACCGCCCGCGCCGAGTGGGTCGACAGCGCCGTCGTCGACGTGCTCGACCCCGCGACGTACGACGCCGGCACCGTCGAGGGCTCGACAGGCCCCGTACGCTCGTGGATGTTCGACTACGGCGTCGTCTCGCTGCTCACCCAGCAGCAGCCCGTCGCTCTCGCCGCGGCCCAGCGCCTCGACGGCAATTCGCTGCGCCTGTCGGGCAGTGCCCGTAAGGGCGGCCGGGAGCTCCCGTTCGCGCTCGACGTGCGCATTCAGCAGGTCGTCGAGGGCGGCGCATCGATCGTGCGCAAGAGCGACACCGACACGTTTTCGCACGACCTCGCAGTCGGCGACACCGCCCTCACCGTGCGCTTCGACGCGCGGCCGTGGTTGAGAGACGTCGACTTCGACGCGCTCGTCGAGATGGGCACCTGCGCGAGCGTCGCCAGGCCCAAGGTGTGCGCGGGCGACCTCGAGCTCAGCTGCTCGGACACGGGCGTCGAGCTGTCGCAGCGAAGCTGTACGGCGGAGCGCCTCGTGTGTCTCCGCGGCCTGGGCTGCACCGATCGCGTGCGCTTTCAGGCCGGTAGCCAGGGCGATCAAGCCGTGCGCAACGCGCTGACCGGCGGCACGCGGCCAGCTTTTGAGTGGACCACACAAGGAGACGTACCATGACGAAGTCGTTGGGTTTCAAGGCTGCAGCTCTCGTTCTTTCGCTCGGGCTCACCGCCTGCGGCGGCCCCGGCGTGGGCAAGCTGACCGTGCTGCTCGAGTCAGAAGACACCATCACCTCAGGCCTGCAGGCAGGCGCCGCCGTCGAGAACATCAAAGACGGGTGGAAGGCCGACTACAGCAAGTTCATCGTCGCCATCGGCGACATCGAGGTGTTTCTCTCGACGAACAAGGCCATTCACACCCACGCCGATGACGTGTTCGTCGTCGACCTGAAGACGGTGCCGGCGTCGGGGCTCCCGCTGTGGAACCTCAACGATCTGCAGGCCGGCAGCTGGGACTTCAACTACGCGACCCCTGGCGCCGCCGATGGCGCGACGAAGCACGAAAGCGTGACGCAGGCCGACTTCGACGCCATGAAGGCCGCCGACGCGACGTACCTCATTGCGGGCACCCTCACCAAGGCCGACGGCCGCTCGTGCCCGCCCGCGTCACTCGCGATGCCGGGCGCCAAGACGTCGACCGGCATGAACGCGGCCGGCGTGGCCTGCTACACGAACACGAGCGTGGCGTTCAGCTTCACGGTGGGCGCCGAGACCACCTACGGCCCCTGCGAGGTCGACGAGATGCCCGGCTTCAGCATCACGAGAGATGCGACCCAGACCGTCACCGCCACGCTGCACGGTGACCACCTCTTCTTCAACGGCTTCCCCGAAGGGGCTGAAGGGGGCGTCACCCGCCTCGCGCAGTGGCTCGCCGACTGCGACTTGAACCTCGACGGCACCGTCACCAAGGCCGAGCTCGAGGCCATCACCCCGTCGATGCTCTCGGAGCTCGACACGCGCTATCAGCTGGGCGGCTCGCCCATCACCCCCGTCGACAACATGTGGACGTACGTCAGGGCCCAGCTCAAGACCCAGGGCCACATGAACGGCGAAGGCGAGTGCCCCATCGACGGCACCCCGCACATGCACTAGTCGTCGTGGCCGTCGCTGCACATGAACACCGTCGACGCCATCAAGCAGCTGTTCCTCACCGCGGGCGCGGGCTGGGTGCTGTGGCTCCTGGGCCTGCTCTCGGTGGGGAGCGTCGCGGTGACGCTCGAGCGGCTGCTGTACTTTCAGCGCCGCAGCGGCAACCTGAAGGCCCTCGCCGAGGCGCTCGACAAGCGCCTCGGCGCGGGCGACGTGAAGCTCGCCGTCGACGAGCTCTCGCGCTCGCCGTCGGTCGCGGCCTCGATCGCGGCGGCCGGCCTGCGCCTCGCGCACCTGGGGCCCGCCGCCGTCGACAAGGCGATGGCCAGCGCCGCCGCCCTCGAGAAGTCGCAGCTCGAGAAGCGGCTCGCGTACCTCGGCACGCTCGGCAACAACGCGCCGTTCATCGGCCTGTTCGGCACCGTCATCGGCGTCATTCAGGCGTTCGAAGAGCTGGGCCACGGCGCCGTCGGTCACGGCGGTGGCCAGGCGGCCTCTCAGACCGTCATGACCGGCATCGCCGAGGCGCTCATCGCGACCGCCATCGGCATCGCCGTCGCGCTGCCGGCCGTCGCGGCCTACAACTACCTGCAGCGCAAGCTCGCGTCGCTGCTCTCGGGCAGCGAGGTGCTCTCGAACCTCGTGCTCGCGTACCTGTCGGGCAGGCCGCGAGAAGGGGCGCCCTGACATGGCGGGCCACAACGACAAGAACGGGGCGCTCATCGAGGGCATCAACGTGACGCCGCTCGTCGACATCACGCTGGTGCTGCTCATCATCTTCATCGTCACCGCCAAGATCGTGGTGACGCCGACCGTGCCGCTCGACCTGCCGCGCGCGTCGCACACCGAGCAGACCCAGGTCATCTTTTCGGTGCTGCTGCCGAAGGGCGGCGCCACGCTCGTGAACGGCGAGGCCGTCACCGACGACGCCGCGCTCTCGCGCCTGGCCCGCGAGGCGCTCGCGAACGACGCCGACCTGCGCGCCGTCATCAGCGCCGACGGCGACGTGCCGCACCGCCGCGTCATTCAGGTGCTCGACCTGTTGAAGCGCGGCGGCATCGAGCACATCGCCTTCGGTGCGCTGAGCGACGAGGCAGCGCCGTGAGCGCCGGCGATACCCGCATCGTCGACGTCGTCTTCGAAGGCCGCGGGGCAGGCACGAGCGGAGCGCGGCGCTGGGGCCCGGCTGCCGTCGTCGTCGCCATCGGCGCCCACCTGCTGCTGTACGCCATCGCGCGCAAGACCGAGCCGTCTCTCGAGTCGTG
>JAEUJP010000687.1 GCA_016793725.1 Myxococcaceae bacterium | reverse complement strand
GTCTGAGCGTCGCGCTGGCTCGAGTCACTCTTCCACTGCGGGTCGGTCGGCAACGTCACGTCTTCGACGCAGACGCGCGGGTCGACGACCGGAGGCAGCGCGGTCTGCGTGTGCTCGCCTGGCGTGGGGAGCGGACCGGGTGTCGGAGGCGGCGGAGGCGTGGGGTTGCGCGGTGTGGGCGGCGGCGGCGGCGTGGGGAGCGGCGGCGGCGACTTCTTCGGAGGGCTCGGCATCTCTCACTCGCACATGCCGCTCAAGCGAATCAGCGCGATGCTGAGGTCGCGCTGCGCGTTGCCGAACGTCGTCTTGCCCTCGTTGTAGGCCGCGACCGTCAGCTTCTTCTCGTCGTCGGAGCTCGCGGCATCTCTCGCCTTGCGCAGGGCGTCGAGCGCGATGACCGAGGTCTGCACGTTTTCGTAGGCGGCGATGACCACCCGGTCTTGGGCCTCGATGTTGGCGTGCCGCTCGCGCACCTCCTTCTCGCGCGCGTCGGCGCCCAGAAAGAAGATCGACGGCGTTGCGACGAGGCCGCCGACGATGCCGAGCACGACGGTGACCTCTCTCTGGGGGTTCGTCGCGGCCGCCGCGTAGATTGCGCTGCTCGCTCCGATGGCTGCACCTGCGATGGCGAACGCTCCGCCGACGACCTTCTGCCGGGTGCTCAGCGAGTCGGCCTCGCGCAGCATCGCCGCCCTCACCTTGGAACACCGAATGCCCACCTCTTCCCAGTTGGCCTTCAGGGCATAGGGGTCGTCTGCGAGCGAGATGGCCGAGGCCATGTGCGACGGCGGTCGGTCTTCTGCCGTTCGCAGGAACGCGTCGTGGTTGTAGTGCTTGATACAGCCCCCCAGGGCCACCGCGGCAATGACGCCCGTGAACCAGCTCTGCATGTTTTCCCTCCCGGTCTCAAAAATACCGGGATTCGTGGATTCAATGAAAGCGGCAAACCCCTCGTAAGTGGAACCGCGTACGCCGCAGTCACGCCGGCGTCTTCAGCCCATCGGTATCACCCACCCCGCCTGCAGCCCCGCCCCGAACCGCACCGGCCCGCCGAACCCCACCTCGGCCATCGGCGCGAGGTACACGCCGCGGCCCATGTGAAAGCGCACGCCGGCGCGCACGACGAACCCGAACGTCCACGCCTTGTATTCGGCTGTGTGCCCGTCGACCGTCATCGACGCTTCGATGCGCTGCATGTCACCGAGCACGTCGACGAACGGCGCTGCGTACTTGAACGCGTATTCGGTGCCGAGGCCGAAGCGCACGTCCCACAGGCTCAGCGAGCGCGTGCCGACGTCGAGCGTCGCGCCGCCCACCTGCGTGGGGAAGAGCGCATCCATCATGCGAAACGAGGCGAACGGCTTCGATACGCCCACCGTGAAGCGCACGTGCTGCGAGACGTAGCGTGTTTCCCACGAGAGGCCGTAGACGACGGTGCGGTCGTACGGCGCGAGCGCGAACGGCGCCGTCAGCGCCTGCGCGCCCGCCACGCTCTCGGCCGTGCCCGAGTTGAACGTGTAGCCCGCGCGCGTCAGGTCTCTCACGCCGCCGATGAAGCCCATGCCGAGCTCGAGGTGCTGCGGCTCGGTGTAGCCGTCGAACGAGTCGTCGAGCGGCGGCTCGGCCACCACTTCTTCGGGGGCAGGCGCAGCAGCCAGCAGCGTGAACACGACAGCGAGCGTGGGAGTCATGAACATGGGCCCTCAGCAACGAGCACGCCCGCCGCAGGCTCCGATTGCGTCGGCGTTCGGAGCGCCAGCGCTCCGCAGGAGGCCTGCGCAACCGCGGCAGTGACGCCAGCGAACGCAACGTGCCGGTGCGTCAGTCGCTGCGCGGTGACGATGACGAAGCGATGACACGTCGAGCGCAGCGCATGCAGCCGGCGGTCATCACACTGCGCGTGCGGGTGGCCGGTGCGCCCGGCGCTCGGCGCGACACCGTCGGGTTCAGAACGTCACGAGGTGACGGCGCGCAACAGCCACGCCGTCGCGAGGCCCAGGTACGTGCCGAGCGCGAGCCCCATCAGCCCCATCGTCAGCCCGGGGCCCACCAGCTGGCGGTTCTTCAGCGCCGCCGCCACCGGCCCGATGAACGGAGGCCCGAAGATGGTCGCCGTCGACGTGATGAGCGTCGTGTCTGCGTCGAGCCGGAACAGCGCCGACATCGCGACGTGCAGCACGACGGCCACCACCATCACGAGAAACACGAACAAGAGCAGCAGCGAGCTCGAGCCGGTGAGCGACCTCACGTCGGCCAGGCTGCCCACCGCCACGCAGAAGCACAGCAGCGCGTACTCGCCGACCTCGTAGCTGCCCCTCATCGCCCTCACCTTCGCCGACAGCGACGCCGCGATGCCGAGCGTCGTGATGCCGAGCATCACGAACGGCGGCTCGATCTTCGAGAACAGCGCGAAGCTGAACCCCACCGTCACGCCCACGATCAGCACCGCCAGCGCGAACGACACCGCCATGTGCGGCACCGCCGCCCTCACCGCCGCAGCCGCAGCCGCTTCGGCCGACGCCTCACTCGCCTGAAACGGCCGCAGCACCTTCAGCGCCAGCCGCTGCCCCACCGACACGAGAAAGAGCAGGTACGAGCCGCCCGCCACCACGTCGGCCGCGTTCAGCAGCACGAACGTGCTCTCGCGCACCCCGAGCGCCGTGCCGATCGCGCTCATGTTCGCCGTGCCGCCGACGTACACGCCGACCAGCATGCCGGCGATCTTCCACCACTCGTCGTTCGCTTTGAAGAACCAGCCCACCGCGCCCGCCGCCACCACCGCCGCGAGGCACGCGAGCACGAAGCACAACAGCAGCGACCTCGCGAGCTTTCGCCACGCCGACACCTCGGTCGAGAACAACAGCAGCGGTATCGCCAGCGGCACCGCCCCCGAGCTCACGCCCATGCTCGCGGCCTTGTCGAGTGAAAGGCCCGGCAGGTTGCCGAGCACGATGCCGAAGCCGTAGCAGAGAACCACGGGGCCGATCTTCTCGACCAGCGCGCTCTTCTTCGCGCCCCACAGCGCGACCGCGGGGAAGGCGACACACAGCACGACCTGCACGATCGCGATCATCGGGTCAGCGAGCTCACCAGCAGCGTCAGCCCCGCTCCGAGCAGCAGCACCGCCACCACCACCCGAAACTGCTTCTCGTCGAGCCGCCGGTGCACCCACTCGCCGACCACGATGCCCCCCGCGAGTGGAGCCAACAGCACCACGCTCGTGCCCGGCGACAGCGAGCCCTCGTGCCACAGCCGCGGCAAGAGCAGCAGGTTGAGCAGCACCCACACCGCGCTCAGCGACGCGCGAAACACCGCCTTCTCGGGCAGCTCTCGGCTCGCCACGTACACCGTCGGCGGCCCGCCCGTCGCAAAGACCCCGTGAATGAAGCCGCCGCCGAGCAGCCACGCGCCGGCCACCACAGGCGAAAGCCGCGCCGGCGTACCGCCCGCCTTGAGCTGCGCCAGCTGCTGCGCGGCCACCACCACCACGAATGCGGCGAACACCGGCTTCAGCCACACCGTGCTCGTCGCCGTCGCCACCGCCATGCCCGCCGCCAGCCCGACGGCCATCAAGGGCACGAGCCGCCGCGCGAGAAAGCGCCACTGTACGTGCTTCACGTTGCGCATGAGCAGGTACGTCGACAGCACGAGGTTCACCGGCACGAGCACGCCGAGCAGGGTGCCCATCGGCAGCCACAGCGCGCCGAGCGTGAGCGAGATGACCATGCCGCCGAAGCCCGCAGCGGCCTCGACGAGAAAGCCCACGAACACGAGCCCTGCCAGCAGCGCGAGCTCGTTCGACGCCAATCAGCCGACCTCGTACAGCCCGTCGAGAAAGTCTTTCACGAACGAGTCGATCTGCTTCGCGTCGGTCACCGCGCCGAGCATGCCGTACATCGCAGCGCTGCCCTCGGGCGGCGGCTGGCCGGCGGTCAGGCCGGCCGCGCACTCGCGCAGGTCTCTCAAGAACGGCTCGACCACCCGCGCGTGCGCCGGCGTCACCATGATGTGCAGCCCCGCAGGCTTGTTGAGGCGGTCGAGCTTCCACCCGCGCGCCTCCATCGCGTCGCCGAGCTCCCACGCGTTCAGCGTGTCTGACCCGAAGCCCACCACCGTCGCCGGCGGGTCGCCGAACACCTTCAGGCCGGGTATCGACTTGATGCCGTTCACGAACGTGTCGGTCGTCGCCAGCATGCCCTTCGCCTGCTCGACGTAGCCCTCTTCACCGAAGTGGTGCAGCGCCGCCCACGCCGCGGCGATCGCCCCGCCCGGCCGCGTGCCCGTCATCGACGGCGACGCGTACATGCCGCCCGGCCAGTCGGCGTAGGTGAAGAACTGGTGCCGGCGCAGCTCGGCGTTCTTGTACAGCACCGCCGACGCGCCCTTCGCCGCGAAGCCGTACTTGTGCAGGTCGGCCGACATCGACGTCACGCCGTCGACCGAGAAGTCGAACGCCGGCACGTCACGACCCAGCTTCTTCGCCCAGGGCAAGATGAAGCCGCCGAGGCACGCGTCGACGTGGCAGAGAATGCCCTTCTCTTTCGCCAGCGCCGCGATCTGCGCGATCGGGTCGACGACCCCTTGCGGGTACGCGACCGCCGACCCCACCACGAGCGCCGTGTTCGAGCCCACCGCTGCGCGCATCGCGTTCACGTCGACCTTGAAGTCGGCGCCGCACGGCACGTGCACCGCCTTCACCCCGAAGTAGTGCGCCGCCTTCTCGAACGCCGGGTGCACGCTGATGGGCACCACCATCTCGGGCCTCTCGATGCCCCGCTCGTTCTTCGCCCACTCGCGCGCCGTCTTCACCGCCATGAGCACGCTCTCGGTGCCGCCGCTCGTCATCGTGCCGCACACGTTCGCGTCGCCGTTGAAGATGCTCGCGCACATCGCGAGCACCTCGGCCTCGAACTTTCGCAGCGAGGGGAAGGCGAGCGGCGAAAGGCCGTTCTCGCTCATGAACTCGGTGTACGCCTCTTCGAGCAGGCGCTTCACGTCTTCGCCCGCGTAGTAGACGAGGCTGAACGTGCGCCCCTCGCGCCAGTTCGCGTCTTCGCTGTGACGCGCCTTCAGCGCACGGACGACGTCTTCACGAGAGGTACGGTGTTTCGGCAGGGGCAGGAGCGGCATGGCGGTCGAGCTTACAGCGGTCGGGTTTGCAGTGCATACCCCGAGAACCTACAGGTCGTACAGTGAGGCCAGCGAGTGTACCCTGACCCCGGGCGGCGGTTTGCCTGCGAAGCGCTTGCGCGTGAACACGCGGAGCTGCGGCGTCGCGCCCTCGAGCGGGTAGTGCGCCACCTTGGCGCGCAGCTCGTCGACCGCCGAGGCCAGCGAGGTCGGTGTGCCCCACTTGCACTCGCCGAGCTCGGCCCACCGGTCTTGGCGCAGCGCGACGACGTCGATCTGCGCGCTGCTGCTCCAGAACTCGCCGACCTGAAACGACGTGCGCACCCGCTCGGCGTCGAGCAGCTTCGGCAGCGCCTCGCGGCACAGGGCCTCGAAGCCCGCCCCGAACCAGCTCTCGAGGTGCGGCTTCAGGTGCGCCTGAAAGACCTCGTGCGGCGGGCCGCGGCGCACCGCGCTGAAGTGTGGCGCGATGAACCGGTACCAGAACCGCAGCAGGGGGTCTTTCACCGCGTACCGCACCTGCTTCGCCGAGGGCCGGCCCGGCACGAGCGGCAGCCGCTTCTCGACGTACCCGAGCCGCTGGAGATTCGAGAGAAAGTACATCAGCTTGGGCGCCGGCAACGCCGCGTGCTGCGCCATCGCCGTCGGCGTGAGGTTGCCGGCGGCGATCGCCTCGATGAGCGTCGTGTACGAGCCCACGTCGCGCAGCTCTTCGCGCAAGAGAAACTCGGGCTCGCGCAGCAGCGCTCCGTCGACGTCGAGGAAGTTCGAGATGATGTTCTGCTCGAGCGACTGCCCTTCCCAGAAGGCCTTCAGGTAGGCGGGCACGCCGCCGCAGATGAACCACGCGCGGGCCTGGTCTTCGACCGTCCACCGCGGGTGAAAGTGCCGGGCCTCGAGGTACCCGAACGGCTCGAGCTGAATCTGGCCGGTGCGTCGGCCGAAGAGGGGTGACTTCGCGCCCAGCACCTCGCGCTCCATGAAGCCGATGTACGAGCCGCAGAGCACGACGTACGGGCGCCGCTCGTGCTGCCAGCGATGGTCCCACAGCTTCTGCAGCACCGACGGCAGCTCGGGTGACGACTCGCAGAGCCACTGAAACTCGTCGAGCACGAGCACCTGCCTGCGCCCCCTGGGGAAGGCGGCCATCACGTGCTCGAGCGCCTGTTCCCACCCCGTCGCGTGTACGTCGGCGAGCAGCGGCGTGCCCAGCGAGTCTGCCGCAGTGATCAAGAACGAGCGCAGCTGCTGCGCCGCGGTGCCTTGCGTCGCGGCGAAGTACACCGCCGGCTTCTTCTCGCAGAAGTGCACCAACAGCTCGCTCTTGCCGATGCGCCGCCGGCCATAGACGGGCAGCAGCACCGCACCGTCGCGGGCGTGCTGCTGCTGCAGCGCCGCCAGCTCTGCGGCCCGCCCGATGAACCGCCCCCGCCTGACGCCCCTCGGCATGGTTCAAGTATAGTTGAATCAAGTACACTTGAATCAAGTCGGGCCCGTCAACGGCGCGCGCGCTTCACCGCCCCGACTGCCCGGGCAGCGAGCTTCTCGGCGAGCGCCTTCGTCTCGGTCTTGAGCGCGTCGACGTCGCGGCGCAGCTCGGCGAGCTCTTTCGCGCTGCCCTGCTTCGCCCTCAGCGCGCGCACGGCCTCGCGGGCGTTGCGGCGCTCACGCCCGTCGAAGAACGGCGTCGACGACAGCGGGCCGACGAGGCGGTCGTCGCCGAGCTCGCGCGCGGCGTCGATGGCGGCCAGCCGCACGCGGTAGAGCGGGTCTTCGAGCAGGTGCCCGATGAGGTCGACGGCCTCGCGCTTCTTGCCGGCCGGCTCGGCGAGCTTCGCGAGCGCCGTCACCGCGGCGCGCCGCGCGAAGGGGGCCTGACCGAACCGCGTCGCGCCGACGACCAGCGGCCACGCCTTCGGCTCGCTCAGCTCGGCGAGGCCCTCGAGCGCCCCGATGGCGACGGTGTCGGCGAACGAGCGGCGCTTCAGCATGGCGCCGAGCACGGGCAGCGCGTCGGCCGCGCGTGAACGGCCGAGGGCGCGAGCGGCCTCGGCCTCGACGAAGCAGCTCGGGTCGCCCTTCTTGCAGAGCGCGGCGAGCGCCTTCGCGACCGCGGCGTCATCGCGAAAGGTGCCGAGCGCCGCGACGACCGCGCGCCGCGCCTTCGGGTGGCGCACCGCGAGCGCGCCGAGCAGCAGCGCCTTCGCAGCCGGGGTGCGGGTCTGGCCGAGCGCCTTGGCGCAGGCGGCGCGGGTGCCCCAGAACGCCTTCTCGTCGCGCAAGGCGCGGCCGAGCGCCTCGATGGAGTCGGCGCTGCCGTCTTTGCCGAGCGCGGCGGCCGCCTCGGTGCGGGCGCGGGCGACGAACGCGAGCTTCAGCTCGGTGCGCCACCACGCGGCGGGCTTGTCGACGTCGACGGTGCCGGGCAGGTCGCGGCGCGGGTCGACGAGCGCCTGGGCAGGGGGCCGCGCGCACGGCAGGTGAAACACCTGCTCGGTCTTCTCGAGCTCGAGCACGTGCTCGAACGTCTTGCCTCCGGTGACGAGGTGGACGTCGAGGGGCAGATGGTACGGCTCGCCGCCTTGCGTCTGCTTCACGCGCACGTCGAGGCGACCGGCCTCGGCGTCGTGCTCGAGCTTCACCTTCAGCTGCACGTGGCCGGCGCGGTAGACGAGCTCGTCGAAGAAGCGGTCGGGGTTCTTGCCGGTGGCGTCTTCGACGGCGCGGGCGAGGTCGACGGTCTCGACGGCGCCGCCGCCGTGGCGCTTCACGTACGTGCGCACGGCCTTCTTGAAGTCGGCGTCGCCGAGCCAGCGCCGCAGGGCGTGCAGCACGACCGCGCCCTTCTCGTAGAGGTGACGGTCGAAGAGCTCGATGGGGGCGTCGAACTTTCGCTCGACGATGGGGCGGGTGTACCGCTCGGCGGCTTCGTCGAGGTACTCGGCGAGGTCGGCGCGGCGCTGGTGGTCGGCCTCGTCGATGCCGTCGGCCTCTTCCTTCCACAGCACCTCGCAGTAGGTCGCGAAGCCCTCGTTGAGCCAGCCGTGGGGCCAGTCGCGGCAGGTGAGCCAGTCGCCGAACCACTGGTGGGCGAGCTCGTGCGAGATGAGCGGCTCGGCTGAGTAGTCGAGGTGGGCGCGCTCGTCGTGGAGCACGGCGTCGGTGAGGGTGGTGGCGCCGGTGTTCTCCATGCCGCCGAAGATGAACTCCGAGACGAAGACCTGGGCGTAGTCGCCCCAGGGGTACGCGCAGCCGGCGAGGTCTTCGTAGACCTTCAGCATCTGCGGGGTGCGGCCGCAGCAGCGCAGGGCGTCGGCCTTCTGCCCGCGGGGGAAGAGCGTGCGCACCTTCGTCTTGCCGGCGAAGGCGACGTGCTCGTCGAGCTCGGCGACGACGAGGGTGACGAGGTACGGCGAGTGCGGCACGTCGAGGCGATGGTGCACGGTGCGCAGCGCGCCTTTCACGACGTCGCCGACCTTGTTGCCGTTCGACAGCGCGGTCATCTTCTTGGGGAAGGTGGCGATGACCTCGGTGGTGGCCTTCTGCGCGGGGGCGTCGAGGCAGGGAAACCAGGCCCGGCTGTCTTCGTCTTGGCCTTGCGTCCACACCTGGGGTCTTCGCTTCGGGTAGCCGTGATCGGGGCCGACGAAGTAGAGGCCGCGGCGGGGGGTGCAGCGGTAGGTGACGGCGACGGTGGCGTCGTGACCTTCGGTGAGCGTGCGGTTGAGCTGAACGAGCAGGCGCTTGCCGTCGTTGTCGAAGTCGGCGGGTCTGCCGTCGACGGTGACGGCAGAGACATCGAGCTCGACGGCGTCGAACGAGAGCGAGCGCACGTCGCGCACGGCCTTGACGGTGGTGGTGCAGCGGCCGGCGATGGAGCGTGAGGGGAAGTCGAGTGTGACCTCGATGCGCACATGGGTGGGGCGCACGGGGCGGTCGGCGGCGTAGTGCAGCTCGGCGGTGTCGAAGGCGAACGGAGGGGGCTCGAGATCCGAACGGGTCATCGGCGGGCTACGCTAGCTGCCTCGCCCGTGATCGACGTTCTCTATTTCTCGGACAAGGCCGTGAAGCAGAAGCTGTTCGAGCGCGTGACGGGCGCGAAGAAGCTGACGCTCGTGACGGTGCTGCCGCCGCACCGGGCAGAGGGCAACCCGGGCGACCGTGACCCGTTCAAGGCGCTGGAGCGCGACTTCGGCGCGGTGGTCGACCAGGTGCTGGTCGTCGACGAGGGGAAGATCGAAGGCATGTGGCGCGACCCGGTGGTCGACGTGGCCGACGCGCTCTACGCGAACGACCCGAAGGGCGCGTACGCGGCGGCGCGCGGGTACTTCTTCGTGCTCGCGGGCGAGGCGAAGGCGAGCGTGAAGAAGTCGAGCGATGCGCTGGCCGACCTCGACCGGCTCGAGAAGGCGATCGAGCAGCTGACGATGCGCAAGCGGCCCGAGGTCGGGTCGAACGCGAAGACCGACAGACGCGCCGCGTACAAGCCGGGCGCGAAGACGGTCGAAGACAAGCCGGCAGAGGCTCCGAAGGTGGCTGACCCGTGGGCGGTGCTGGGGCTGGTGCAGGGCGCGCCGCTGGCCGAGGCGAAGAAGGCGTGGAAGGCGCTGCTCGTGCAGTACCACCCCGACAAGGTGGCGCACCTGGCGCCCGAGTTTCGTCAGCTGGCAGAGCTGAGAACGCGCGAGATCATGGCCGCGTGGGAGCAGCTGCAGGCTGAGTCGCACGACGACTGACGCGCCATGGTGGCTGCCAGAGACTCCTGGCGACGACCGCTCGCCTGTGGCGCAGCTCGACGGCCGACAGAGAGACGGCAGACCTGCCCGAGCGTCTTGCCGAGTCATGATGCTGTGCCACTTCCATCGCCGGCTTCGGCGAGCGCGTGACGAGGCTTCTGTCAGCATAAAACCGGCTGGGCCCGGTCTATTGCTGACAGAACGCGAACCGAGCGCGCGCACGACCCGGCCCAACCGGTTTCTGCTCATAGAATCGTCGGTCGGCAGCCGCTTCCGCACTTGCGGCCGGCTCACCGCCAGCGCCGGAGCGGGGCTGCACACACGAAAGCCCCCTCTGTCGCCCACCCGCCGTCGATCAGCGTCGGTGCGTGCGGTCGTCGCACCAGCGTCTCTGGCGGCGCTGCGCGTCTTCTACCGCCGTCGCCCTTCTTGGAACGTCACCTCGAGCGACACCTCTTTGCCCTCGCGCAGCACGACCGCGCGCACGGTCTCACCCGGCTTCGACGACATCAGCACGAACATCAGGTCTTCGACGCTGCCGATGGTGTGCGTGCCGAGCTTCTGAATCACGTCGCCGCGCTTCATGCCGCCCTGTTCCGCGCCGCCGCCCGGCCGTACGTCTTGCAGCAGCACGCCCTTCACGCCCGGCGGCGGGCCGCCGTAGTCGGGCACCGTGCCGAGCGACGCGTTGAAGCTGCGCGCATCGCCGCGCGGCGCCGGCGCCGCCACCTTCTGGTACGTGAGCGGCTTGTCTTGCACCGCGAGCGCGACCTCGGTCACCACCTCGGCGACGTGCTCGAGCCCCGAGTACGTGAGCTTGTCGGCCGTGTCAGAGGGCTTGTGGTAGTCCGAGTGCGCTCCGGTGAAGAAGTGCAGCACCGGCACACCGGCCGTGTAGAACGACATCTGATCAGACGGGCCGTAGCCGTCGCCGCTCATGTTGCAGCGCACGCGCGCCTTCAGGCACGCCGACTCGAGAATCGCCTTCCACTCGTCGGCCGTCTCGTTGCCCAGCGCCGTCAGCGTGTTGCCGCGCAGCCGCCCCACCATGTCGAGGTTCAGCATCGCCGCGCCGGGGGCCACGAGCTCTTTTTTCGCGCCCACCAGAAACGCCGAGCCCAGCACGCCCGACTCTTCGCCGCTGAACGCCACGAAGACCACGTCGCGCTTCAGCGCATCTCGTTGAGCCGACAGCTTGCGCGCGATCTCGAGCACGGCCGCCACGCCCGACGCGTTGTCGTCGGCGCCGACGTGCGGCTCGGTGCGATCGGGCGCCAGCGAGTTGATGCCGCCAGAGCCCAGGTGGTCGTAGTGCGCGCCGATGACCAGCGGAGGCAGCGTCGCCGACTTCGCCGGCAGCTTCGCCAGCACGTTGAACGCCTCGGCCTTCGTGAAGTCGAGCGCCACCACCAATTCGCCGCTCAGCTGCGCCGGCTTCTTGTCGAACAGCTTCTCGAGCACCTTGCGCTTCACGATGATGACCGGCAGCCCCGCATCGCCCGTCGTGCCTTCGGGCTGCAGCGCGGGGAAGCGCGCCTCTTGCGGCAACGTCGGAGCGCCCGCCGGCGCCGCGTGCGGGTCGACCGGCGCACCCGGCGCCGGCGCTGGCGCTGGAGGCGGAGTCGCGGGCGCCGGGGCCAGCACCGGCCAATCCACCACGATCAGCGCCACGGCCCCGCGCTCGCGCGCGACGAACGCCTTGCGCCGCAGGTCACCCGCGCGCCGCTGCTTCTCGGGGGTGTCGAGCGCCGCGTGCTCGGGCGTGAAGCGCCGAACGACCGCGATCTTCCCCTTCACGTCGATGCCCTTGTAGTCGTCGAAGCCGAGCTCGGGCTCGACCAGCCCGTACCCCGCCAGCACCAGCTTGCCCTTCACCACCTTCGCCGTGGGCGCCGAGAAGCCGAGCGGCTGAAAGTCGTCGGCCGCGACCTTGTCTTTGCCGATCGTCAGCGCCGTCGCCGCGCCCGCCTTCACGCCCGTCACGACCTGAAACTTCTGCCGGTACGAGCCCGCCGCGTCGCCGTACGGCTCGAGCTTCAGCGCCTTGAACGCCTCTTCGATGTACGCGCCCGAGGCCTCGAGACCGGCCGTGCCGACGCCACGTCCTTCGCGCGCCGCATCGGCCAGCCACGTCACGTCGGCCTTGATGCGCTGCGCACCAGACTTCTCGTCGATGGGCGCCGGGCCCTTCACCCACTTCGCCATGAACACGTTCGTGTCGTTCGCGCCCTCGGCCGTGGCGCGGTTCGACGAGAACGCGAGCCACTCGCCGTTCGGCGAGAACATCGGGAAGCCGTCGAAGCCCTTCGCGAACGTGATCTGCTCGAGCCCCGTGCCGTCGGCGTTGATCGCCCAGATGTCGAACTCACGGCCGCGCGGGTTCGGGTAGTTCGACGAGAACACGATGCGGTCTTCACCCGGCACCCAGAACGGCGCGAACGACGCGCTGTCGAGGTACGTCACCTGCCGCGCATCAGACCCGTCGCCGTTCATCACGAACAGCTCGAGCTTCGACGGCCGCACCAGCCCCTTCGCGAGCAGGCCCTTGAAGTCGTCGAGCTCTTTGCCCGGCTTCGGGCGCGACGCGCGCCAGACGATCTTCGAGCAGTCTCTGTTGAAGAACGCACCGCCGTCGTAGCCCGGCTCGAACGTCAGCCGCTTCACGTTCTTGCCGTCGCGATCCATTCGGTACAGCTCGATGTCGCCGTCGCGCGTCGACGTGAAGATGATCGACCCGTCTTTCGCGCACACCGTGCCCTCGGCATCGTAGCCCTTCGTCGTCGTCAGCTGCGTCAGCTGAGAGCCGTCGGCCTGCGCCTTGAAGATGTCGTACGTGTCGTAGAGCGCCCAGACGTAGCCCTGGCTCATGTCGGGCTTCGCCGGGCACTCGGCCCCGCCGAGGTGCGTCGACGCGTAGAGCAGGTTCGTGTCTTCGGGGAAGAAGTGCGCGCACGTCGTCGCGCCGAGGCCCGTCGACACCGGCTTCGGAGTCACCGGGTCGTCGAACACACGCATCGTGTAGATGCGGTCGCAGGCCTCGCCCGCGCCGTGCGCCTGAAACGAGAGGCGCTGGCCGTCGAAGCTCCAGTACGCCTCGGCGTTCTCGCCCCCGAACGTGAGCTGCTTCAGCTCCTTCAGGTGCTTCTCTTCGGGGAGCAACTTCGCCAAAGGAGCCTTGTTCGTCTCTTCAGGCTTCGACTCGGGCGTCGTGGCACACGCAGCCGCGAACAGCACCAGCAGCGCACTGCTTCGAAGGTGACGGCTTCGCATGGCCGCGCGTTCTAGCTCCAAGCGCAGGCAGCGAGCTCAACTCAATTTCTAATCAGTGCAGCGTGCGAGTCTCACGCACGACGCGCTCTCGCTCTTCGGGAGTCAGCTCGACCGCGACGACCACGCGCATGCCGCTGCCGTCTTGAAGGGGAACCGCTCGGAACCGCGCCCACCGACCGTCTTCCAGTTGAACCAGCTTGCCCTCTTGTTCCATGGGTCGAATGGTACCCGTGTGACGCGCCGCGTTCATCACCCCGCGAGGTGGGACATGCAAATCGGTAAATTTGCACCGCTGTTAATGCGTTTACCAACGTTACCCAGCCGTTACGAGGGTTTGGAGCCCAGCCTGTGGCCGCAGAGATCTTCCAAGGCGGTAACGACACCGCAGATGTCGAGGTCGCCTTTACTGGCAGAACGGGCGAGGTTGTAGGTCTCGCGGAGGGCGGCGGCAGCGGGGGTCGGTACGCGGTGGCGGGCGGCCTCGTCGAGGAAGAGGCCGAGATCTTTGTGCATCAGGTCGATCGAGAAGTGCTGCGAGAAGTCGCGCGCCAGCATCGCGTTGCCCTTCGCCTGGTAGTACGGCGAGCGAAACGCCGACGCCTCGATCACCTCGAGCAGCTTCTTCGGGTCGACCCCCGCCTTCGAGATGGTGAGCATGCCCTCGCTCAACGCCTCGAGCATCGCGGCGATGACCACGTTGCCGCCGAGCTTCACCTGCGTGCCCGCGCCCGCCGGCCCACAGTGAATCACCTTCTCGCCGACGCCCATGAACACCGGCCGCGCGCGCTCGAGCACCGCGTCGCTGCAGCCGGTCATGATGACGAGCGTGCCCTTCTCGGCCCCCATCTTCGAGCCGGTCACCGGCGCGTCGGCGAAGTCGACGCCCTTCTCTTTCGCGCGCGCCGCGAGCGACTGAACGAGCGCGACCGAGACCGTCGAGAAGTCGATGAACAGCTGACCCGGCTTCGAGGCCGCGAGCAGCTGCGACGCCACCGGCTCGAGCGCCGGCGGGTCGGCCACACACGTGCAGAACGCGTCGACCTGCGTCGCCAGCTCGCCGGGCGTCTTCACCATCGTGACGCCCTCGACCTCGCGCGGCGTGCGGTTCCACCCCACCACCGTGAACCCGCGCCGCACGAGGCTCTTCGCCATGCGGCTGCCCATCAGACCCATGCCCAGAAACCCGACGCGTTTGATCATGCCGCTCGTTTAGGCTGCGCCCCCGCGTGGACGCCAGAACGCTCGCGGTGCTCTTCTGTCTCTCGGGCTGCCAGTGCCTGCAGACCGTCGCCGAGCCCGACGACGCCGGCTTCGTCGCGCAGGGCTGCACCGCACCGACCGACTGCGGCGGCGCGCCGAACGTGACCTCGCGCTGCACCGGCGCGGGCTACAGCTGCGTCGACGCGCGGTGCATCGCCGAGTGCGCCGACGTCGCCGGCCAGACGTGCGTGACCGGCGACGGCCACTGCCTCAGGTGCCCCGCCGCGGCCAGCTGCATACCGCCGAGCTGCTCGGGCATCGACGCCGACTTCCGCATCGAAGAGCTCGACTGTGACGGCGTGCTCCCCCTTCGGCCCGGGACGTCGGTTCGACAGACGCGGCCGCGGCGCGACGCCGGCGAGTGTGGCGGCCGGCTCTCGCTCGACGACGGCGGCCTGTTCGGCACCCTCTATCTGCAGAGCGCCCGCGGCCTCACCGTCGAGAGCCCGCTGCTCGGAGGCACCTGCCTCGCCTACGAGCTGCCCACCGGTGCGTCGCGCCTGCTCGTCGACTGCCCGCGCTGTCAGGTCGTGCTCGGGCCCTGAGCGAGGTACATTGCCGGCGGCCATGTGGTTCACCGACCTGTTCAAACGTGAGAGCTCCGACGCCGCGCGCCGCGAGCGGCTCGAAGAGATCGAGCGTCAGCTCACCCAGTCGCTGCGCACCATCGGCACGGCGTTCACGTCGCTCGCGAACATGATCGAGCAGCGCCGGCTGCAGCGGGCGGGCTACGAAAAACAAGAGCGCTTTCTGCAGCGCACCGATTCGAACTACGACACCCAGGCCGTCGAGAAGAAGTGAACGCGTTCTACCGCGGCTTGCGCGCCGTCATCTCGGTGCTGCTGCGCGCCTTCTACCGCATCGAGACGCCCGTCGACCCCGCCGGCGCCCTCGCGATGGAGGGCCCCGTGATGTTCGTCGGCAACCACCCGAACGGCATGGTCGACCCCGGCCTCGTCTTCGTGCTCGCCCGGCGCCACATCACGTTTCTCGCGAAGGCCCCGCTGTTCTCGCTGCCCATCGTCGGCGCCCTCATTCGCGGCATGGGGGCGCTGCCCGTCTACCGCAAGCAAGACGACCCGACACAGATGGCGAAGAACGCCGGCACGCTCGACGCCGCGGCCGATGCGCTCGCCGGCGGGCGGTGCATCACCCTCTTCCCCGAGGGCAAGAGCCACAGCGAGCCGCAGCTGCAAGAGCTGAAGACCGGCGCCGCGCGCATCGCCCTCATGGCGGCGAAGAAGGGCGCCGCGGTGCGCATCGTGCCGCTGGGGCTCACGTACTCAGAGAAGAACCGCTTTCGCAGCGCGGTGCACGTCGAGGCCGGCGCGCCGATTCTGGTGAAGGGTGACGAAGACGTGAACGCGCTCACAGCCGCCATCTTTTCTGCGCTGCGCGCGGTGACGCTGAACCTCGAGCAGTGTGAAGACCTGCCGCTCGTGCGCACCGCAGAGTCGCTGTACGCGCTGAAGACGGCGCAGGCGTCGGCCGACCCCGAGCGGCTGAAGGCGTTCGCGCGCGGCATGGCGCTCTTGCGCACCGAGCAGCCCGAGCGGTTCGAGAAGCTCAAGGCCGAGGTGCTCGCGGTGCAGCGGCGCCTCGAGCTGGTGCAGGCCTCGCCCGAAGACGTCGTGATTCAGTACCAGGCCTCGGGTGTCGCGAGGTTCGTCGCGCGCAACCTGTTCTCGCTGACGATGTTGCCGCTGTTTCTCGTGGGCATGGTGCTCTTCGTCGTGCCGTTCTGGGTGCCGCGCGTCGTCGTGCGGGTGTTTCGCGTCGCGCGCGACATTCAGGCGACCATCAAGGTGGTGCTGCTGTTTCTGCTCACGCCCCTGTGGTGGGGGCTCTTGACCCTGCTCGCCTGGCGCTACTCGGGAGCCGCCGCTGCAGCCGTGACGTTCTTCGGCGCGCTGCCGCTCGCGCTGTACACGCGCTACTACTTCGAGCGCCGCAGCGCCGCGCTGCGCGACGTGCGCACCTTCTTCGT
>JAEUJP010000646.1 GCA_016793725.1 Myxococcaceae bacterium | reverse complement strand
AGGGCGTGCTCGAGCTCGAGAAGGGCGGAGCTGCCCCCGACTCCGTGCAGAGGCTGCTGCGCTTCGCGCACACCTTGAAAGGCGCCGCGCGGGTGGTGAAGCAGGTCGGCATCGCCGAGCGGGCGCACGCCATCGAAGAGGCGCTCGCTCCGCTGCGCGACCTTTCGGCGATGCTCGAGCGCAAGCAGGTCGACGCGGTGCTCGCGCTGCTCGACGCGGTGACGGCGGCGGTCGACGCGCTGCCCAGCGAAGCCCGGGCCCCGGCCGCCAGAGCGCCCGTGAAGCCGGCCGCGCGCGAGCTGCTCCCGGCGAACGTCGACGTGCTCGAGCTCGGCGCGCTCTTGAGCGGCATCTTCGAGACCGGCGTGACCTTGAGGGGGCTGAAGCGTCACGCGGCGCTCGCAGCTCGGGGCCGGCACCTCGCTGCAGCGCTGGCCGACCAGCTCGCGCCGGGGCGCACGCCGGGGGCGAAGGCGCACGCCATCGCCGAAGAGCTGCACGAGCTCATGTCGCGCCTCGACGCGCGCGTGCTGGGCACGCTCGAGCAGACCGAGCGCGAGCTGGGCCAGGTGCGCGAGGCCGCCGAGCAGCTGCAGCTGTCGCCGGCGAAGCTCTTGTTCGTGCCGCTCGAGCGCGCCGCGCGCGACGCGGCGCTGGCGCTCGGCAGGCGGGTGCGGTTCGAGGGCCGCGGCGGCGCGGTGCGACTCGGGGCCGCCGCGCTCGCCGCCGTGCAGCCCGCCCTGGTTCAGGCGGTGCGCAACGCGGTCGCGCACGGCATCGAGGCCCCGGCGGCGCGTGAGGCGCGCGGCAAGCCCGCCGAGGGCATCGTCACCGTCGAGGTGACCCGCCGTGGCAACCGCGTGACGTTCGTCTGCGCCGACGACGGCGCGGGCGTCGACCTGGCCGCAGTTCGCGCGGCGCTCGGCGCGAAGCTGCCGGCGGGCGCCGGCGACGTCGCCGTGCTCGAGGCGCTGCTCGGCTCGGGTGTGACGACCTCGCGTGCGGCGACGCAGCAGTCGGGCCGCGGCATCGGGCTCGATCTGGTGCGCGACGCTGCGGCGCAGCTCGGCGGCGAAGCGAAGCTCGAGACCGAGGCGGGCCGCGGCACGCGGGTGGTGCTGACGGTGCCGACGACGGCGATGGCGGTCGAGGCGCTGCTCGTCGAGGCGGGCGGGGTCACGGCGGCGCTGCCGCTCGAGGCCGTGCGCCGCACGATTCGGCTCGACCCGCGCGACGTGTCGCGTACGCCGACGGGCGAGCTGCTGGCGTTCGACGACGCCACCATTTGCCTCGTGCCGCTGACACGCCTGCTGCGCGCGAAGCCGTCGGTGCCGACGTGCGTGCTGGTGATCGACGGCGGGTCGGGGTTGGCGGCGCTCGGGGTCGACCGGCTGATCGGCTCGGCGACCGTCGTTTCGGCGCCGCTGCCCCCGCTCGCGGTGACCGACCCGGTGGTGGCTGGCGCGTCGCTCGACGCCGAAGGGGTGCCGCGCATCGTGCTCGACCCGGCCGGGCTCGTGGCAGCGGCGCTGGCGAGCCGGGGCGCGCCCCCCGAGGGCACGAGGCGGGCACGGCTGCCGGTGCTCATCATCGACGACTCGATCACGACGCGCATGCTCGAGCAGAGCATTCTCGAGTCGGCAGGGTACGAGACCGACACGGCGACTTCGGGCGAAGAGGCGCTGGCCAAGGCGCGCGAGCGGGCGTTCGGCATGTTCCTGGTCGACGTCGAGATGCCGGGGATGGACGGGGTCACCTTCGTCGAGCGCACGCGCGCCGACCCCGACCTGCGGCACATTCCGGCGATTCTCATCACGTCGCTCGCCGACGCGGCAGACCAGGAGCGGGGCCTGCGCGCCGGCGCGAGCGCGTACCTGGTGAAGAGCGAGTTCGATCAGCTGCGATTGCTGGAGCTGATTCACAGGCTGGTGAGGTGACGGTTGGGAAAGATACGTGTGGTCGTCGCAGAAGACTCGGTCACGGTGCGCAAGCACCTCGTCGAGGTCTTGCAGTCTGACCCCGGCTTCGAGGTGGTCGGCGAAGCAGAGAACGGCAAGGCGGCGATCGGCCTGTGTCAGGCGCTCAAGCCCGACGTGCTGACCATCGACCTGATCATGCCCGAGATGAGCGGGCTCGCAGCGACCGAGCACCTCATGGCACACCAGCCGCTGCCGATTCTGGTCGTCTCGGCGTCGACGAACCGCGGCGAGCTGTTCCAGACGTACGACGCGCTCGCGGCGGGTGCGGTCGACGTGCTCGAGAAGCCGAGGTCGGAAGAGAAGACCGCCGAGTGGGACGCGCGGTTCATCTCGGCGGTGCGCGTGGTGTCGCGCATTCGGGTCATTCGCCGCACTCGCCCGGGGGCGCCGGTGATGCCCCTGCCGGTACAACCGGTGCGCAGCGCCGCCATCTCGCTCGTGGCGATCGGCACGTCGACCGGCGGGCCTGGCGCGATCGTGAGCATCTTGCGCGGTCTGCCCGGCGACTACCCGCTGCCCATCTTGCTGGTCATGCACATCGCGGCGCCGTTCGCGCAGGCGCTGGGCGACTGGCTCGATGCGCAGTCGGCGCACCGCGTGCGCTACGCGAGCGACGGCGAGGCTCTCGACGGCCTGGGCCCCGGCGTGACGATGGCGCCGGCCGACGTGCACCTCGAGGTGAAGGGCCGCCAGCTGAAGCTCACGCACGGCCCCGAGCGCTTCTCGTGCCGGCCGTCGGTCGACGTGCTGTTCGAGTCGCTCGCGAAGGAGCTCGGCCCGCAGGTCGCGGCGTTTCTCTTGACCGGCATGGGGCGCGACGGCGCGCAGGGGCTGCTCGAGATTCGCCGCGCCGGTGGGCACACCGTGGCGCAAGACGAGGCGAGCTCGGCGGTCTACGGCATGCCGCGCGAGGCGGTGGGGCTGGGGGCGGCGGTGCGGGTGCTGTCGCTGCCCGAGATGCCGGGCGAGCTCGTGCGCCTCGCTGCGGGGAGGAGCCGCTGATCATGCGCGCGCTCGTCGTCGACGACAGCCTCACCGTTCGAATGGACCTGAGCGAGGCGCTCGCAGCCGAAGGGCTCGACGTGGTCTCACGCGCCTCGCTCGCCGACGGGCACGCGGCGCTCTCTGAAGGGGCGCCGTTCGACCTCGTGCTTCTCGACGTCGTGCTGCCCGACGGCGACGGCGTCACGTTGCTCGAAGAGCTGCGGTCGCGCCCCGAGCACGCCCGCACGATCGTGATGCTGCTGTCGACTGAGGTCGAGGTGCGCGACCGCGTGCGCGGCCTCGCCCGCGGCGCCGACGAATATCTCGGCAAGCCGTACGACGTGTCGTTCGTGGTCGCACGAGCCAAGGAGCTCCTGCGCAAGGGCGGCGCGATGTGCGCCGACGACCGGCCGCTGCTGTTGGTCATCGACGACAGCGTCACGTTTCGCGCGCAGCTGACTGCGGCGCTCGCCGCGGCGCAGTACCGTGTGGCCGAGGCCGAGACCGGCGAGGCGGGCCTGCGGCTCGCGGCGACGAACCGGCCCGCGGCGATCATCGTCGACGGCATGCTGCCCGACACGAGCGGCGCCGAGATCGTGAGGCGGCTGCGCCTCGACGCGGCGCTGCGCTCGATACCCTGCCTGATGTTGACCGGCTCGACGGGCTCGGGCGCCGAGGTGCAGGCGCTCGAGGCGGGCGCCGACGACTTCGTGCGCAAGACCGACGATCTCAATGTGGTGCTCGCGCGGCTCGAGGTGCTGCTGCGCAACCGTGGACAAGAGGTGGCGGCGCTAGAGACCGAGAGTCTGGCAGCGCCGAAGAAGGTGCTCGCCGTCGACGACAGCGCCACGTACCTGCAAGAGACCGTCGACGCGCTCGCGGGCTCGGGCTTCGAGGTCATCACCGCGCGTTCGGGCATCGAGGCGCTCGAGCTGCTCGCGGTTCAGAAGGTCGACTGCATTCTGCTCGACGTCGAGATGGTGGGCATGAACGGCCGCGAGGTCTGCCGCCGGGTGAAGGCGAACCCCACGACGCGCGACACGCCGCTGATTCTGGTGACGGCCGACGCGAGCCGCGAGGCGATGAGCGCGGGCCTGAGCGCGGGGGCCGACGACTTCGTGGTGAAGTCGAGCGAGCTGCAGGTGCTGCGCGCCCGGGTGCTGGCGCAGCTGCGGCGCAAGCAGCTCGAAGACCAGCGCCGGCACGTGCGCGAAGCGCTGGTACGGCGCGAGCTCGAGGCGGCCGAGGCGAAGGCCGCAAGAGAGCTCGCCGAGGCGAAAGCCGAGCTGGTGCTCGAGCTCGAACGGAAGAACAAAGAGCTCGAGGCGTTCAGCTACTCGGTGTCGCACGACCTGCGCGCCCCGCTGCGCGGCATCATGGGCTTCATGCGCGCGCTCATCGAAGACTCGGGCCACCTGCTCGACGCCACCGGCCGCGAGCACGCCGACCGGGTCGAGGCGGCGGCGATTCGCATGAACCAGCTGATCGACGACCTGCTCGCGCTGTCGCGCATCGGCCGCTCGGAGCTGCGCCGCACCAAGACCGACGTCACGGGCCTCGTGCGCGTGGTCGTGCAGGAGCTGAAGAACCGTGAGCCGAACCGCCAGGTCGAGGTCGAGATCGAAGAGGGCCTCGAGGCGAGCGCCGACGCGCAGCTGCTGCGGGTGCTGTTCGAGAACGTGCTCGGCAACGCGTGGAAGTTCACCGGCAAGGTCGCGGCGCCGCGAATCACGGTGCGCCGCGAAGACACGCCTCACGGCCGGGCGATCGTGGTGCGCGACAACGGAGCGGGGTTCGACGCGAAGCACGCGAACAAGCTGTTCACGCCGTTTCAGCGGCTGCACCGGGCCGACGAGTTCCCCGGCACCGGTATCGGGCTCGCGACGGTGCACCGCGTAGCCGAGCGGCACGGCGGCAAGGTGTGGGCCGAGTCGGAGGTCGGCAAGGGCACGGCGATACTCTTCACGCTCGAGCAGACGTAAGGTCGCGCGCGTGCAGACACGCCCCGATGCCTCGACGCTGCTGGAAGCCGTCGCCACGTTCTTGCTCGAAGAGGTCTCGACGAAGCTGAAAGACGACAAGGCGCTCGCGTTTCGCGTGATGATCGCGGCGAACCTGGCCGGCATCGTCGCGGCCGAGCTGAAGACCCAAGACGACCGGTTTTCGCACGAAGCGCGGGGCCTGAAGGCGCTGCTGCCCGGCGCCGCCGACGAGCAGAGGTTGTGGGGCTCGAAGACGAGCGAGCGGGTCGAGGCGCTGACGGCGCTCGAGCGCGAGCTGAGCGCCCGGCTGCGCAGCGGGCGCATGAAGCTCGACGACAAGGTGCTCGAGCACCTGATGCAGACGGCGAAAGAGACGCTGGCGGTCACGAACCCGCGGTTCGAGCTGGGTGACGAGCCATGAGCTTCGGGCTGTCGGCAGAGCTGGTCGAGCTGCGCGGGCGGGTGCGGGCGTTCGTCGACGAGCGCATCATTCCCCACGAGCGGGAGCTCCTGTCGGACGTGAAGCGCACCCGGCTCAAGGCCCTGCAGGCCGAGGCGAAGACGGCCGGGCTGTGGACGCCACATCTGCCGAAGGCGCTCGGGGGGCTGGGCCTGGGGCCGATGGGCATGGCGGCGCTGTTTCGCGAGATGGGGCGCTCGCCGGTGGGCGCGAAGGTCTTTCACTGCGACGCGCCCGACCAGGGCAACATGGACCTGCTGCTCGCCGCCGGCACCGACGCGCAGAAGAAGCGGTGGCTCGAGCCGCTGGTGAGGGCCGAGATCACGTCGGCGTTCTGCATGACCGAGCCGGCGCCCGGCGCCGGGGCCGACCCGACGAACCTGCGCACGGTGGCGAAAGAGGTGCCGGGCGGCTGGCAGCTCGACGGCCGCAAGTGGTTCTCGACCGGCGCGAAGAACGCGGCGTTTCTCATCGTGATGGCCCGAACGAGCGACGACCCGAGATCGGGCGCCACGATGTTTCTCGTCGACCGCCACGCGAAGGGGGTGCGCTACGACCGCGACGTGCCGGTCATGGCCCCCGACGTGCTCGACCACATCGAGGGTGAGCTCACGTTCGAGGGCTGTGTCGTCGGCCACGACGCCGTCATCGCCGGCGTCGGCGATGGCTTTCGCCTCGCGCAGGCGCGGCTGGTGCCGGCCCGCCTCACGCACTGCATGCGCTGGCTCGGGCTCGCCACCCGCACGCTCGAGCTGTGCAAGCAGTACCTGGCGACCCGCGTCAGCTTCGGCAAAGAGCTCGCCCGCCACCAGGCCGTGCAGCTCAAGCTCGCGGAAAACGCCACCGGCATTCACGCCGGCAACCTGATGACGATGCACTGCGCGTCGCTGCTCGAGCAGGGGCTGCACCGAGAGGCGAAGCCGTACTCGTCGATGGCGAAGGTGCACGTCGCCCGGCTGCTCTGCCAGGTGCTCGACGACGCAATTCAGCTGCACGGCGCGCTCGGCTACAGCGAAGACCTGCCGTTTTCGCTCTGGTACCGGGCGGCACGCGCCGCGCGCATCGCCGATGGGCCCGACGAGGTGCACCAGGTGACGATCGCGAGAGACTTGATGTTGGGGCGGTTCGAGCTGCTCGTCTGAAAGATTGGGAACGGGCTCGGGCGCGGGCCTGCGACTCGGGCGGGTTCATTCTTCCAGAATTTCGCCCGTCACCACCTTGATGCCCAAAAGCACGTCGAGCGTGCGGTTCACCTGCTCGCGGTCGGCTTCTTTCATCGGCGTGAAGAACACGCCGATGCGCCAGCCGTGCTCGAGCTTCTGGTTGCTCACCACGATGCCCGACACCTCGACGAGGCCCTTGATGCCCGGCACGCCGAACGAGACCACCAGCGTCTTGCCGAGCTCGACGTCGCGCAGCGTCTTCACGCTGAGGCCGCCGCGCGAGAGATCGTTCAAGAACCCGCGAAAGCTGTCTTCGCTCTTGCACTCGACGTCGACGCGCGCCGCCACCCGCGGGTGAGCACGCCGCCCCGGCCCCTTGCCGGCCGCCAGCGCGTGCAGCAGCGCCGAGAGCTGCGTCTCTTCTTCGGGCGGCAGCGCGTCGAACTCGATGCCGAACAGGGTGTGCTCGCCACGGGCCTCGATGCGCCGCACCGTGCCGGGCAGCGACAGCGTCGGCCCGCCCACGTCGCGCTCGAGCATCAGCGTCACCTTCTCGCCCACACCCGCCGAGCCCTCGGGCCCGAGCACCGCCGCCCCACCCTTCGACAGGTTCGCGAGCGCCGCGTCGAACGCATCGGCGCTCGTCGCGACCGTGCACGAGATGCTCGCCTCGATGCGCGCGTACTTCCGCTTGTCGGCCCCGTCGCCCAAGGTGGTCGAGCTTAGCTAAGGCGTACCCGCATCGGCAGTGTGCGTCACGCGCTCGAGCTGCTTCACCGGGTAGCCCCGCGCCTCGAGCTTCGCGACCAGCGACGTGCGCAGGCCCTCGTCGAGCACGGGCGAGCGCGCGAGCACCCACGCCTTCTGCTTGTCGGGGCTGCCCAGCACCGCCCAGCTGTAGTCGTCGGCGCGCTCGAGCACCCACAGCTTCGGGCGAATCGGCCAGAAGAGCTGCAGCGTGAGCTTGCCGGGCTCTCTCTCGTCGTCGACCCACATCGTGCCCGACACCGTCGACTCGGAGCCCTCTTTCAGACACCGGTTCACCACGTCGAACTCGCCCTTCTCGTTCAGCGTGTACGTCGCCGTCGTGTCGGTGCAGCCCTTCTGAAAGAACGACGGCATGCGCGCGTGCTCGTACCAGCGCCCCGCGAACCGCGCCTTCTCGATGGTCGCGGTGCCAGGCTCGCCCGCGGCGAGCAGCACCAGCAGTGCGACGGCTCTCACGCGCCCCATTGTGCCCTGCTGTCAAGGTCGCTGCCTCGAAAAGCCCCCCCGCCGAACGGAGGTCATCGCGCATCTGGGTGCTCCTGATGAGAGCCCCCGCCGCGGCCTGTTCTTCGGCCAGAAGGTGCCGCTGCTTCTCGTGGGCCAGCCCCGCGGCTCAGGTCACCGGGCGCGCCGGCCGGTCGCCGATGACCCGGTAGCGAGAGCTCCTACCGAGCGCGATTTCAGCCACGTGCGAGTGCGCGCGCGGCGGCCGGCCTCTTGCTGTGGTGCCGCTCGCACAGATGGAGCTGCGAATACCGTCACTGTGGGACCTGCTGCCGAAGGTGCGCGAAGAGGTGAGCCGTCACCTCTCGGGCCTGCCCGACGACGTTCGTGATGACGCCGTGATGGCGGTCTCGGAGCTCGTCGAGAACGCCATCAAGTACGCGCGGCCCGGCCCCAGTGGCGACGCCGCCGCGCTGTCGATCGAGTGCTCGCCGAAGGCGCTGCGCCTCACGGTGAGCTCGATGGTGCGCAGCCCCGAGGCGGCGCGCTCGACGGTCGAACGGGTGCGCGTGATTCAGCAGGCTCCGAGCCGGTTCGCGCTCTACCTGAATCGGCTGCACCAGCTCGCCGAGGCGCCGACCGCCTCGGCACAGCTCGGCCTCTTCCGCATCGCGAGCGAAGGTGAGTTCGAGCTCGACTGCCTGCTTCAAGACGACACGCTGCACATCACCGCTACCCGGGAGCTCTCATGACTTCAGTCGGCACGCTCGAGATCGACGGCTTCTCGCAGGGCTCGCTGTTCACGGTGATGCTGAAGGGCGCGGCCGAGCTCCGCGACGCGCAGCCGCTGCGCGACCCGTTTCTGCGCTGGCACAAGAGCGCGGTCGAGGCGCACGCGCGCGAGGTGCGCGTCGACGTGCGAGCGGTCGACTTCATGAACTCGACGGCGCTCAGCGCCTTCATCGGGTGGGTCGCCGAGATCATGAAGCTCGCCGATGAGCAGCGGTATCAGATTCGTTTCGAGGCCACGCAGAAGCGCCGCTGGCAGCGCTCGAGCCTGCACGCCATCGCCTGCTTTGCGCCCGAGCACGTCAGCGTGTCGTACAGCTGAAGGAAGCGCTGACAAAGTGACGGGCTTCAAGACGCGCTCGAGCGCGCACCTGCGCGAATCGACTCGCGACGGCTCGGCGGGCGCGCGCTTGCACAGCCGGCGGGCGCATGAAACCACTCGTCGCCGCCGCGGTGCTCAGTGTCGAAGCGCTGTCTCGCCTCTTCGGTGTGCCGG
>JAEUJP010000612.1 GCA_016793725.1 Myxococcaceae bacterium | reverse complement strand
CCTGGTCGCCGATGCCGACGAGGTGATGAAGCGGCTCGAGCGGCGGCCGGGCGTGGTGTTCTCGGCGCTGGTGCCGAACCTGAAGGGGCTCGAGCGCGCGATCGCGGCGGGGCTGCAAGAGGCCTGTGTTTTTCTCTCGGTGACCGAGGGGCACTCGAAGAAGAACATCAACAAGTCGGTGGCCGAGGCGGTGAAGGCGGCGATCGAGACGGCCGCGGCGGCGCGCAAGGCGGGCATGCGGGTGAGGGCGTACCTGTCGTGCGTGTGGGGCTGCCCGTACGACGGCGCGGTGAGCACGAAGCAGGTCGTGACGGTCGCCAAGCAGCTGCTCGAGATCGACGCGTACCAGCTGGCGCTCGGCGACACGATCGGGGTCGGAGTGCCGTCACAGACGGTCGAAATTCTGCAGGCGCTGTTCGAGCACTACCCGAAAGAGAAGATCGGGCTGCACTTTCACGACACGCGCGGCACGGCGCTCGCGAACGCGCTCGCGGGCATTCAGCAGGGCATCACGTCGCTCGACTCGAGCGTGGGTGGGCTCGGCGGCTGCCCGTATGCGCCGGGCGCTGCGGGCAACCTCGCTTCTGAAGATCTGCTCTACATGCTGCAGGGCATGGGCATTCAGACGGGCGTCGATCTCGACAAGCTCGTCGAGGCCGGCGAGCTCGCGCAGAACCTCATCGGGCGGAAGTTGACGGGCAAGTACCTGCAGGCGGCGATCGGCACGCGCGAGAAGCGGGCCGCCAAGATTCGCGCGCAGAGCTGAGGTTCGGCGCTTCTCTGGCAGCGCGACGAAGCCGTGTGGCCGTGCAGACGTCGCTCAGCCGAACAGCCCCTTGAGCCAGCCGAGAAACCCCGACCGCTGGGGCGCCAGCGCCGCCGCCGCGACGGCCGCCTCTTCTTCGAGCCTGGCCCTCACCTCGGCCGGAGTCGCCTGCGTACCGAACGAAGCCTCGACCTGCCGCCCCGTCGTCTCTTCGCGCGCGCGCAGCTTGAGCACGCCTTCGGCCGTGACCTCGAAGCTGACCGCAACCTTCACCGAGCCCTTCGGCCCCAGCGGCAGGTTGCCCAGCTTGAGCGTGCCCAGGTACTCGCTGCGCGCTGCGAGCGCGTCTTCGCCCTGAAACACGTTCACCTCGAGCTCGTGCTGCTCGTCGCGCGTCGTCGAGAGCGTGTACTGCTTCGTCGCCGGCAACGCGGTGTTGCGCTCGAGCACCGGCTTGAAGCGCCCGCCGGGCAGGCCGACGCCGATCGACATGGGCAGCACGTCGATGAGCACGATGCCCTCTTTGATGGTGAGGGCGTTGGCGAGCAGCGCGGCGCCGGTCGCGACCGCCTCGTCAGGGTGCACCGACTTCGCGGGCGGCCGGCCGAAGAACGCCTCGACGTAGTCGCGCACGACCGGCGCGCGGCTCTGACCGCCGACCAGCAGCACCTCGCTGATGTCAGACAGGCGCAGCTTGCGCGCGTTCAGCACCTCGGCGCAGACCGCGATGGTGCGCTCGACCAGCGGCCGCACGAGCTCGACGAGCTGGTCGCGAGAGAGCGTCGCGTCGATGTCGTAGGGCTTGTTGTCGATCATCGTCACGAACGGCACGTGAATGCGGGCGGTGAGCTGATCCGACAGGGCGATCTTCGCGCGCTCGGCGGCGTCGAAGACCCGCTGCAGGCCCACGCGATCGGTGACGAACTTCTTGCCGTGCGTCTTCTCGAACTGCTCCGAGAGCCACTTCACGACGGCGTCGTCGAAGTCGATGCCGCCGAGAAAGGTGTCGCCACCCGTCGAGACCACCTCGTAGACGGTGTCGTTCAGCTCGAGAATCGAGGCGTCGAACGTGCCGCCGCCGAGGTCGTAGACGAGCACGCGCTTGTTGAACTGGCGGCCATAGCCGTACGCGAGCGCGGCGGCCGTCGGCTCGTTCACGATGCGCTCGACGTGCAGGCCGGCGAGCCGCCCGGCCTCGCGCACCGCCTGACGCTGGTTGTCGTTGTAGTAGGCGGGCACGGTGATGACGGCGCGGTGCACGCTCTCGCCGAGCTTGGCCTCGCAAGACTCTTTGAGCTCGCGCAGCACCAGCGCCGAGATCTGCTGGAGCGAGAAGACCTTGTCGGCGAGCCGCACGGCAGCTTCGCCGTTTTCGCCCGCGCAGATCTCGTAGCTGAAGCGACCCTTGATCTGCTGCACGACCGGCGAGTCGAAGGCGCGCCCGACGAGCCGCTTCGCGCCCCAGACCGTGAGCTTCGGGTTCGTCAACATCTGCCCCTTCGCGGGGTGCCCGATCAGCAGCTTGCCGCGCGTCGACAGCGCGATGATCGAGGGCACCGTGCGGTGCCCCTCGCGGCTCGGCAGCACCTGCGGCTTGCCGTCGCGCACGAACGCCGCGCACGAGTACGTGGTGCCGAGATCGATGCCGATGATCGGCCCCGTCTGCGGCGGCGCTTCGGCAGGCGCCTCGAACGCCGGCGCGGTCAACTGCCCCGCGTCGCCGCCGACGTGCAGGGCGCCTCTTTCCATCGAGGGCAGGGTGGGCAGGGCCTGCGACGGGGGCGGAGGCGCCGACGGCCGCACCGGCTTCGGCACCGCGGTGGGCGACGTGTCGCGCTCGCCGACCCCCTTCGGCAGCGGTATCTCGAGCGACCGCGCGTGCGGCATCGCGACCGAGATGGTGTCGAGCAGCCGCTGCGTGGCGGGGTCGACGACGATGAACTTGAGGCCCATGCCGGGCGCGCCGGCTGCGGGGTTCGCCCCGGTGACCCACTGCACCTCACAGGTCGCGTGAATCACGACGGCGCCGGTCTCGATCTTCACGTCGAGCGTGATGAACGTGCCGGGCGGGTGAAGGGGCCGCGTGCGCAGGTAGATGCCACCCTTCGAGACGTTGCCGCCGTAGCGGCCGAGAAACTCGGACTCGGTCTTGAAGGGGAGCTTCACCACCAGCTTGATCGGGTCGGCCACCTGAGGCGCTATTTACCAGCGGGCGTGGAATGAGTAAGTGCCGTACATGCTGACCCCGAACATCCGTCTGGCGCTGACTTTCGACGACGTTCTGCTTCAGCCCGCCGAGAGCAACGTGCTGCCCCACCAGGTCGACGTGTCGTCGAAGCTGACGCGCAACCTCAAGGTGCCGACGCCGCTGCTCTCGTCGGCGATGGACACGGTGACCGAAGGCCGCATGGCGATCGCCATGGCCCAAGAGGGCGGCATCGGCATCATTCACAAGAACTTCACGCCCGAGCAGCAGGCCCGCGAGGTCGCGCGGGTGAAGAAGCACGAGAGCGGCATGGTGACCGAGCCGCTCACCATCGAGCCGGCGGCGCCGCTGTCGAAGGCGCTCGAGCTCATGAAGCAGCACGGCATCAACGGCCTGCCGGTCGTCGACGGCAAGCGGCTGGTCGGCATCGTGACGTCACGCGACGTGCGGTTCGAGAAGAACGTCTCGCAGCGCGTCGACCAGATGATGACGAAGAAGCTGGTCACGGCGCGCGAGGGCGTGAGCCAGACCGAGGCGATCGACCTGCTGCACGAGAACCGCATCGAGAAGCTGCTCGTCGTGAACGAGCAGTTCGAGCTCAAGGGCCTGATGACGGTGAAAGACGTCGAGAAGCGCAAGACGCACCCGAACGCGGCGAAAGATGCGCGCGAGCGGCTGCTGGTCGGCGCGGCGGTGGGCGTGAGCGGCGATCGCGAGGCGCGCGTCGACGCGCTCTTGAAGGCGGGTTGCGACGTGATCGTGATCGACACGGCGCACGGCCACTCGCGTGGCGTCATCGACGCGGTGCGCGACACGCGCAAGAACTTCAAGCAGGCGTTCGAGCTGGTCGCGGGCAACGTGGCGACGGCCGAGGCGACGCGGGCGCTGATCGAGGCGGGCGTCGATGCGGTGAAGGTGGGCATCGGGCCGGGGTCGATCTGCACGACGCGCATCGTGGCGGGCGTCGGGGTGCCGCAGGTGACGGCGATCGACGACTGCGCGCGCGCGGCCGACGGGTCGGGGGTGCCGATCATCGCCGACGGCGGCATCAAGCACTCGGGCGACGTGGTGAAGGCGATCGCAGCGGGCGCGTCGACCGTGATGATCGGGTCGCTGTTCGCGGGCACCGAAGAGGCGCCGGGCGACACGATTCTGTACCAGGGCCGCAGCTACAAGCTGTACCGCGGCATGGGCTCGCTGGGCGCGATGCGGCAGGGCTCGAAAGACCGCTACTTTCAGGGCGGGGTTCAAGACCCCGGCAAGCTCGTGCCCGAGGGCATCGAGGGCCGCGTGCCGTACAAGGGCCCCGTGGGCATGAACGTGTTTCAGCTGGTAGGCGGCCTGCGCAGCGGCATGGGGTACACCGGCGCGAAGAACATCGAAGAGCTGCAGAAGCGGGCGACGTTCGTGCAGATCACGAGCGCGGGTCTCAAAGAGAGCCACGTGCACGATGTGATCATCACGGAAGAGGCGCCGAACTACCGCGCCGGCGACTGAAGGGCAGAGGCGTCGGCCTGAGGCCCCGTACGCCGTCGGCTCGTACGACGGGCTCGATGCGCGGCGGGGCCAGTTGCGAGGGTCTGTCCCATGAGGTTCGTATTTCGTAGTTCCCTACGAAATACGGGGGGCGCCCGACAGACCCTCGAACCGGCGTGCCTCGGGCTTGCGGGCGTGGCGCCGCGTACGAACAGCCCACTCGTGCCCAGCTGCCGTCGCGCGGCGCTCAGGCGTGCGGTCGTCGCCACGGAGTCTCTGGCATCAGGCAGCACGTCACCGTGGGTTCGGGTCGGCCCAGTCGAGCTTCTCGAGCCGTTCTTCGAGCGCATCGAGCCCGTCGGTCATCTTGAGCGCGTGCTCGGCCGCGGTAATCGGCACCAGCTGCAGCACCCGCACCGCGGGCGCTTCGAGGCGATCGAGCCCGTCGAGCCGGGGCAGGGTGATGAGCCCGTGGGTACACTGCGAGCCCGGGAGCCAGGGCCGCCCGAAGTCGAGCGTGTGGCCTACGCCCAGCCAGTCGACCTCGAGGTGGTGCCGCGCCGCCGCCGCGAGCAGCTCGACGACCGGCTCGGTCGCAGCCGCTGCGGGGGCCTCTAGAATCAGCTCCAGCGCGCCGACCGCGTCAGACAGCCCACACGTCGCGTAGACCGCGCCGCCGAAGCTCACGATGCGAAACACATCGAAGCGGCCGCGCTCGAGCGGCGGAGCGGACCAGAACCGGGAATAGTGTCGAAGAACCGCGCCGGCGTTCGACACGACGACCGGCCTACTTCGTCGCGCCGTTCGTCTTCTTGCGCGGCTCGGCCTTCACTTCGACCTTCTTCTCGGCGTTCGAGACCTTGTTCAGCAGCGAGTCGCGATCGTCGGGGTTCAGCGCCTCGATCGCCTCGCGCAGCACGCCGAAGTCGAGCCGCGCGACCACCACGGTGCTGCCGCCTTTGATCTCTTGCACGGTCGGCACGTTCACGAGCTCGCGCACGTACGTCTCGAACTCGACCTTCACGTCAGCCATGTTCTGAACGCACGTCTCTTTCGCGTTCACGATCTCTTGCGAGCCCTCTTGAAACTGCAGGTCGGGGTTGCGCGACATCGCCTCATCGAAGCGGGCGACGCGCACCTTCAGCGAGTCGAAGAGCTCTTTGTACGACACCACGCGGTCGGTCTCGGGGCGGGCGTCGTTGCGCGCCTTGTTGAGCTCGTTGTTCGTGTCGTCGCACTTGATCTTGGCGAGATCGGCGGCCGTGTCAGAGCCCTTCACCTCGTTCTTCTGCGTGGCGCGCTCGAGGCGCTCGTCAGACGAGATCTCTTTGACGCACGAGAACGACGCGACTGCGAGGCCGGCCACGATGAGCTTACGCATGTGGCGTCAGTGTCCTAGCCGCTGTGCTCCAAGTCAACGCGAACGAACCCTGGTATGGAGCGCGGCATGTCGAGCGCGATCCACGCAGAGCGCATTCTCATTCTCGATTTCGGCAGCCAGTACACCCAGCTCATCGCCCGCCGCGTTCGTGAGCTCAACGTCTACTGCGAGATTCACCGCCCCGACTTGAGTGCCGCCGACATCAAGGCCTGGGGCCCCAAGGGCATCATCTTGAGCGGCGGCCCCGCCAGCGTCGAAGCGAAGGGTGCGCCCATGTGTGACCCCGCGCTCTTCGACCTCGGCCTGCCCGTGCTCGGCATCTGCTACGGCCTTCAGCTGATGGCGAAGCTGCTCGGCGGCAAGGTCGCCGCGAGCAGCCACCGCGAGTTCGGCCCGGCCCGCGTCGACGTGCTCGAGCCCGTCGGCCCGCTCGCGGCGCTCGCGAAGGGCGCGACGACCGACGTGTGGATGAGCCATGGCGACCGCGTCGAAGCCCTGCCCACCGGCTTTCGCGCCATCGCGTCGACCCCGTCGTCGGCGCTCGCGGCCATCGCCCACCAGTCGAAGCTGCAGTTCGGCCTGCAGTTCCACCCCGAGGTCGTGCACTCGAAAGACGGCAAGGCGATGCTGCGCGCCTTCCTGTTCGACGTCTGCAAGCTGAGCGGCACGTGGAGCATGAAGGGCTTCATCGACGAGTCGGTCGCCGCCATTCGCGCGAAGGTCGGCGGTGAGGGCCGCGTCATCTGCGGGCTGTCGGGTGGTGTCGACTCGTCGGTGGCGGCGATGCTGCTGCACAAGGCGCTCGGCGATCGGCTGCAGTGCATCTTCGTCGACAACGGGCTCTTGCGCGCGAACGAGCGCGAGCAGGTCGAGGCCACGTTCGCAGGCCGCTTCCACATACCGCTGAAGGTCGTCGACGCGCGGGCGCGCTTTCTCGAGAAGCTGCGCGGCGTCATCGACCCCGAGAAGAAGCGCAAGGCGATCGGCTACGAGTTCATCGCGGTGTTCGAAGAGGCGGCGAAAGAGATCAAGAACGCCGACTTTCTCGCGCAGGGCACTCTTTACCCCGACGTGATCGAGTCGGTGTCGACGAAGGGGCCGTCAGCCACCATCAAGAGCCACCACAACGTCGGCGGGCTGCCCGAAAAGATGAAGCTCAAGCTCGTCGAGCCGCTGCGCGAGCTGTTCAAAGACGAGGTGCGGGTGCTCGGCAGAGAGCTCGGCCTGCCCGACGAGATGGTGAACCGGCAGCCGTTTCCCGGGCCGGGGCTCGCGGTGCGCATCTTGGGCGAGGTCACGCAAGAGCGCTGCGATCTGGTGCGCAAGGCCGACGTCATCGTGCAAGACGAGATCACGAAAGCCGGGCTCTACAACCAGATCTGGCAGGCGTTCGCGGTGCTCTTGCCGGTGCAGAGCGTGGGCGTGATGGGCGACGAGCGCACCTATGAAAACGCGTGTGCCGTGCGCGCGGTGAACAGCGTCGACGGCATGACGGCAGATTGGGCGCGGCTGCCCTACGACGTGCTCGGCACCATCTCGAGCCGCATCATCAACGAGGTGCGCGGGTTCAACCGGGTGGTCTACGACATCTCGTCGAAGCCGCCGGCGACCATCGAGTGGGAGTAGGGCGGCCGAGGCGCTTATAGTTCGGGCGTGCCTGTCGCTCCGAAACGGCCCGTCGCCACCGTCGCCACCGTCGCCGACGCCCTGGCTCGCCCCGAGAGCGAGCGCGTCGAGCTGATTCGCGGCACGTTGGTGCAGAAGGCGGCGCCCACGGGTGAGCACGCGCGCACGCAAGCGAGCGTCACCCGACGGGTCGACCCGTTCGACCGGAAGCCCGGAGGGAAGTGGCCGGGCGGCTGGTGGTTCGCGAGTGAAGTCGACATTCAGCTGGGGCCTGAGCTCTTCCGGCCTGACCTTGCTGGCTGGCGACGTGAGCGATTGCCAGAGGGCATCAAGGGCCGGCCCATCACGGTACGCCCCGACTGGATCTGCGAGGTGCTTTCACCGTCGACCGAAGACGTCGACCGCGTCGACAAGCTGCAGTCGTACTTCCAGGCCGGCGTCCCGCATTACTGGCTCGCTGACCCCATCGAGAGAGTGCTCGAAGTCTACCGGCGCACCGAGCTCGCCTACGCGCTCGTACTCACTGCCAAGAGCGGCCAGAAGATTCGCGCCGAGCCGTTCGACGCGATCGAGCTCGAGGTCGACGCCCTCTTCGGCGCCGACCCCACCGACGACTGAGCGCTACGGCGAGCCGGCCTTCGCCCCCGCCGCGCCGCCCTTCAGCTCGTCGACGATGCGCTTCGCGCCGTAGACCTTGTCGAGCGCCTCGACGATCGCCGCGCTGTGCACCGCGACCGCGCGGTTCTGCGCCTCGTCGAACCCGTAGTTGCCGCCCAGCGACGCCAGGTTGCCGTCGAAGATGAGGCCGATGACCTCGCCGTCTTTGCTGACGACCGGCGAGCCCGAGTTGCCGCCGATGATGTCGTTCGTCGTCACCATGTTGAACGGCGTCTCGCCCGCGAGCTTGCCCTTCGCGTCGAGCCACGACTTCGGCAGCGCGAACGGCTCGGCGCCCGTGTGCCGGTCGAACGCGCCGGCGATCGTGGTGGTCGCGGGCACGTCTTTGGCGCCGTCTTTCCACCCCTTCACCTGGCCGTACGACAGGCGCAGCGTGAACGTCGCGTCGGGGTACGTGTTCTGGCCGTAGACCGCGAAGTACGCCTTCGCGAGCAGCTCGCCGTGCTTCTTCGTCGCCCCCTCGACCTCGTCTTCGACCTTCTTGCGAATCGCGCGGGCCTCGGCGTCGAACGCGCGCACGAACTCGAGCATCGGGTCTTTGTTCGCGTCGATCTTCTCTTTGCCGCCCTCGAACAGCGTCTGGCGCAGGGCCGGGTCTTTCAGCTTCGAGCCCTTCACCAGCTCGGCCGCGATGGCCGCCGGCGACTTCTGCCCGTAGACCTTCTTGATGACCGGGTGGTCGGGGCCGAGCTCTTCGCGCATCTTGTCGAGGCTGAAGCCGAGCCGCGCCGTCTCGTACTCGTCGTAGATCGGCTTCTTCGCCGTCAGGCCCTGCTTGAGCTGCGGCAGGCGCGCCTCGGTGAACTCGGTGAGGCGCTCGCCGTTGGGCTTGCCCGACTCGTCGGCCCAGCGCACCAGCGTGCGGGCGTACGAGAACAGGTCGCTCTGGGGGCCGCGCTCGAGCTCGAGCTCCTTGCGGTAGCCGCGGAGCTTGTCCATCGCGCCGGCGATGCCGTCCCACGCGCCGCCGAACTCCTTCTTCAGCTTGCCGTTCTTCGCCACCTTGTCTCTGAACTGCTTCTCGGCGTCGACGCGCGACTTGAAGAACGCCGGGTCGGCGAGCGCGGCGTGACGGCCCTTGTAGGCCTTCAGCGCGTTCTCGACGCCGAAGCGGTCGTCTTTCGAGGTGCGGTCGGCCTCGGGGCTCTTCTTCGCGAACTCGTTCAAGAAGCCGCGCCACTCTGACAGGCGGGCGAGCGCGACCGGCCAGCGCACGTCGCGGTCGTACTCGAGCTGGGCCTGGGTGAGCAGGCGCGAGGTGCCGCCGGGGTGGCCCGACACGAACGCGAGGTCGCCGTCTTTGGCGTTCGTCGCCGACCATTTGAGGAAGTGGTCGAACTTGGCGGGCGCGCCGTCTTTGCCGTAGATGCGCAAGAACGAGAGGTCGAGGTCGTAGCGCGGGAACATGAAGTTGTCGGGGTCGCCGCCGAAGAACGCGATGCCTTCTTCAGGGGCGAACACGAGCTTCACCTCTTGGTAGCGCTTGTGCTTGTAGAGGTCGAAGCGGCCGCCGCGGTACAGGTTCACGACCTCGCAGCGCACGAGCTCGTCGCCTCCGCTGCACTCTTTTTCGATGGTGGCGAGCTCGGCCTTCTGCACGTCGTTGAACTTCTCGATCGGCGTCGTCTTGGTCGCGGCCTGCACGCGCTTCGTGACGTCGGTGATCTCGACGAGAATGTTCACCTCCATGTCGGGGCACTTCTGCTCTTCGGGCTGGGTCTTCGCAAAGAAGCCGTTCTTCACGAAGTCTTTGTCTTTGGTCGACAGCTGATCGATGCAGTGCCGCGAGCAGTGGTGGTTCGTCAGCACGAGGCCGTCGGCCGAGACGAGGCTCGCCGAGCAGCCGCGCGCGAGGCGCACCGACGAGAGGCGAACGTGGTCGAGCCACTCTTGGTTCGGCGAGAAGCCGTACTTCGCCTTGGTCTTGTCGGCGGGAAAGCCGTTGAAGGTCCACATGCCCTCGTCGGCGAGAGCGACGGCGGAAACGAGGAGGGGAAGGGCGAGCGCGAGTCGTTTCATGGCGGGTAGATGCTCCTCCCCACGGGCGTGCGTCAAGGCTTATGGTCCCCGCCATGAAACGCCCAGGTGCACCGTTCGTGTTGTTAGCCGCGGTGGGTTGCAGCGGCGGCGGAGGCGGCTCCATCACGCTCGACGACATGCCCGCCGAGGCCTCGAAGGTGTTGTGCACGAAGGCGTACGAGTGCTGCACGCCGATGGAGGCCTCGAAAAACCAGCAATACGGGCCCGACCAGGCGTCGTGCGAGACCAAAGTGCGGTCGGGCCTCGACCTGATCAAGAACTTCACGGCCCAGGGCGAGACCAAGGGCCGGGTCACGTACGACGGCGTGCAGATGAAGGCATGCCTCGATGTGTACGCGAAGAAGACGTGCGCCGAGCTCAAGCGCAGCGCCGGCGACATGCTCGCCGAGTGCACCGGCGCGTTCGAGCCGCAGGTCGCGGTCGGCGGGGTCTGCAACCTCGACACCGAGTGCATCTCGAGCGCGTGCCAGGGTGGGTCGATCAACGTCGAGGGCGTGTGCAAGGCCAGGGTCGCGGCCGGCGCCGACTGCGAAGAGGCGAGCTGCATCGAGAGCGCCTACTGCCGCAGCGGCAGCCTGCCCGACGGCGGCTTCG
>JAEUJP010000537.1 GCA_016793725.1 Myxococcaceae bacterium | reverse complement strand
GCCACACGCGATGCGCTTGCCCGAGTTGCCGGCGGGCTGCGACGTGAAGTCGTCGACCGAGTCGTGAACGACGACGGCCTTGCCGAGAATGTCGTTGTTGCGGCCGGTGCCGACCGACCAGTAGCTGGTCGCGAACACGAGCGTGCCGCGCCCATCGCCGCCGACCTCGATGTTGCCGATGTCGCCGTAGTGCGCGGGCGGCACGTCGAGCTGGCCGTGCTGATGGCCCATCGGGTCCCAGTGGCCGCCGGCAGACTCACCGTCGGGTGACGAGCAGTCGCCCTTCTCGTGCAGGTGCACGCCGTGTCTGCCGGGCGAGATGCCGGCGATCTCGAGCTTCAGCTGCACCTCGGTGCCCGACGTCATGAACTCGACGGTGCCCTTCGCCGTCGAGCCGCTCGTGGGCCCGAGCTTCGCGATCGCATCAGCGAGCGGCTGCGGCTCGGCGCGTCGCTCGTCCATCGTCGTGCAAGCCGAAACCACCAACACCGCGACCCCAACACCCAGCTTCGAGAAGTTCATGGCGCAGCCTCTGGTGCACCGCACGTGCCCCGGCGCCAACCGCCGAAAACCCCGCGATCGCCCGCTCGACGACGTAGAGCAACGGTGACGAGCGACCGGAGGCGAGTACGGGCCCGGCAACGTGCCCCGGCCTCCAAGACGAACTTGCCGCAGCGTCCGAAAATGGCCAGACGCAGCCCCGGCAGCTCCGCTATCTCGACCTTCACGATGAGCGACACCTGGTACCGCGCCATGCTCGCCCGCGACCGCCGCTTCGACGGCGTCTTCTTCGTCGGCGTCAAGACGACCGGCATCTACTGCCGCCCGGTCTGCACGGCCCGAACGCCAGGCCCGTCACGCTGCGAGTTCTTCACGAGCCGCATCGACGCCGAGCGTGAGGGCTTTCGCGCCTGCTTCCGCTGCCGGCCCGAGCTCGCACCGGGCAACGCACCCGTCGACGCGGTGCCGCGGCTCGTCGACCAGGCGGTGTGCCGCATCGAGCAGGGCGCGCTGAACGAAGGCTCGGTCGAGACGCTCGCCGAAGCGCTGAACGTGTCGGGCCGCCATCTGCGCCGCGCGATGACCGACCAGCTCGGCCTCTCGCCCGTCGAGCTCGCGCAGCACGCGCGGCTCGGCTTCGCGAAGCGCCTGCTACAAGACAGCGCGCTGCCGCTCGCCGAGCTCGCGTTCGCCGCCGGCTTCCAGAGCGTGCGGCGCTTCAACTCGGCGTTTCGTTCACACTTCGGCCGCAGCCCGTCGAGCCTGCGCCGCGAGCGGCCCGACGCGACCGGTGACGTGAAGCTCCGCCTCGACTACCGGCCGCCGCTCGCGTGGGAGGCGCTGCTCGCGTTCCTCGCGTACCGCGCGATACCCGGAGTCGAGTCGGTCGAAGGCGGCACCTACCACCGCACCGTCGAGCTCGACGGCCGCCGCGGCTGGGTCTCGGTCACGAGAGAGGGTGAGCGCCTCGTCGCGACGGTCTGTGCGTCGCTGCTCGGCTCGCTCATGCCGCTCGTCGCGAAGCTGCGCGGGCTGTTCGATCTCGACGCACACCCCGCCGAGGTCGACGCCGTGCTGAAGAGGCACCCGGCGCTGAGGTCGCGCGTGAGGCGAACTCCGGGCTTGCGCGTGCCGGGCGCGTTCGACGCGTTCGAGACCGCCGTGCGTGCGGTGCTCGGCCAGCAGATCTCTGTGAAGGGCGCGACCACCATCGCCGGCCGCGTCGTGCAGCGCTTCGGCAAGAAGCTCGACGGAGCGCCCGCCCGCCTCACGCACGTGTTCCCCACCGCGAAGTCGCTCGCGCGCGCGACCGTCGACGACGTCGCCGGCCTCGGCATGCCCGGCGCCCGCGCGCGGTCGCTCATCGGCCTCGCCGCGGCCATCGACGGCGGCCTCACGCTCGCCCGCGGCGTGCCGCTCGAGCCCACGCTCGAGAAGCTGAAGGCGCTGCCCGGCATCGGGGAGTGGACGGCGCAGTACCTCGCGATGCGCGCGCTGTCGTGGCCCGACGCCTTCCCCGCATCGGACCTCGGCGTGCTGAAGGCGCTCGGGGTGAAAGACGCGAAGCAGAGCCTTCTTCACGCCGAGGCATTTCGCCCCTGGCGCGCGTACGCCACGCTGCACCTCTGGAGCCCACCGTGAACCAGCTCGAAGTCGACTCGCCCATCGGCACCCTCACGCTCGTCGAAGACGACGGCGTGCTCACCGGCATGTACTTCGGCCCGCGGGCCGGCGCGAAGGGCACCTCGAAGCTGCTCGAGCGCGCGGCGAAGCAGCTCGCCGAGTACTTCGCGGGCGAGCGCGAGACGTTCGACCTCCCGCTCGAGCCGCGCGGCACCGGGTTTCAGCGCGCGGTGTGGAAGGCGCTCGGCGAAATCGCGTTCGGCGAGACGGTCTCGTACGCGCACATCGCGAAGAAGATCGGCCGGCCGAAGGCGGTGCGCGCGGTCGGCGCGGCGAACGGGCAGAACCCCATCTCGCTCATCATCCCCTGTCATCGGGTGATCGGCGCCGACGGCTCGCTCACCGGCTACGGCGGCGGCCTGCCCAAGAAGAAGTGGCTGTTGCAGCACGAGACCCGTCAACGGTCGATGACACTGTAACCCGCCAATGACACTACGCTTTTTGCGGAAACCGCGGGCGTGTAGGCGCGAGAACCACTTCGTATGCACGCCCTCACCCGCAACGAAGCCGTCGACAACGTCGTTCACCTGAAGACCTGGGTCGACCGGCAGGTTCACGAGAACCGGCCGTTCAACGAAGACGCCTTGCTCTACGCGTACGGCGACGCCATCGGCCTCGGCCAGCCCGGCGTCTTCGTCGATCGCCACGGCGGCATGTGCTTCACCATCGGCAACGCGAAGGCCGGCACCACGGTGCGCATCGGCGCGATGAGCATCAAGCGCCGCCGCGTCGTGAAGGCCATGGAGCTGCCCATCGAGCGCGGCTTCACGTTCGGCAACACGCCGCGCGACCTGCGCGTGCGCGTGAGCCTCACCGCGAGCGAGCTGCGCCGCATGGGCGTGAGCCCCGGCACCCGCCTCGGGCTGCAGACGCTCGACGGCGCCGAGCGCGGCGACATCACCTGGCTGCACGTGCTCACCGAGGAACAGGTTCGACCGCGCTGAGTTGTAAAGCCGCGCCAGACGCACACCCGCGGGTTTCACACTCTGTCTGATCATCGCCGGCTGCGGCGACACCGACGTCTGGCTCTCTGGCGAACGACATCGCCACCCTCGCGCCGCTGTACCCGTGACGGTCAGCCGTGCAGCATGAAGAAGACGACGACGCCCGTCACCGACACGTACAGCCAGATGGGCCACAGCACCCGCGTCACCTTCGTGTGCTTCTGAAACTCGCGCCGCGCCGCGAAGTAGAACGCCGTCAGCGCGAGCGGCAGCACCGTCATCGACGCCAGCACGTGCGTCGCGAGAACGCCGAGGTAGAGCGGCCTGAACGCGCCGGCGTACTTCGTGTCGCCGTGCACGAAGTGGTACGCGACGTAGCCGAGCAGAAACAGCCCCGACACCGCGAACGCCGCCACCATCAGCCGCTTGTGCAGCTCGGCGTTCTTCTTCGAGATCGCGATGCGCCCCGCCACCAGCAGCACCGCCGACGTCGCGTTGAAGCTCGCGTTCACCGCCGGCATGAACGACAGGTCGACGCCGCCGTGCACCCCGCGGTGAAGCAGCAGGAGCCACGCGAGAAAGCCGAGCGCGACGGCCGACACGACGGTGTTGAATACGACGAAGCTGCGTGTCACGGCGCTAACCCTTCTTGCTGTTGCGCAGCATGTACAGGTCGAGCCCCTTCGCCGCCTGCGCGCGCACCTTGTTCTTCACCAGCGGCGACCACCCGAGCAAGAGGCCCGACGGCCCCAGCGCCTGCCGCGACCACGCCCCGAAGTCGAACGAGTCGGTGTGCTCGCTGAGCA
>JAEUJP010000502.1 GCA_016793725.1 Myxococcaceae bacterium | reverse complement strand
GAACCAGCTCGCGGCGTGCTCGGGCGAGGCGCCGATTCTGGTGCTGGCCCACAGCGCGGGCGGCGTGCTCGTCTCGTTCGCGGCCGATCGCCTCGAGGTCGACGTCGAGCCTGGCGCCGGCGCGCCGCGCGTGACCGTCGTGACGGTGGCGTCGCCGCTCGCGGGCGTCGATCGCGCGAGCCACCGCGCGGCGTGGTTCACCGACAAGCCGTTCGCGATCGAGCTCGGCGGGCGGCTCGCGCAGTACCCGGCTCCGCTGCCCGGCGTTCACTTCGTGCACGTGCGCACCCACCCGAGCGGTGACGCCGTCATGCAACCAACGCCGACCGGCCATCGCCCCGATGACCCCCGCGCGGTCGTGCCGGGCGCCGTCGAGCTCGCCCTGCCGCCCGACGTCGGCCACGACGAGGCGCTGCTGCGCGTGGCCGAACGGCTCAGGCGGTCGCCAGCGCCGCGCGACTGGCTGTGAAGATCGCGCGCGCGACCGCCATGACCCGAGGCACGCCGCGCAGCTGGCGGTGAAACGTGAGATAGAACTTCAGCCCGGGAATCGGCGTCTCGAGGTCGACCGGCAACAAGCGGGGGAAGCGCGGTGCGTCGGGCTTCGCGAGCAGCACCAGCCCCATGCCCTCTTCTGCGGCGCGCACGCGCGTCTCGAACGAGTTGGAGCAGAACGGAAACCGCCGCGCTCCGCGTGCGACGAGCACGTTCGCCATGCGCGCCTCCTTCGAGGTGACGTCTTCGACGACGAATTCCTGCTCGGCGTAGTCGTGCGCGCCCAGCCACCGCTTCGGCAGCGCACGCGCGAGGTAGCCCTCGCTCGCATAGAGCCCCGGCGCGACGTCACCGAGCAGCTGCGCGACGAGGTCGGGTGACGCGGCGCGGCCTGCGCGCACGGCGAGGTCGGCCTCGCGGGCGGTGAGATCGACGTGCCGCAGCTCCGAGATGAGCTGAATTTCGGTGAGCGGGTGCCGGCGCCGATGGTCGGCCAGCACGGGCGCGAGCCAGGGCCCGAAGCCGTCGGGCACCGAGACGCGAACCACGCCGGCGTCGCCCGAGCCCTTCGAGTCGCGCTGGCCGGCGGCGAGCGAGCGCTCGAACGCCTCGGCGGCCTCGACCAGCGGCAGCGCGTGCTTCTCGAGCAGCGCGCCCTGCGCCGAGCGGTGCACCAGTCGCCGGCCCAGCGACGCCTCGAGCGCATCGACCCTGCGCATGACGGTCGAGGTCGAGAGGCCCAGCGCGCGCCCCGCCGCGAGAAACGTCTTCGCCCGGTGCACCTCGAGCAGAACCTGCAGCGCCGACCATTCGGGGTTTTGCATCTTCGCAAAACTACTTCACGACTCAGGTCGTTGCCGCAAAACAAGCGCGCCGCTACCGTTCGACCCATGCACCTCGCCATCATCGGAGCGGGCCGAATGGGGTCGGCGTTCGCCTGGCACCTCGCTCGGGCCGGGCACGACGTCACCGTGGTCGCGCGGGGCGAACGCCTCGAGCGCTTGAAGAGAGACGGGGGCATCGAGACCGTCGGCGGGGTCAAGGCGGCGGTGAAGACGGCGCCTGGGCTCGACCCCACCGTGGAGTGGGACGGGGTGCTGGTGATGGTGCTCGCGCACCAGGTGAAGCCGCTGCTGCCGGTGTTGAGCGCGTCGAAGGCGCGCTCCATCGTCTTTCTCTTCAACACGGTCGAAGCGCTACAGCCGCTGCGCGACGCGGTGGGGGCCGGGCGGGTCGACTTCGGGTTCCCGACGGGGTTCTCGATGCTGCTCGACGGCAAGCTGCGCGCGAGCTTCGCGGGGCCGGGCCAGAACGTGACGGTGAGCAGCGCCGCGTGGGCCGAGACGTTTCGCGCGGCGAAGCTGCCGTCGGTGGTCGAGCCCGACATGCAGAGCTTCTTGCGCACGCACGCGGCGTTCGTGATTCCCCTGATGGCGAGCGGGGTCGTGGTTCATGGGCGCGGTGCCGGCATCACGTGGGCCGAGTCGAAGCGCTACGCGCAGGCGACGAGGCGGGGGGGCGCGGTGGTGAAGAAGCTGGGCGACCGGCTGGTGCCGTCGGCGATCGGCGTGCTCCTGAAGTTGCCCCTGCCGCTGCTCACGTTTCTGCTGTTCTTCATGAACAAGACGAAGGTGCAGCGCGAGCTCGGCTCGTTCGGCCCGGGCGAGGTGCGCGAGCTCATCGACGGCATGCAGGCCCTCGCGCCGGGCGAGGTGCCGGAGCTGCTCGCGATTCGCCCGTGACTCAGGCGGCGACGCGGTACTCGTAGATCCACCGCTGCTGCTCGGCGCCGTTCTTATGGAGCCAGCGAAAGACCATCGGCAGCATGAGGTCGCGAAGGGCGCGCCCGACCGGGCCCGGCGCCTTGCCGCTGCCGTTGCGCCGGCCGTGCGCCACGACCCTCTCGACGCGAGCGCGGCGGCGCTGCTCGTAGTCGGCGAACGCCTCTTCGACCGACGGCCTCGACTGCAGGCTGCGCGCGAGCACGACGGCATCTTCGATCGCCATCGAAGCGCCCTGCCCCGACGACGGTGAAGCCGCGTGCGCGGCGTCGCCGATGATGACCATGCGACCGCGACGCCAGACGGGCACGCGGCGAAGGTCGTACGACGCCCAGCCGCCCGTCACGACGTGGCTCTTCTCGATGATCTCGACGGCCGGCGTCTGGTCGCCCCTGAAGAGCTCGAGGAGCTCGGAGCGCCAGTCGGTGCCCGCGAGCTCGGCCGCGTCGGGCTCGACCCGGCGGCCGGGGTTGGCGAACCACCACACCTGGCCGTCGGGCGCCTTCACCCAGCCGAAGAAGCAGCGCCTGCCGAAGATCATGTGAAAGAGGCCCGGCGGCCCCGGCAGCGAGAGCCCCTTCGCATAGCCGCCGCAGTTCAAGAGACCGATGAACTCGGCCTTCGGTGCGCGCGGGTCGATGAGGCTGCGCACCGTCGACTTGAGCCCGTCGGCGCCGATCAACAGGTCGCCGGGCTCGCACGTGCCGTCGGTGAACCACGCGGTCACCTCGCCCTCGACCCGGTCGAGCCGCTTCCCGTAGGCGAAGCGCACGCCGCGCCGCACCGCCTCGTCGCGCAGGGCCGCATAGAGGCCGGCCCGCTCGAGGGTGAGGCTCACCGTGCCATCGGGGAGCACCGGCCCGTTGGCGAGCTCGGCGATCGGCCGGCCGTCGCCGAGGTGCATCGCGAAGCGCGGTGTCGCGAAGCCGGGCAGTGACGACGGCTCGATGCCGAGGGTGCGCAGCGCCTGCAGGCCGTTGACCGCGACGGTCAAGAACGCCCCGACGCCGTCGGCCGCGCGCGGGTGGGCTTCGAAGACCACCGGCTCGATGCCGACCCGCTGCAGCGCCATCGCCGCGACGGGCCCGGCAATTCCACCTCCGACGATCAGCGCCTTCATGGTATTGGTTCCTCTCGAACAGTTCGACAGCACTATTGTTAGACCATCGAACTATCACGACCTCGAACGACCATGTCAAGCGACGCGCGTGATGCCCTGATGCTGGAGATCGGAACCGAGTCGTCGGCGTGGCAAGACGACGTGCAGCGCTTCGACGCCGCCGCGGCCGAGAAGCTCGGTGTGAACACGACCGACCTGCGCTGTGCCTCGCTGCTGATGCATCGGGCGCTGACGGCGAAAGAGCTCGCCCAGGCGGCGGGGCTGACGCCGGGCGCGACGACCACGGTGCTCGATCGCCTCGAGGCATCGAAGCTCGCCCGCCGCCGGTACGACGAGAGCGACCGGCGCCGCGTGCTGATGGAGCTCACCCCGGCCGGCAAGAAGCGCATCGACGAGATCTGGGGCCCGTTGGTGAGAGACGGCGCGGCGATGATGCAGCGCTACTCGACGCGTGAGCTCGAGCTGGTGCGCGACTTCGTGAAGAAGGTGCGCGCGATTCAGGCCCAACACATCGCGCGCATCGAAGGCGAGTGACTCACGACGACACGGCGATGGTCTTGCCGGCGAGCGGGCTGCTCACGAACGAGGCGAGCAGCCTGCCGACGGCGCGCCGAGAGACGGCCATGCTCTGGGTCTCGTTGGTCTCTGACGTGAAGACGCGTTCGTCGTCGGTGTCGGTGAGCCCGACGGGCTGAACGAGCACCCAGTCGAGGCCGCTCTCACGCACGACGACCTCTTGAACCTCGGTGTCGGCGATCTGCGGCTTGAGCAGCAGCGAGAAGATGAGCCGCCACTTGAGCGTGAGCATCTCGCGCGAGGGGCCGACGCCGTAGCTGCTCTGCACGATCAGCTTCTTCACGTCGTGCTTCTGCATCGCGGCGACGACGAGCCGGGTGCCCTCGGAGCGCACCTGTGACGAGGTCGCTCCGGCGCCGCGAAAGCGCACGCGCAGCGGGTTCTCGCGAATGCCCAGCGTGACCACCACCGCGTCTTGCCCGCGCACGGCCGCGTCGACGTCTGCGGCGTTCAGCGCGTCGCCCCGCATCACGGTGAGCCGATCGCTCTCGACGTTCAGCGGGCTGCGCACCAGCGCGGTGACCTCGTGACCTGCGTCGAGCAGGGCCTGCAGCGCTTCACGACCGGTTCCACCCGTAGCTCCCAGAATCAGCACCCGCATCAGTTTGCTCCTCGTTGAAGGGCGGCGAAGATCGCCACCGACACGAACATCATGCGCGCGCCGGGTGGACGCGGCCATGACCAGGTGCCCACGTTTCATGCCCATTCGTCCACCGCCGTAGACGAATGGGGCTATCGGCGCCTACAACCGCGCCCATGAGTCGCGCGCCGAGCTGGAAGACGAGAGACCCGCTGGGCGAAGCGCTTCACTTCCTGCGGTTGAGCGGCACGTTCTACAGCCGCTCGGAGCTCACGGCGCCCTGGGGCATGACGATGCCCGGCTTCGAGGGGTGCCTGTGGTTTCACGCGATCGTCTCGGGCGGCTGCCTGCTCGAGGGCCGCGGGTTACCGGCGACGTCACTGGCGAAGGGCGACTTCGTGCTGGTGCCGCACGGCCGCGGCCACGTGCTGAAGAGCCAGGCGCGGGTCGCGGTGCCCGACGTGACCGAGCTGCCGCAGCAGCAGATCGGCGAGCACTACTCGCTGCTGAGCCACGGCGGCGGCGGCGCGCCCACCTCGCTGGTCTGCGGTGTGGTGCGATTCGACCACCCGTCGGCGAGAGACCTCACCGACCTGCTGCCGGCGGTCGTCCGCGTCCAGCCGAGCGACGCGATGGACTCGACGTTGCGCCTCATGGCCTCTGAAGCCCGCGCGCTCCAGCCCGGAGGTGAGACCGTGCTCACGCGGCTCGCCGACGTGCTCGTCATTCAAGCGCTGCGCGCATGGCTCGCGAACGATGACCCCGGCCGCACCGGCTGGCTGGGCGCGCTGCGCGACCCGCAGCTCGGCCTCGCGCTCGCCGCCGTGCACCGTGAGCCCGAGCGTGGGTGGAGCGTACGGTCGCTCGCTCGCGTCGCGGCCATGTCGCGGTCGGCCTT
>JAEUJP010000434.1 GCA_016793725.1 Myxococcaceae bacterium | reverse complement strand
GATCAGGGCCGCGAGCTGGCCGAGGTCTGGCAGAGCCTCTCGCTCGAGCGTGTGTTCAAGGTCGAAGGCGAAGACCTGTTCACCATCACGCGCAAGATGTGGCACGCCGCGCGAAACACCGAGCGGCCCGACGGCTGGCGCATCTACGACGTGCTGCACCCCGAGGCGCTCGAAGAGATGGTGCGCACCCGCATGAGCTGGCCGCGCATCTCGGCGAACCTCGCGAAGGGCCTGTTCTCGGCGCTCTCGGTCACCGCAACGCGCATCAATGACGGCCGCGCGGTCGTGTTCGTTCAGCGGCGCGAGGGTGGGCTGCCCGCGTGGAGCACAGACCCCAGCACCGAAGCGCGCGAGACGATCATGGGGCCCGAGCACGCGCTCGCGTCGGGCGCCATACCCCTGCTCTTCCGCTCGGTGCGCATCGGCGACGAGTTCTTCTGCGACGGCTTCATCCGCCAGAACACACCGCTCTCTCCCGCGCTCCGCCTCGGCGCCGATCGCGTGCTCATTCTCACGCTCAAGCACAAGCCCGAGCTGCCCGAGCCCGTGCGCCCGATGCGCGCCACGCCCAGCACGCCGCTGCTCGTCGGCAAGGTGCTGAACGCGCTGATGCTCGATCACACCGAGTACGACCTCGAGCGCCTGCGCCGCTTCAACGGCATGCTCGAGGCCGGCGAAAAGGCGTTCGGGCCCGAGTTTCTGCCGCGCATGAACGAGGCCGTGAAGGCGCTGCGCGGTCAGCCCTATCGGCGCGTGCGCGAGCTCGTGGTGCGCCCGTCGCGAGATCTCGCCGAGATCGCGGGTGAGCTCTTGAAGAAGCGCAAGATCCCCCTCGATGAGACGGCTCCGGCGCCGACCCGCTGGCTGCACCGCCTCACCCAGAGCCAGCTCTTCACGCAGGCCGACCTCGCGAGCTACCTGCTCTTCGACGGCCAGTACGCGAGCGAGCTCATTCAGCTCGGCCTCGAAGACAGCCACGCCCGCCGAGACCAGCTGCTCGCGTTCTTCGACCCCGACTCGCGCGACGAATAGACGTTTCGCGCGCTTGCGGTGGCATCGACCGTGAATGGTGAGCCCGTGTCGTTCAACCACACGGAGCGCACCCATGGACCAGCCGAACCGCATCAACTCTCTCGCTTTCACCGTCACCGGCAAGCGCCAGACTCCGAAGAACGAGTTCGGCCAGGTGCTGAGCAACGTCATCAGCGGCGCAATGAAGACCGGCGCCGGCATCATCGGCTCGATTCCCGGTGTGCCCGTCGTCAGCGCCGCCGTCAACGCGGTGCAGGGCGTCGTCTCGACCAACTACGCACAGGGCCCGCAGCAGGTGTTCGGCGGCGGTGGTGGCGGCGGCCCGGGCCTCAACACCACGATCGGCGGCGGCGGCAACGTCATGAGCGGAGCGCCCGATCGCCCCGTCTACGAGAACTCGGCCGTCCGCGAGATGGCCGCGATGAGCGACTACTACATGAAGATGCAGAACGAGATGCAGCGCGAGAGCCGCGAGTTCAACGCGGTCAGCAACATCATCAAGGTGCGCCACGACTCTGCGAAGGCCGCCATCAACAACATTCGCTGACCTTCGAAGGGGACTCGACCATGGCCGTGCTCGGAGTGGGCGCAGTGGGAATGTCGAACATCGCGGGCGCCGGCGCGCCGAAGCCCGCGGCCCAGAAGTTCGGCGAGGTGATGAAGACGACCCGGCCGCCGGCGCAGCAGAAGCCGGCGACCGCCGCAAAGCCGCAGGGGCCGCAGAAGCTCGAAGGCAAGGTCGACGCGACGTCGCAGCGGCCCGCGGCTCGGGCGCTCGACCAGGTGAGCGCGGCGCAGACCCGAATGGAGAAGGTGCTCGAGCTCGCGCAGTCGGGCAAGTCGTTCACGCCCGCCGAGCTGCTCGCGCTCCAGACGCAGATGTACCGCGCCAGCCAGGAGCTCGACCTCGCGGGCAAGGTCGTCGAGAAGGCGACCGGCGGCGTGAAGCAGGTCTTGCAGACGCAGGTTTGAAAGGAGCCGTGCCGTGAAACGCCCGCTGCTGATCGTCGTCGCCCTGGTGCTCGCTGCCTGTCGCTCACAGATTCAGCACGGCCTCGACGAGCGCGATGCGAACGAGATCATCAGCGTGCTGGTGTCGCGCGGCTTCGAAGCCCAGAAGGTCGCCGAGAAGGGCAAGAAGCCGACCTGGGCGATCGAGGTCGCCGACGATCGCGCGACCGACGCGCTGCGCGTACTGACCGAGCTGAAGCTGCCACGGCCACAGCGCACCACGACGCGCGACGTCGCGCAGGTGGCGGGCCTCATCGACACGCCGGGCGCAGAGAAGCTGCGGCAGGTCGAAGCGCTCGAGGGCGACATCGAGCAGACCCTCGAGACGATAGACGGAGTCGTGTCGGCGGGCGTCGAGCTCGTCGTGCCCCTCGCGGCGCGGCCGGGCCTCGCGCCCAGCCCGTCGAAGGCCTCGGCGCTCTTGCGCGTCACGCCGGCCAGCTTCGAGCGCATTCAGCAGCAGCGCGAGCAGCTGAAGTCACTCATCGCTGGCTCGGTCGAGGGGCTCAAGCCCGAAGAGGTCGCGCTGGTGGTCGACCCGGTCGAGACGCACGTCGTTCAGACCGTGCCCGAGGTCACCGACGTGAGCCGGCTCAAGGCCGTGATCGTCGCTCTCGCGTGCCTGCTCACCCTCGTCGCGGCCGCCCTGGTCGGTCTGGCTCTGCACATGCGCCGCGCGGCCACCAAGCCGCTGCCTGCCGCGCCCGCCCCGGCCACCGCACCCGCGCCCACGAAGGCCCCGGTCGCACCAGCCCCGAAGCCGGTGATCGCCGCCAGCGCGCAACGCAAGGTGGCCTGACGATGGCGAGCGCTCCTCCGAAGCCGACGCGCAACCTGCACGTCGGCGAGCTCGGCGACGACGGCCTCGCGCAGCGAATCGCCATGTTCGCGGTTGTGACAGGTCACGCCCGCGCGGCCACCGTCATCGACGGGCTCTCGAAAGACTGCGCCGCCGCGGCGAAGAAGCTCTTTGCCGAGATCAGCACCTGGCCGTCGGGCAAACGCCAGGGCCGGGTCTCGCTCGAGTTCGGTCAACGGGCCGATCACCTCGAGCGCCTCGGGCGCGCCATGGCAGCCGCCCACCCCGCCCTGCGCCTCGCGATGTTCGCCCAGATGACGCCCCAGCAGCAGGCCCGTTACCCGAGGCTCGCGCACGTCGAGTTTCGCCAGGTCCCGGGCCGCAACACGTTCGCTGCCCGTCTCGTTCGCGAAGCCTCCCGCTGACTCGCGGCCTCGTCTTTTCAGCAGGTTGCGTTGGCTGGCCCCGTGAACTGCAAGAGGGGCATGTACGACACCGAGACGGCCTGCACGGTCACCACCCAGCCTCCGAAGGGCGTTGGGTCATCGACCGTGAAGATTCGCCCCTTCCGGTGGAAGCCGCCGTTTCGGGCGAGCCGGGCGCACGTGATGCTGGCCCGGCGCCCCGCGCTCGGCCATGCGGCGGTGCAGCTGCTCGAGGCGTGCGCCAAGAGCCTCTCGGCGCAGCTCGGCGCGCCGCTGACGCTCAAGGGCGAGCTGACCCCGACGTGGATGAACCCCTTCGACGGCCTGTCACGCTTCTCGGTCTTCGCGATGTTCGACCTCACGGCGGCCGGCACCATCGCCTGCCTCGAGGTCGACGCCCTGACGCTCGGCGGCATGCTGGCGCGGGTCGCGGGCTCGCCACAGAAGCTCGCGCTGCCGCTCGAGCTCACGCGGCTCGAAGAGGCCGCGTTCGGGTGGCTGGTGCTGCTCGCGGTCGAGGCAGTGCGCGCGAGCCCCGTGCTCGAGACCCTGTTCGGCCCCCGCCTGATGTCGGTGCACACCGACCGCGCCGTGGCGCTCGGCCAGCTCGACTGCCGCAAGCGTCACCTCTCGTTTCAGGTGCGGCCCGAGCTCGACGGCTCGCGCGGCATCATGCGCCTCATCGTGCCGTCGCTCGCCGTCGAGCGGGCGTGCCACCACGTCGAAGAATCGGTGGGTGGCCCACTCGACCGCTCGGTGGGCGAGGCACGCGTCACTGCGCGGTTGATGGCCGGCAGGGCGGGGCTGTCGCTCGCCGACCTCGGCTCACTCAGCGCCCGCGACGTCGTCGTGTTCGACGGCCTGAAGCTCGACGGAGGGCGCGTGCTCGGCCCGGCCCGCATCGAGTCGCGCACGTTCGAGCTCGCCGGCACGGCGGGCGCCACCGGCTTCACCTTCACCCGCGCGCGCACCCGCGCGCTCACCGAGGAGCTGCAGATGCCCAACGACGTTGCCGACCCCGCCCTGCCCGTCGAAGTCGAGATCGAGCTCACTCGGCTGCTGCTGCCCATCGCCGAGCTCGCGACGCTGAAGCCGGGCGCCGTGCTCCCGCTCCACATCAACGCCGCGCAACCCGTGACGTTGCGCATCGGTGATCGCGCGGTGGCGCGCGCCGAGATCGTCGAGGTCGATGGCGAGCTCGGCGCCCGAATCATCAGCATGCAGAAGTGAACCCTGACACTGGCGAGACGCTCCCCATGAACCCCAAGACCAAGCTCTTCATCATCTCCGCAGTGCTCCTCGCCCTCGGCGCGGGAGCGTCGGTCGCCGGCCTCGACGCGGCCCTGCTCGCGCGCCTCGCACTGGGCGGCGTGGCCGTCGCCGGCCTCGGGTGGTGGTTCGTCAAGGCCCGCCATGCGAACCCCGGCGCAGCCGAGAGGCCGCGCCTGGCCGTGATCGCCCGCACGGGCCTCTCGCCGCGCGCAGGCGTCGCCCTGGTCGAGGTCGATGGCCGAGCGCTGCTCGTGGTTCATGGC
>JAEUJP010000142.1 GCA_016793725.1 Myxococcaceae bacterium | reverse complement strand
ACCTGTGACGTGAAGCGCGAACGAAACACGGCTCGCCGCAGGGTGGGCCACGGCTGTCTGTCAGCAATGACCCCTGACGTCGCACGGTCGATTGCCGACAGAACGATTTCAAGCGACCGCACGCGAGACTTCGCGCCTCTGGCGCGGAAGGCGCGAGCGCAGCGACCAGAAGCTTCGTCACGAGCTACGTCGTCAGTGACGCGTAGACCTCGTCGAAGTTCAGCACCTCCTCGAGCGTCTGGTCGTCATCCTTGTCGTAGAAGTACGACACGCCGTTGTGGTGCTGCATGCCGCGCTTCGTCTGCACGTACTCTTCGACGCGCTTCAACGTGTCGCCGATGAACGCGTAGAGGTAGTTCTTCTTGCCGCCGTGCACGATGCCGAAGCGGCCTCCGCCGACGACGTCGAGCATCGGCAGGTCGTTGGGCAGCACCTCGGCCGACGCCACGCGCTCGAAGCGCGCGCCCTTCGGCGCGAGCAGGTGGAGCTGGCCGTTGCTGGTGAGCGCGATGCGGCCATCGGCGACCGGCGCGACGAACCACACGACCTCGTCGTTCGCGTAGAGCTCACGCGGCGCTGCCGGCTTCGTGCCCTTCGCGGGCAGCTCGAACGAGAGCACCTTGCCCGAGCTCGTGCCCACCAGCAGCGACCTGCCGTCGCTCGCGAACGCGGGCGCCTGGTAGTCAGACGGCTCGGCCGTCAGCTGCGTCTTCGCGCCCGAAGGCGTGAAGTGCACGATGTGCCACCTTCGTGGCCCAATCTTCTCGAGGCCGATGACGGTGCCGTCTTCGCGCCACTTGCCGTGAGAGAGGCCACGTGCCGCTTTCGGCCGCTCCCGCTGCTTCGCAGCCAACTCGTGAAACGGAAACCTGCGCAGCTTCCACGGCAGCGCGGGCAGCTTGCCGGTGGGCGCCTTCTTCGCCGTCGGCTTCCTCGCCACAGCGCCACCGACGCGGGCGAACCGCACGAAGTCGTCGCGCTTCTGGCTCGCCCACGAGACCTCGAACTCGCCCGCGCCCGGTTCGGCGATGGCGACGCCGTCGTCGGCCGCGATGTCGTCGGGCTTCTTCGCGCCCGCTGCCGCCGAGTCGAACATGAACAGCCGCCCGTCTTTCAGCGTGAGCTTGCCGAGCGACTTCCACCCGCTCTTCGGCAGGCGCTTCACGACGGCCTCGGGCTCGCTGCCGTCGACGCCGGGGCCGCGCACGATGACGCCGCCGTCGAGCGTCGGCACCCACGTGGTGACGAGCTCCGCGTCGAGTGAGAGGCCCCGCCCGCCGCCGACGTCGAGCCACGCGACCCGGCCGGCGTCGCACGAGCGGTCGTAGTCGCACACCGGCCCACCGCGCTTTCCCCAGCTCCAACCCTTCGGCACCTTCGCGCCCTTCGGCGGCTGGGTGCCGCGCCACGCGCTCGCGAGCTCGGCGGGCAGCACGATGACCGGCCCGCCGCCCGACGTGGTTGAGGCAAGCGCATCGGGCAGCTCGGCGACCTCAATCTTCTCGGCCATGCCCGCGTTGTAGCCCGGCGCTCCCCGCGCCATGACAGACTTGTGACGAACGGCGAGGCGCGGCGCGGTACGAATTCGGCCATGAACGGTCGCGAACGTTTCCTCGCCTCCTTCGACGGCAAGAGTGTCGACCGGCCTCCGGTGTGGCTCATGCGTCAGGCGGGGCGCTACCTGTCGGGCTACCGCGCGGTGCGCGCGCAGCACGGCTTCTGGGACGTGTGCCACGACCCCGAGCTGTCGACGAAGGTGGCGCTCGAGCCGCTCGCGCGCTTCCCCCTCGATGCGGCCATCGTGTTCTCGGACATTCTCGTCATCCCCCAGGCGCTCGGGCTCGACGTCACGTTTGGAACCGGCGAGGGCCCGAAGGTCGGCAAACCGCTGCGCACGCGCGCCGACCTCGACGGGTGGAACACGAGCGGCCTCATCGAGCGGCTGAAGTTCTTGCCGAACGCCGTGAAGCACCTCGCCGGCGCGCTGAAGGGCTCACACGCGATGCTCGGGTTCGCCGGCGCGCCGTTCACGCTGTTCGCGTATTCGGTCGAGGGCGGCTCGAGCGACGACTTCATGCACGCGCGCGTGATGCTGCACAAAGAGCCCAAGCTCGCCGAGGCCGCGCTCGCCACGCTCGCCGATGCCGCCGCAGAGCTGCTCGCCGCGCAGCTCGACGCCGGCGCCGACGCCGTGCAGCTCTTCGACACCTGGGGCGGCCTGCTCAGTCAAGACGAGTACCGCCGCTTCGCCCTGCCCGCCCTGCGCCGCATCACCAACGCGCTGCGCGGCCGCCGCGTGCTGCTGTTCGTGCGCAGCGGGCACCACCTCTTGCCCCTGCTCGGCGACAGCGGCGCGAGCGGCTTCTCGCTCGACTGGCGCACGCCCTTCGCCGAGGCCCGCGCCCGCTACCCGAACCACGTGCTGCAGGGCAACATCGACCCGGTGCTGCTGTTCGCCGGCGACGACGTCGTACGCACCCGCACCCGCGCGCTGCTCGACGAGATGAAGACGTCGTCGAACGGGTACTCGCGCTGCGTCGCGAACCTGGGTCACGGCATTCTGCCGGGTACGCCCGAGTCTTCGGTCGAGAGCCTGTGTCGCACGGTGGTCGATGCGCGGTGACCCACCCCGATGAGCTCTGACGTCGACGTCTGTGTCGTCGGCGGCGGCCTCGCGGGCATCGCCGCCGGTCTCGCCGCGAGAGCCGAAGGCGCCAGTGTCGTCGTGCTCGAAGGCTCGAGCCACGCCGGCGGCAAGGCGCGCACGAGCGACGGCCTCGAGCACGGCCCGCAGAGCTTCAACGGCCGCTACGACGTCTTCTGGCAGCTGCTCGAACAGCTGGGCCTCACCGCCACCGCCGAGCGCGTCGGGCCGGCCTCGAGCACGCGCTGGCTCGCGCGCTTCGGGCGCCTGCACGCCTTGAAGCCATCGCCGCTCACGCTGTTCGGCACCCGAGCGCTCACCGCGCGCGAGAAGCTGAGCCTCGTGCGCGACGCGACGCTCGGTGGCCCGGTCGCGCCCGCCGCCACCCTGCACGACTTCTTCGCGCAGCGCTTCGGCGCCTCGTTCGCCGAGGGCCCGCTCGCCGCGATGGTGAACGGCATCTTCGCCGGCGACCCGCGCGAGCTGGGGGTCGACGGGTGCTTCCCCGGCCTCGCGCAGCGCGCCGTCGAGAAGCAGAGCGTCGTGAAGGCGCTGCTGGCGGCCGGCGCACCGTCGGCGCGCAAGGGCATCTACCGGCTCGCCGGCGGCATGGGCGCCATCGGCGCGGCGGCGAGGCAGAAGCTCGAGATCGAGCTCGAGGCTCCGGTGCGCGAGCTGACGCGCGACGACAGCGGGTTCTGGGTGCGCGGTGGCCGCGACCTGCACGCGCGGGCGGTCGTCGTCGCCACCGAGGCGCACGTCGCGGCGAAGCTGCTCTGGCCGCTCTCACCGAAGCTCGGCGCCGCGCTGGGTCAGCTCACCTACGCCCCCATCACCGTCGTGCACTGGGAAGGTGACGACGCGCGCTTCGGTGGCGGCTTCGGCTACCTCGCGTGCCCTTCCGAGCGGCTGTTCGCGCTCGGCACGATGTTTCACGGCAACCGCTTCTCGACGTTCGTGAGCGGGGCCGTCGCCGACGACGCCACGCTCGCCGCCGGCATCGCGGCCGACGTGCGGCGCCTCACCGGGGGCTCGGTGGGCCGCGTGCTGCGCATCGACCGCTGGCCGAACGCCGTGTTCCAGCCCACGGTCGCCGCGCTGCCGGTGCGAGACGGGCTCGCGGCGCTCGCCGGCGAAGCGGGTGTGCTGCTGGCCGGCAGCTACCTGGGGGCCAGTGCTATGAAAGACGCGCTTGCTTCCGGGTTTGCCGCGGGTCAACAGGCTTGGGAACTGAGTCAGAGGAAACCGCAATGGTCGCGCTCGCTGTCGTAGGCATGGACTTTCGCGAAGGCCCGACGGGCGTGCGGGCGTCGCTCGTCGCGCTCGACAGCGGCGCCGACAGCCCGAGCGCCGAGCTGCTCGGCAGCGGAGCGGCCCACGGCATCGCCCGCCTCGAGACCTGCTCGCGCACCGAGTGGGTGCTGTCTTCCGAGAACGCGCAGTGGGCGGCCGAGCTGTTGCGCAGCTCACTGATGACGCGGCTCGACGAGCAGGGCCGCCGCATGCACCTGAAGGTGGGGCCGGCGGCGGCGCACTACCTGATGCGGGTCGCTGCGGGCCTCGAGTCGCTCGCCGAGGGTGAGCCGGCCGTGGGGCGCCAGGTGCTGAAGGGCTTCGAGAAGGCGCACGCGGGTAGGCAGACCGACAAGGCGCTGAACGCGTGCTGGCGGGCGGTGGGCTCGCTGATTCACCGGCGGCGCACGTTGGCTCCGTCGGCGTCGGCGGCGGGCGTGCACTCGCTGGCGGCGGCGGCGCTCGAACCGCTCTTGCCGGGCGGCGCGACGGTGCTGGTGTTCGGCCAGGGCGCGATCGGCAAGGCGGTGATGCGGGCGCTGGGGCGGTACAAGCCGAAGGCGTACAACCGGGCGTCGCTCGACGCGTTTCGTGTAGCCGCGGTGAAGGCCGACGCGGTGGTGGTGTGCAGCGGGGCCGACGCGCCGTGGCTCGAGCTGCCGGCGCGCGACGACGGGCCGGTGGTCATCGACGTGGGCTCGCCAGAGCAGCTGACGGGCACGCAAGGCTGGCAGCACATCGCGCTCGACGTGCTGCTGTCGAAGAGCGGGCTGCAGCTGCCCGACGGTGAGCGCGAGCTGCTCGAGCAGGCGTGCGCGGAAGCGGGCGAGGCGCTCATGAAAGCGCTGGCGGCGCCGGCGCGGGCGAAGGCGCTCGAGGCGATCGACTCGGAGCGGCGCGACTTTCTCGAAGTGACGCTGCCGCGGCTGCTCGAAGGGCTGCCGGCGAAAGAGCAGAAGCGCCTGCGCGCTTCGATTGCCTCATTCACGCACTCGGTCATCAAACGAACCCGGAGCGAGCTGTGAGTTGCGCAATAAAGGGGACAGGCTACTTTTCTGCGCAACGCGGCACGCAACTTGCGCCAAGCGGTTGCACGTCTGCGACAAAAAGTAGCCTGTCCCCTTTATTTCGCAGGTGCTGCTCATGATCGCCGGCTCTCGCGGCTCAGCGCTCGCGATGTGGCAGACCGAGCACGTGAAGCGCCTGCTCGGCGTGCCCGTCGAGATTCAGGTCATCACCACCCGCGGCGACGTCGACCGCACCTCGAAGCTGCAGGGCAAGCTCGAGAAGGGCTTCTTCACCGAAGAGCTCGAAGCGGCGCTCCGCGAGAGCCGCATCGACTTCGCCGTTCACTCGCTCAAAGACCTGCCGACGAAGGGCCCCGAAGACCTCGTCATCGGCGCCGTGCTCGAGCGCGCGCCGTCGAACGACCGCCTGCTCGTGCGTGGGCCGCTGCCCCTGAAGGCCGGCGCGCGCGTCGGCGCCTCGTCGCTGCGCCGCGAGGCCCTGCTCAAGACGTACTTCCCCGGCGCCCAGGCGGCGCTGCTGCGCGGCAACGTGCCGACGCGCGTGAAGAAGCTGCAGGCCGGCGAGTACGACGCCATCGTGCTCGCCGCCGCCGGCCTCACCCGCCTCGGCCTCGAGACGGCCGGGCTCAGCGTGTACGAGCTGAACCCCAACCGGTGGGTACCCGCTCCAGGCCAGGGCGCCATCGCCGTGCAGTGCCGGCGCGGCGACGCGAAGACGCGCGAGGCGCTCATGAAGCTGCAGCACGAGCCGACGGCGCGCGCCGTGACCATCGAGCGCGAGCTCTTGCGCATCTTCGAAGGTGGCTGCACCGCCCCGTTCGGCGCCCTCGTCACCGGCAACGTCTTGCGCGCCGGCGTCGAGCAGAATGGGCAGTGGCGGGCGACGAAGCGCGAGATACCGTCGGCCCCCGACGAGACCTTCTACCGCCAGACGCTCGACGTGCTGGCGAAGGCGGGAAACGATGACGACGAGACCTGGCTCCACCGCGAAGTCTGAAGCGCTGTACACGCGCGCCGCGCAGCTCATGCCCGCGGGCGTCTCGAGCCCCGTGCGCGCGTTCAAGAAGGTCGGCGGGCGGCCGCTGTACTTCTCGCGCGGCGAGGGCGCGTACGCCATCGACGAAGACGGCAACCGCTACCTCGACTTCTGCATGGCGTGGGGCCCGCTGATTCTCGGCCACGCGCACCCCGCGGTCGTCGAGGCCGTGACGCGCGCCGCACGCGACGGCCTCGCGTTCGGCACCGCGCACCGCCACGAGCCGCGCCTCGCCGAGCTGGTGCTCGAGGCCTTCCCCTACGCCGAGCGCGTGCGCTTCGTCGTCAGCGGCACCGAGGCGGTCATGACCGCGGTGCGGCTCGCGCGCGGGGCGACCGGCCGCTCGCTGCTCGTGAAGTTCGCCGGCTGCTACCACGGCCACGGCGACGCCCTGCTCGCGAAGGCCGGCAGCGGCGTGGTGACGCAGGGCCTGAGCGGCAGCGAGGGTGTACCTCCGAGCGCGGTGCGCGACACGCTGGTGCTGCCGCTCGGCAACCTCGCCGCGCTCGAGCAGGCCTTCGCCACACACGGCAAAGACATCGCGGCCGTCATCGTCGAGCCGCTGCCGGCGAACAACGGGCTGCTCCAGCAGAGCCCCGAGTTTCTGAAGGCGCTGCGCACGCACACGAGCGCCGCGGGCGCGCTGCTCATCTTCGACGAGGTCATCAACGGCTTTCGCTTCGGGTACCACGGGTTCGCGAAGCTGTGCGGCGTCGAGCCCGACCTCACGACGCTCGGAAAAATCGTCGGCGGCGGCCTGCCCGTCGGCGCCGTCGCCGGCAAGACGCGCGTCATGGAGCTGCTCGCCCCGCTCGGCCCCGTCTACCAGGCCGGCACCATGGCGGGTAACCCGGTCGCGCTCGCAGCCGGCATCGCCACGCTCGAGGCGCTGAAGAAGGGCGACGTCTACCGCCACCTCGACGCGCTCGGCCGCGCGCTCGACGCGAAGCTCGCCACCCACGCCCTGAGGTCGAAGGCCCGCCTCTTTCGCGTCGGCAGTGTGGTATGGCCGTACTTCGACCTCGACGCGCCAGCGCCGCTCGAGGCCGACGACATTCGCCCGGGCGCGGTCGAGCAGTACCACGGCGCGTACCGCCGGTGGCTCGAGCGAGGCGTCTATCTGCCCCCTTCTGCGTACGAGGTGAGCTTTCTCTCGGCCGCGCACACCGAAGGTCACGTCGGCGAGCTGCTCGACGCGCTGGCATCATGAGAGCGTGGGTCTCGCGCAACGCCGAGACGGTGGTGCTCGCCGGAGCGCTCGCCGTCATCGCGACGCTCGTCGTCTGGTGGGCGGTGTTCACGAACCGGCTCATTCACGACACCACCGACCCGGCGCGCGCCGAGCGGCTCACGTTCATGATTCGCGGCGAGTCGGGTGTGTTCGCGTTCGCGCTCGTCGCGTGCATGCTCGCGCTGTTCGCGATCGCCCGACGCGCGCGCAACCAGCGCCAGCGCATGGAGCGCCTGCTCCAGTTCACCAGCCACGAGCTCAAGACGCCCATCGCGGGCGTGAGGGCGCTCTTGCAGTCGCTGTCGCTCGGCAGCATTCCCGACGACTCGCGCGCCGAGCTGCTCGGCGAGGGCGTGCGCGAGTGCGACCGGCTCGAGCACCTGGCCGAGACGATTCTGGCGTACCAGCGCACGGTGACGCGGCAGCGGCAGCGTGAGCGGCTGCGCGCCGACGTGCTGCTCGACGAGGTGATGTCGCACCGCAAGCGCACGACGCAGGGTGAGCAGCTCGAGGTCGCGCCGCTGCCGAAAGACGGCCTCAGCGTCTGGGCCGACCGCGACGCGTTTCGCGTGATTCTCGAGAACCTGCTCGACAACGCGCGGAAGTACGGCAATGGAGCCACACGCGTGAGCGCGAAGAGCGAGGGTACGAAGTGGCGGGTCGAGGTGCGCGACGGCGGCCAGGGCTTCGAGCCGCACGAGGTCGACGCGCTGTTCGACCCGTTCACGCCGCGCAAGAGCACGGGCGTGACGCACGGCAGTGGTCTGGGGCTCAGCATCTCGCGGCAGCTCGCGCGGCAGATGGGCGGCGACCTGGTGGCGGCGAGCGACGGGCCGGGCAAGGGCAGCACGTTCACCCTGGTGTTGAGCGCGGCCGATGCCTGACACGGTGCTGATCGTCGAAGACGAGAAGCTGGTGCGCGAGCTGGTCTCGCTGAACGTGAAGCACGCGGGCTACGCGGTGCGGGCGGCGACGAACTTCGCCGAGGGGCTTCAAGGGTTCACGGCTGAGCCCGCGCCGGTGCTGGCGATCGTCGACGTGATGTTCCCCGGCGGTGATGGCTTCTTGCTGACGCGCACGGCGAGAGACCAGGGCGTGCGCTGCCCGATTCTGATGCTGACGGCGCGCAGCGACACGACGTCGAAGGTGCGCGGGCTCGACTGCGGCGCAGACGACTACCTGACGAAGCCGTTCGACGTGCCCGAGCTGCTCGCGCGCATTCGGGCGCTGCTGCGGCGGGCGACGGGCACACCCGAGCTGATCGGCAAGCCGCGCTTCGAGCTGGGCAGGTTGTGGATTCGCTTCGACACCGGCCAGGCGCTGACGAACGAGGGTGAGCTGAGCCTGTCTGACAAAGAGCTCAAGCTGATGGAGCTCTTCGTCACGAACGAGAACCGCGCGCTGACCCGCACCGACATTCTCGAGGCGGTCTGGGGCATGGATGCGTTTCCCACCGACCGCACCGTCGACAACTTCGTGCTGCGGCTGCGCAAGCTGTTCGAAGCAGACCCCGAAGCGCCGAAGCACCTCATCACGCTGCGCGGGCGCGGCTACCTGTTTCGCCGAAAGCCTGAAGCATGAGCGCCTCGCCCGAGGCCGTGCTGATGGTGAACGTCGGCTCGCCCGACGCCCCGACGGTGCCGGCGGTGCGGCGGTACCTGCGCGAGTTCTTGTCTGACCCGCGCATCATCGACCTGCCGGGGTGGCAGCGCTGGCTGCTGGTGAACCTCATCATCTTGCCGACGCGCCCGAAGAAGAGCGCGCACGCGTACCAGCAGGTGTGGCGACCCGAGGGCTCGCCGCTCGCCTACTTCTCGCAGCGGCAGCGCGACGCGCTCGAGCAGCGCCTGCGGCGGCCCGTGCTGCTCGCGATGGGCTACGGCAACCCGGCGCTGCCGAAGGTGCTCGCGGGCCTCGACGGCGTGCAGCGGCTGACGGTGCTGCCGATGTTCCCGCACTACGCCTCTGCGACCGTGGGCTCGGTGCTCGAGGGTGTGTACACGCGGCTCGCGCAGCGGCCGCACGTGCCGGCGGTGAAGGTGGTGCCGCCGTTCTGGAGCTCGCCCGGCTTTCTCGACGCGCAGGCCGAGCTGATTCGGTCACGCCTCGGCGACGCCGAGCAGCTCGTGCTCAGCTACCACGGGCTGCCCGAGCGTCAGGTGAGGGCGGCCGACGCCGGGTGCCTGCGGTCGGACGCGTGCTGTGACCGGCTGCCGGCGGGCTGCTACCGCGCGCAGTGCCTCGCGACATCGAGAGAGCTCGCGGCGCGGCTGCCGGGCGTGAAGCTGTCGGCGGCGTTTCAGTCTCGGCTCGGCCGCGACAGGTGGCTCGGGCCTGCGAGCGACGTGCACGTGGCCGAGCTCGCGAAGAGCGGCGTGAGGCGCATCGCGGTGGCCTGCCCGTCGTTCGTGGCCGACTGCCTCGAGACCCTGGAAGAGGTCGGCTTGAGGCTGCGAGATACGTTTCTGCAGGCCGGCGGTTCGTCGTTCACGCTCGTGCCCTGCGTGAACGATTCGCCCACGTTCATCGACGGGCTCGCGCAGGCCGTGGAGGCCGCATGAACGACGTCGTCGAATACCTGAAGTCGCTGCAGCAGAAGCTGCTCACCCGCCTCGAAGCCCTCGACGGCCGGCAGAAGTTCCTCCGCGACCCATGGCAACGCACGACGGGCCTCGCCGGCGAAGGCATCACCGCGGTGCTCGAGCAGGGCGCCGTCTTCGAGCGCGCGGGCGCGAGCTTCAGCGACGTGCGCGGCGCCACCCTGCCCCCATCGGCCACCGCGCGACAGCCGCACCTCGCGGGCAAGCCCTTTCGCGCCGCGGGCGTCAGCGTCGTGCTTCACCCGAACAACCCGCATGTGCCGACGAGCCACATGAACGTGCGCGCGTTCTCGACCGAAGACGGCGCGGGCTGGTGGTTCGGCGGCGGCTACGACCTGACTCCGTACTACCCGTACGAAGAAGACGCTGAAGCCTGGCACCGCACGGCGAGGCAGGCGACGGGCGCGCGCTACCCCGAGCTGAAAGCGGCCTGCGACGCGTACTTCGTGAACAAGCACCGCGACGAGGCGCGCGGCATCGGCGGCGTGTTCGTCGACGACCTGAACGACGGTGACCGCGCCAGCTGCTTCGCGCTGATTCGCAGCATCGGCGACAGCTTTCTCGACGCGTACGTGCCCATCGTCGAGCGGCGCAGAGACACGCCGTTCGGCGACCGCGAGCGGCAGTGGCAGCTGTACCGCCGCGGTCGCTACGTCGAGTTCAACCTGGTGTGGGACCGCGGCACGCTCTTCGGCCTGCAGTCGAAGGGGCGCATCGAGAGCATTCTCACGTCGATGCCGCCGCTGGTCAGGTGGGCGTACGACCACCACCCCGAGGCCGGCAGCCCCGAGGCGAAGCTCGCCGAGTTCTTGAAGCCGCGCGACTGGGCGTGAGCTACAGCCCCGGCACCGGCCCGCAGCTCTGGTCATTGCCGAAGCCGTTCACGTTCGGCACACCCATCAGCCGCGCCACCGACGTCAGCACCTTGTCGTTGTGAATGCGGTTCTGAAGCTTGAGGTACCGCCCGCTGTTCAGACCGCCCTTCTGCGTGCCGAACAGCACGACGGGCAGGCGGCGAATGTCGTGGTGGTAGCTGAAGTGCGAGATGCCGAGCACGATGGTGTGGTCGAGCAGGGTGCCGTCGCCCTCGGGGGTCGCCTTCAGCAGGCGCACGAAGTTGCCGAGCTCTTTCCAGTCGGCGCGCGAGCAGTCGGTGTACGTCTGCCGCGCTTCGGGAGGGCCGTGGTGAATGTCGTTGTGCAGGTCAGAGATGTTCTTGCCGGCCCAGTTGTAGTGCCACGCGCGGCCGCCGACACCCGAGCCGCCCCACACCATCGCGCCGACCTGCGCGCGGTTGCACGCGAACGTCGCGAACATGGTGCGGAAGTGCGCGTCGAACCGATGCTTCACCTCGAAGTCGTTCGTCGGCCGCGGCGGCACCGTGCACAGCGCCTGCGTCGCCGGCACGTTGCCGAGGTCTCTCGCCACGCTCAGCTCGGCGGTGCGAATCGCGTCTTCGTGAATGTCGAGCTTCAGCTGCTCCATGCCCGAGAGCTCGCGGCGCAGGCGCTGCAGGTCGCTCGTCATGCCGTCGAGCAGTGACTTGCGCGCACGCAGGCGCTTCAGCAGCGCGTCGCGGGCCGGGTCGTTCTGATTCGGGGGCACGAAGCCGCCGAACATGCGGTCGAACGCCACCGAGGGCGGTTTGATCGCAATCTTGAAGGCGCCCGGGCCCGTCGCGAACGGGCGCTCGCGAATCGACTCGTCGCTGCGGCCCTCGTCGGTCGTCACGTTCACCTCGAGCGACGTCAGGTTCAGCCGCTCGGCCACGAACTGGTCGATCGAGATGCCGCCCGGCAGACCTTCACCGCCATCGTCGATGACGTCGGCCGCCGTCACCACCTTGCCCGGCGCCCGCGCGTGGTTCGCGCCCGCCGCGTTGTAGCCCGAGTCACGAATGTCGACGCCGTCGATGATGACCATCTGCTGACGAAGGTCGGCGCAGTCGCGCAGAATTTCGCCCTCCCAGCTGGTGCCCTGCCCGTCGGTGAAGAAGTCGCGCTCGTCGGCGTAGCCGGCCGAGTTCACCCACACGAACAGCCGCTTCGGAGCTGCACCGGCCGCCTGGGCCTCGGCGCGCCGCAGCGAGAACACGGGCGACAGCAGCGCCGCCGCCTGCAGTGAGCCGAACAGAAAGTCACGCCGCTTCAAGCTCAAGGGGCACCTCCGGACCAGAGCCGGCGACCATCAGGGTGAATGACGTGCAGCCTTCCCGGCGTCTCGAAGAAGAGCTGCGCGCCGGGGTTGCCGTGCGTGTGCGTGTGAAAGCGCGGCACCCCGTCGCGGTCGTAGACGACCAGGTTGCCGTCGGTCTGCATGATGGCGCGCCCCGCCGACGTGCCCGGCGTGCCGCTCGACCACCCAGCGCCACCGCTGTTCCGGTACAGCACCAGGTTGCCGTCTTGCTGGTACGTCAGCCGGTGCGTGCCGTCGCTCGTCGTCACTGCGCCGTCGGGGTCGAGCTGCTGGCCCGACGCGAGCAGCAGCGTCGGCCCCGGCATCATCGTGCCCGAGCCTCCGCCGGTGCCGCCCATCATGCCGCCCCCCGAGCCACCGCCCGCACCGCCAGTCATCGGCG
>JAEUJP010000236.1 GCA_016793725.1 Myxococcaceae bacterium | reverse complement strand
CTGAACCCGATTCGAACGCTGCGAAAGAACCTGTCGGCCGGCGGGGTGCCGATGGTGCCGCACTTTCGCGAGCGCCGGCCCGAGCGGCCCGACGTGATGGTGCTGTGCGACGTGAGCGACTCGGTGCGAAATGCGTCGCGCATGATGTTGCTGTTCACGTGGACCCTGCAGACCCTGTTCGCGCGGGTGCGCAGCTTCGTGTTCGTGTCTGAGATCGGCGAGGTCACGGAGCTGTTCAAAGACACCGAGCCCGAGCTCGCGATCGATCAGGCGGTGAGCGGCAAGACGATCTCGGTCGCGTCGAACTCGAACTATGGGCACGCGCTCGCCACCTTCTCACGCCGCTGGCTGGGCAGCGTGTCTCGGCGCACGACCGTCATGGTGATCGGTGATGGGCGGAACAACTACAACGCTGCCAACGTCTGGGCGCTCGAAGATGTGAAGCGCAAGGCGCGGCGGCTGGTGTGGATCTCGACCGAGCCGCGGCAGAGCTGGGGGTTTGGGGACTCCGAGATGCTGCAGTACTCGAAGGCGTGTCATCAGGTCGTGACGGTTCAGACGTTGGGCGATCTCGAGAAGGTCGCTGCCCAGCTCGTCGCGAAGTGAGCGGGCAGGGGCCCGCGCCGGCTCTACCGGGGTCTCAGCGCTCTGCTTTCATCGACGAGACCGGCTTCGACGCCCTTCAGCGTCGCGATCTGCTCGAGCACCCCAGCCGCTTCTTTTTTTCTGCCGAGCCCCAGCAGGGCCTGCCCCTGCGTCAGCAGATCGTTGCCCAGGTCGGCGTGATCTGCGCCGAGCTTCGCCCGTCGAATCTTCAGCGCGGCCTCGGCGGCAGTGAGCGCTTCGGCGTGTCTCGCTCGCTTCTCTTCCAGCACGGCCAGGTTCGACAGCGTCAGCGCCGTCGACAGGGTCTCGGGTGACCGCTTCTCTTTGATCTCGAGCGACCGTCGTAGCCGCTGGCCCGCCTCTTCGAGCTGCCCGTCTTGCAGGAGCAGCACGCCGAGGTTCGTCAGCCCCACCGCCGCCGCAAGCGAGTCGGCGCCGAAGGCCCTCTCTTTGATGTCGAGCGACCGCTTCACCGCCTCGATCGCCGCCGCCCTGTCGCCCGACGCCGCGAGCGCGTTGCCCAGGTTGTTCAGCGTCTCGGCCACCGCCGGGTGTGAGGCGTCGAGCACCCGCTCTTCGAGCGCCTGCGCCTCGCGGTAGCGCTCGATCGCCTCGGGCAGCCGGCCTGCAGCCCTCAGCGCGATGCCCAGGTTCGACAGCGAGCGGGCGAGCACGGGGTGATCGGGCCCGAGCACCCGCCGCCTCAGCACCAGCGCCCTGGTGTGCGCGTCGATCGCGGCGTCGGAGTCGCCGCGCGCCCACGCCAGCACCCCGACGTTGTTCAGGTAGCCCGCCTCGAGCTCGGCGCCGCCGCGCGCGCGATCGAGCGCCGCCCGCGCGAACCGCGACCACCGCTCGGCGTCTGCCGGCTGTCTCATCAGCGCGGCCACGCCGACACGCTCGGTCCACGCGCGGGCCAGTGTCTCGTCGGCTCGCGCCGCCTCGGCCGCCAGAATCGCCTCTTCGAGCCGCGCGTCGGCCGGCGCCAGCTCGCCGAGCCGCGAGAGCGCGATCGCATCGAGCAGCGCCGCCCGCGGCGAGCCCGCGAGCAGCGGCAAGAGCGCCTTGCGCGCCTGCTCGTACTTGCCCGCGTCGAGCAGCGCCCGGGCTTCGGCGAGCGCCAGCTGGTTCGCGTCGCTCTCGACGATGGCGGCCGGCGTCAGCGCCTGCGACGTGCAGGCGTCGAGCGGCGGCAGCCCCAGCACGGTCGCCGTCGCCCGCTCGACGACGTCGTGATCGGCGCGCGTGAAGAGGCGCGCGACCGCTGCCGCCTCGGAGTGCGCGCGCGACAGACACAGCAGCGTCTGGCCGAGCCGTTCGTCACCGGCGGTCTGCTCTTCGCAGGCAGCGCGGCGCATGAGGCTCCAGCGGGCGGTGTAGGCGTCGAGGGCCCGGCTCGCGCCCTCGTAGGCCTTCTTCGACCAGGGCATGCCCGTCGCGAGAAACGCGCTGCGCGCCTGCTCGCGGGCGGGCTCGTCCCACAGGCCGCGAAAGCGATCGGCCGCCTCGGCGCACTTCGCCTGCGCCCGCGAGTGCTGCACCCAGAAGGCGACGCCGACCAGCGTCACGACGAGAACGGCGGCCGCGCCGATCCACTGTCTGACCACTGCCGTGCGCCTGCGCTCGAGGCCGACGAGCAGCGCGTTCAGCGAACGAAACCGCTCGCCGGGCGACGCACGCAGGCCGCGCAAGAGCAGCTTGCGAATGCGCGCCGGCACCAGCGTGCCCTGCGGAGCCGACCTCACGCGGTTCCACTGGATCTCGGCCATCAGCGCCGGCGCGGTCAGGCCGTCGAACGGCCGCTCGCCGTACAGCGCCTCGTAGAGGGCGACGCAGAAGCTGAACTGATCGGAGCGGTGGTCGGTCGCCTGGCCGAGCAGCTGCTCTGGCGCCATGTACGCCGGCGTGCCCAGCACCGTGCCGGGCTGCGTGATCTTCCGCTTCATGTGCCCCGAGCTCTCTGACGAGATCGACAGCTCGGGCGGCGGGTTCGAGTCGGTCTGTGGCTGGGGCGCGAGCGCATGGGCGAGCCCGAAGTCGATGACCCGCACGCGACCGTTCTTGCTGACGACGACGTTCTCGGGCTTGAAGTCGCGGTGGGTGATGCCGGCAGCGTGTGCTGCGGCGAGCCCACGCCCCGCCTGGATGTACATCTCGAGCACCTGCGGCCAGGTGCGGTTCTTGGCGCCGAGCCAGTCGGCGGCGGTGACGCCCTCGACGAACTCCATGGCGATGAAGACCTGATCGTCGATGAGGCCGACGTCGTGCACGGTGACGACGTTCGGGTGCGAGAGCTTCGCCATCGCCTGGGCCTCGCGCAGCATGCGCATGCGCAGCTCGCCCGCCGTGTCGGAGCCCGCGAAGTCGCTCTTGAGGAGCTTCAGCGCGACCTTGCGATCGAGATCGGGGTCGTACGCCGCGTAGACCTCGCCCATGCCACCTTCGGCGAGCCGCTCGAGCACGACATAGCGAGAGAGGGTGCTGCCTTTGCCGAGGGGCTCGCGCGCGGCCTTCTTTTCGCCCGAGATGTGGGTGTCGTCGTCGACGACCTCGGGCAGGCTCTGGTGCGAGATGCGCCGCCGCCCGGCGCCCGGCGAGTCGTACTGGGTGGGCCCGTGCAGGCTGACCTTCGCGACGACCTGGCCGATGCGCGAGGCGCAGTGGCCGCAGGTCGAGACGTGGGTGGCGATGCGCTCGCGCTCGGCGGGGGCTCCTTCGCCTTGCGCGAAGGCGTCGAGCAGGGCGTTGCTGGGGCACCCCTCGGGCACGGGCGGTGAGTGTATAAGACGACCCGCCATGTCCGACGCCCGAACGCTGCGGCTCGCCCACTTCGACATCACGCCCGACAAAGTCGAGGCTTTCGTGCTCTACCAGCGCACGCTGCTGCGCTCGCTGATGGACGCGAGCGGCGAAGACTGGGCCGGGCGCTTCGCCTTCGCCCATGCGAAGGCGCTGAAAGAGTCGAAGCTCGACCCGCTCGACCAGAAGCGCATCGCCGCCGATGCCGCCAGCTTCTGTGGCCGGCGGTCTGCGCTCGCCGAGGTGAAAGCGCGCATTCGGGAGCTGAACCAGCACCGGCCGAACCTCAACGCGAAGGAGCACGCGCTGCTCGAGCGGGCGCCGACCGAGCTTGCCCGGCTGGAAGATCTGTCGGAGCTCGAGGCGACCCTGGGCGCCGTGACGTTGGCGTCGTTCAGGGCCCGAGAGGTCGAGCTGCTCGAGCTGCACCGCGCGGTGGCCTCGGCCGAGGGCCGCGGCCACCTGCACCCGCGCAACGCGAACTAGAAGCCCGTCACGACGACCGGCACGTTCGAGTCGTCGGTCATGCCGTTACCCAGCTGGCCGGCGCCGCCGAGGCCCCAGCAGCGCATGGTGCCGTTCGTGAGCAGCGCGCCGTTGCTGCCGGCGCCCGCGGCGACCGCGGCCGTGCCGCTCGTGAGGCCCGTGACGTTCACCGGCACGTTCGACTCGAAGCCGGCGCCCTGGCCGTTGCCGAGCGAGTAGTCGAAGTTGGTGCCCCAGCACTTCGCGGCGCCAGAGTGCACCGCGCAGGCGTAGAGCCAGCCGGCGGCGATCGAGGTGACGCCCGACGTGAGCCCGACGACCTGCTGGGGCGTTCTGCTCTCGACCAGCGTGCCGCCCATGCCGTTGCCGAGCTGGCCGACGCCGTTTTTGCCCCAGCACTTCGCGGCGCCGTTGTGAATCGCGCAGGTCATGCTGTCGGCGGCGCTGACCGCGGTGACACCCGAGGTGAGGCCCATGACCTGAGTCGGCACGAGCGAGGCGGTGTTGGCGTCGTTGCCGAGCTCGCCGTAAGGCTGGCCACCCCAGCAGCGGAGCGCGCCCGAGACGATCGCGCACGTGTGGTACAGACCGGCCGAGATCGCGGTCGCGCCCGAGGTGATGCCCATGACGGGAACCGGCACGAGCGAGTTGGTCTGCGTGCCGTCGCCGAGCTGGCCGACGTCGTTGAGGCCCCAGCAGCGCACCACGCCGGAGCTCAGCAGCGCGCACGAGTGGGTTGCGCCCGCGGCGACCTGCGTGACGCCCGACGTCAGCCCCGAGACCTGCACGGGCGTCGACGAAGAGGTGACGCTGTTGTTGCCGAGCTGGCCCTGGGTGTTGTCGCCCCAGCAGCGCGCGGCGCCCGAGACGACGGCGCACGTGTGATCGAAGTTGGTCGAGATGAACGTCGCGCCCGACGTGATGCCGGTGACCTGCTGCGGCGTGGGGTAGGGCGTGGATGAGAGAGCGGCGCCGTTGCCGAGCTGGCCGTAGTCCGCGTAGCCCCAGCACTTCACGCCGCCCGTCGTCGAGCGGGCACACGTGTGCTGGCGACCCGTGACGATCTGCGCCGCCACGGCTGCCGTCATGCCGCCGCCTGCCGTCGCACCGCCTGCCGTCGCGCCGCCTGCCGTCGCACCGCCCGCCGTGTTGTTCCCGCCTGCGGTGTTGTTCCCGCCTGCGGTGTTGTTCCCGCCCGCGGTGTTGTTCCCGCCCGCGGCGTTGTTCCCGCCCGCGGTGTTGTTCCCGCCGCCAGCAGTGGCGCCACTTCCGCCGGCGGTTCCGCTACCGCCGCCCGTGCTGCCGCCCTCCGGGGCGCCGCAAGCCACGAGAATCACGACAAGACTGCTACCAACGAGAGTTCTCATGGTGCCTAGGGCCTCCGCATCTGAAATGTCGCGTCTGGGAGCGGCACCGAGTTGCATTCCCCGGCGCGCTGACGCAAACCCGTCCCAAACCCGTGAAACGCTACTTCATTCACACTTTTGGCTGCCAGATGAACGTCAACGACACGCTCCGCATGAGCGAGGCGCTGGCGAAGTCGGGCTACGCGGCGACGGTCGACTACGAGAGGGCCGATCTGATCGTTCTGAACACGTGCGCGATTCGCGAGAAGGCCGAAGACAAGATGCACTCGGCGCTCGGTCGCTACCGCCAGGTGAAGCTGCAGCGCGGCGCGGTCATCGGCGTCGGCGGCTGCGTCGCCCAGCAAGAGAAGGCGAAGCTGCTCGAGCGCTCGCCGTGGGTCGACTTCGTGTTCGGGCCCGACGCGATTCAGAACCTGCCGACCATTCTCGACCGCGTGGCGAAAGACCGGGTGCGGGTGGTCGACACGGCGTGGGTCGACTCGGAAGAATACGTGTTTCCTCGGGCCGACCCCGAGACGTCGCGCGGCAAGGTCACCGAGTTCATCACCATCATGAAGGGCTGCGACAACGTCTGCGCCTTCTGCGTGGTGCCGCACACGCGCGGCCGCGAGGTGAGCCGGCCGTTCATCGACGTGCTGGCCGAGACCGCCGATCTCGTGAAGGTCGGCGTGCGCGAGGTGACGCTCATCGGCCAGAACGTGAACTCGTACCGGGGCGGCATCTCGTTCGCCCAGATGCTGCTGCGCACGTGCGAGGTGCCCGGCATCGAGCGTGTGCGCTTCACGACGAGCCACCCGCACGACCTGAGCGACGAGCTCATCGAGGCCTTCCGCGTGCAGCCGAAGATCGCGCCGCACTTCCACCTGCCGGTGCAGAGCGGGTCAGACCCGGTGCTGAAGCGCATGCGCCGCGACTACACCGTCGAGCAGTACCTCGAGCGGCTCGCGAAGCTCCGCGCCGCGCGCCCCGACATCGCGGTGACCACCGACGTCATCGTCGGGTTCCCCGGCGAGACCGAAGACGACTTTCAGAAGACGCTCGAGCTCACCGAGCGTGCCCAGTACGACGGGCAGTTCTCGTTCGTGTACTCGGCGCGACCCAAGACGATGGCGCTGCTCAAAGAAGAAGAGTGGGGCGTCGTGCCGCACGAGGTGAAGGTCGAGCGCCTCGATCGCCTTCAGGCCCTGCAGAAGCGCATCAGCCAGCAGCTGAACGCCCAGAACGTCGGCCGCACGCTCGAGGTGCTCGTCGAGGGCCGCTCGAAGACCGACGAGACCCGGCGGTTCGGCCGCACCCCGCAGAACCGTACGGTGAACTTCGACGGCGACGCGCCGGCCGGCGCGATCGTCGAGGTGCACATCGAGCGCTCGAGCGCGTCGTCACTCGGCGGCAAGCAGGGGCGCACGCTGAGCAGCCCGGCGGTGGTCGTGCCCGAGAAGCCGATCGATGCCGACTCCTGCGTCGTCGCCTGACGTGCTCCGGCGCGTGAGCCTCTGGGCTCCCGTCGTCTGTTACTGCGCGCTCATCTTCTTTCTCTCGGCGCAGAGCGGCTTCGACTTCGCCCCGAAGGCCGTGTGGGACTTCGACAAGGTCATTCACGGCGTCGAGTACGGGGTGCTGGCGGCGCTGCTGCTGAGGGCCACGCGCAACCCCCAACTTTCGCTGCTCATGGCGGGCCTCTACGGGGTCAGCGATGAGGTGCACCAGCTCTACGTCCCGGGCCGATCTGCGAGCGTGTACGACGCCATCGCCGACGTGACGGGGGCCGGCATCGTGTGCTCACTTTGGTACTGGAGGAACCGCAAGCCATGAAGAAGGTGCTCGTTCTCGTCGCCGTGGCAGTCGCGTTCGGCGCCGACGCCGGTGGCTCGTTCAACAAGTCGAGCTGCAGCTTCAACGGCAAGAAGCTGTTCGGGAAGATCCAGATCGTCGACTCGTTTCCCGACGTGAAGGTGAAGGTGGTCGACTCCTTCCCCGATCTCAAGGTGAAGAAGGTCGACTCGTTTCCCGATCGGTGTGGCGAGTGGCAGCTGGTCGACTCATTCCCCGACACCAAGATCCAGCTGGTCGACTCGTTCCCCGACGTGAAGGTTCAGTACGTCGACTCGTTTCCCGGCGCGAACTGAGCCTTGAGACTCGCCGCCGCCCTGGTGGTGTTGTGCGGCTGCGCGGCGGCGCAACGACCGGCCGCCGCCCTCGTGCCGACGCTGCGCGAGCGCTCGGCGCCGATCGCCGCCAACGCGAAGGGTGACGTTCGCGAGCTGTACCAGAAGGTCGCTCCGTCGACGGTGATCGTGCGCGGCCGCCGCGGCTACGGCACGGGCATCGTCATCGACCCGCGCGGCTTCATTCTCACCAACCACCACGTCATCGCCGACGCCGAGACCGTCGACTGGAAGCTGCGCGTTCACGTCGAGCTCGGCGCGCTCAACGCCCGCGGCTACATGGAGAAGCTGCCCCAGACCTACGTCGCCTGGGTGCTCAAGAGCGACCCCGCCGTCGATCTCGCCGTGCTGAAGCTCGACGCGCCGCCCCCGGGTCTGCACGCCGTCGAGCTCTCGAAAGACGACCCCACGCCCGGTGAGCCCGTCGCGTCGCTCGGCCACGGGGGCATCGGTCTGCTCTGGGCCGTACGCGACGGCGAGGTCATGAGCATCGGCAAGCTCGGCACCTCGTCAGCGGGCATCGCGGCGTACATGTCCGACTGCGTCGGCGACGCCGAGTGCGCACGGAACAAGGCCGCCGCAGAGGCAGCCGCCGCCCAGCTCACCGCGAAGATGCCGGCGCTCGTCATTCAGTCGAGCTGCCAGCTCGCGCACGGCGACTCGGGCGGGCCCCTCGTGAACCGCGCCGGCAAGCTGGTCGGCGTGAACGCGTTCTTGCGCGCCGAGTCGGGCACCGCCGCGTACTTTCACGTGCACGTCGCCGAGGTGCGCTCGTTTCTCGAGCAGGTGCCGGCCGAGCCGGTCATGAGCGCGCCGAGCCCCCATGCGCTCGCCAAGCACGGCAGGTCGCGCCGCCTCGACACCGACAAAGACGGCAAGCCCGAGACCACCGTGTGGGAAGTCGAGGGCGGCTGGGTCGTCTTCGCCGAGCTCGAGCCCGGCCTCACGATGGCGGTGTCGAGCGTCGACGGGCACACCGCCGTGTGGCTCGGCAACCGCCTGTCTGTCGAGAACGTGAGGGGCTCGGGGCGCGGCACCGCGTGGGAGCTCACCGACGGTGCGCCGCCGAAGAAGCTCGCCGACGACGCGCCGCTGGTCGACCGCACGAAGCTCTCGAAGGTGGCCGAAGCGCGCTTCGCCTGGGTCGACGAAGAGGCGCTGTACCCCGTCGGCCTCGCCATCAACCAGCCGATCGATCTGCCGCCCGACCCGTTCAAGGCACGCGAGTGGGAGCTGTTCGACTACGACGGCGACGGCAAGAACGAGTGCGGCACGTCGGGCTCGGTCGTGATCATCGACCCGAAGGAGCAGCTCACCGAGCCCATCGCGAAGGCGCCGCTCGCGCTGATGCGGCAGCTCGGGCGCATCTGGTATTTCATCGGTGACGCGACGCACGCGACCGAAGATCCCTGGTCGGGGGCGGTCACGTCGGGCCCGGCGCGAGGTCAGCTGGCGACCGCGCTGATGACCGCGGGGGCGACCCCCGAAGAGACGCAGCGCATTCGTGCGTCGCTGGGCGGGCTCGCTCCGCGCGTGCGCACGGCCGGCGCGGTGTGGCCCGACCCCTACCGCGACGTCGGCACCGACGTGAAGGCCGACGACAGCGGAGTTCAGGGCGCGAAGCTCGCAGCCGTCTCGATCGTCGGCACCGACGCGTCGGCGATGTTGTTCGAGCTCGACCTCGAGAACGTCGCCGACTCGCGCGCCGAGATGGAGCAGCGCGCACGCAAGGGCGAAGGCTTCGATCTCGCCTGGGTGAAGCGCAGCAAGACCGAGTGGTTTCTCTACGACACCGATCGCGACGGCGAGTTCGACGTCATGATCTTCAAGCCGCCGTCGGGCGTGGTCGAGGGCTTTCGTCGCAAGGGTGGGGTGATCGACCGTGACGCCGAGCTCGACGGGCCCACCGCGGTGAGGGCGCTCGTCTTTCCCGATCTGCAGCGGCGCGTCGCGCTGACGGCCCTCGCGAAAGAGTTCTTTCACCCGGCCGTGATCGCCCCGTGATCGACGCGGCGCGCGTCAGCTTCACCGAGCCCGACGTGAGCGAGCTGCCGGGCCACCTGCGCCTGAGCGCGCTGACCTCGCTCGAGTGGTGGAAGCGCCGGCAAAGCTCCGAGCGCTTTCAGCTCGACGACTTTCCCACGTTCGACCAGGCGTGGCTGCTCTACCTGCTCACGCGCGCCGAGCCGCCGTCGCCCGCGCTCGAGGCGGTCAGCCACTACGCCGAAGACGTGCGCCAGGGGCGCTGGGTCGACCGCGTGTCGCCCGAGCAGGCCGCCCAGGCGCTGTACCTCGCGGTGGCACAGGCGCACCTGCCGGCCGAGCCCGTCAGGTACTTCGAAGAGCTCGAGGCGTTCTTCGACGTCATCGCTCGAAGCCCCGCGGCGCTGACGACGACGCCGCTGTTCGCAAAGGAGCCGCGCTTTCAGAGGTACATCGCCGGCCTCGTCGACGATCGGCGCCTGTACAAAGAAGACCTGCAGCGCGCCCAGACGTGGCGCCTCACGCTCGGCGACCGCCCCCTGAAGGTGCTCGTGCTCGACAAGCCGCGATCGACGCAGTTCAAGCTGTGGGCGCGGCGGTTCGATGACTGCGCGCTGCTGCTGGTGAAGCAGGCAGACGGCCTGCTCGTGCTCAGCGCCGACCCGTCGTCGAAGCTGAAGGTCGACTGGGCGGCTCCGCTGCTCTCGAAGCTCGACGTGCACCCCTGGTACGCCGGCGAGCGGCACCAGGGCACGCTGATCGCCTCGTCGCGCGAAGGCACGCGGCTCGGGTTCGCCGACGTGCGCCGTGCCCTCGGAGCCCGCCTGCCGACCCCGAAGGGCCTGCTGGCGGTGCCGGTGATGGTGGTGCTGATCGCGGCCGTCATCGCGGCGCTCAAGCCCGCGGCTGCGGCGAAGGAGCCCGCCGGCGCGAAGGGTGAGCCGCTGCCGCGCGAGAAGGTGCTGAGCCTGCTCCAGGCGCCCGACGGGCCCGCGTCGTTCGAGCGCTACGCGCTGCTGGCGGGGGTGTGCAGCTACGGCGGCGACCGCGAGCTGAAGGCGCCGTGCGGCGACGCGCGGGCGCTGCGCGAGGTGTTGATCGGCCGGTTCGGGTACCGGCCCGAGAACGTCATGCTGTTCGTCGACGATGGGGGCGAGGGCGCCCAGCGGCCCGACGCGCCCTCGTTGAAGCTGGCGGTCGAGCGGTTTCGACAGACCTTCCCCAAGGCCGACGGCAACAGCAGCTTCCTGTTCTATTACTCGGGGCACGGCGGCTACGAGAAGGGCGCGCGAAAAGACTTCGGGCTGTTGCAGCCTGCCGGCTACTTCGAGCAGCCCGACGTGCCGATGGCGACGCGCGGGTGGGACATGCAGGAGCTGCTCGATGATCTGCGCAAGGGTGTGCCGAGCAGACACGTGATGCTGGTGCTCGACGCCTGCTACAGCGGCTGGGCGGTGGGCGCGAAGGGCGACGCGATGCTGTCGCCCGAGGTGAGATCGTTGTGGGCCGAGCGTGCCGAGGTGGTGCTGACGGCGGGCACGAAGGGGCAGCGGGCGTGGGAAGACGACGCCGAGGCGCCGCGGTGGGCGGGGCACTCGGCGTTCACGGCCTACCTGCTCGAGGGGCTCGAGAAGGGCGACTCGAACGACGATGGGGTGATCACCGACGAAGAGCTCGCGGGGTACCTGCGGGTGAAGGTGCCGCAGGCGGTGAAGGCCGAAAAGCGGGCCGAGCAGACGCCGCAGTTCTTCCGATTCGACGAGGCCCTTCCCAAGAGCGGGCAATTTCTGTTTGTTCGGCCGCGGTGAGCGTGAGCGATCAGGTCGGGCCGTTCTTCGGCGAGCTGTACCTGCGCAGCACGCGGCCGTTTTTGCCCGACGACGTCACGAACGTCGAGGGCGACTACCTGACGCGGGCGTTCGGGCGGGTCGAAGTGCCGGGCCCGCTGCTCGACGTCGGCTGCGGGCACGGTCGCCACCTGAAGAGCCTGCGCACGCAGCGGCTGCGGGTCGGCATCGACTTCGACCCGCTGTCGCTCGCCGAGGCGCGAACGCACGCGTCGGTCTTGCGGGCCAACTTCTTCAAGCTGCCGGTCGGCACGGCGCGGCTGGCTGGGGCGTGGTGCTGGTACAACACGCTCTTCATCTTCGAGGAGCACGAGCAGGTCGAGCTGCTCCGCGAGATCGCGCGCACGCTGAAGCCCGGGGGGCTGTTCGTGTGCCAGGGTCTGGCGCGGCAGTACATCGAGGCGCGGCCGCACGCGGCGTATGACGACTACCTGCCCGACGGGAGCCGGCTCATCGAGACCTCGACGTACGACCCGGTGACGGCGCGTGACTCGGCCGAGCGGCGGCTGATCACGCCCGACGGGCGCACGATGGTCGCGAAGTACTTCATTCGTTACTATTTCCGAGACGAGATGGTTGCGCTGCTCGAGCAGGCAGGGTTGAAGGTGCAGTGGGTGCACGGAGCGGTCGATGAGAGCCCGCACGGCCCCGAGTCGATGGATCTGATCGTGGGAGCGCAGCGTGGCTGAGCAGCGTGTGGCTGAACAGCGTGTGGCTGAGCAGCGGCTGCCGAAAGCAGTCAGCGTGTACGAGGTGGGGCCGCGAGACGGGCTCCAGAACGAGGTGAAGGCGCTGCCGACGCCCGACAAGGTGCGGCTGATTCACGCGCTGATGGACTCGGGGCTCAAGCGCATCGAGGCGTCGTCGTTCTTGAGCCCGAAGTGG
>JAEUJP010000148.1 GCA_016793725.1 Myxococcaceae bacterium | reverse complement strand
CGGCGTGATGGTGTCGATGCGAATCGCGCCGGTGAGGAACTGGCCGTTCACGTGCGCGCGAGGCGCGCCCCACGGCAGCGGGCGCAGCGCGAGATCGTACCGGTAGTGCTTCACCCAGGTCTCGGCGAGCTTCGACGCGTTTTCGGTGTTGCCCATGGTGGGGAGCAGCGCCATCACGGCGGCGTCGTGCATGCGCTCGTTGCTCCCGTTCCACACGATGCCGGCGCGGGCCGCCTGGTACGTCGCGTACTCGGTCATCAGCCGCGCCTGCTGCAGCATGGTGAGCTGCAGAATGCCGAGCGTGAGAAAGACCATCAGCGGCATCACGAGCGCCGCTTCGATGGCTGTCTGACCCCTTTCGGCTCTTCTGACCACGGGCTGATTATCAGCCGGCCGAGACCTCGACGCATCGGTCATTGTGACCCGAAGTGGTCGTAATTCAGACAGAATTGGGGTGCTAATTCGCCCAGGTTGTCAGGTGCGCTGACAGACCTGCGCGTTCAGTACGAGCTGGCCGGGGCCGGGTCAGACTGGCGCTGCTGCTGGCGCTCGGCTGGAGCGGGCTTCGCCGCCTCTTCGTCGAAGTCGTAGCTGCTGCGCGTCTTGGCGCGCTTCGCCGCGGGTCGAGCGCTGTTCTGGCGAGCGGCGTAGGCCTGGGCCTCGGCGCTGTTCGGGTACTCGCGCATCATCATGCCGCAATAGGGCTCGGCCCTGCTCGGCTCTTCGAGGGCGTAGAAGCCGTTGCAGATCGAGCTCAGGGCCTGGAGGCGCTGCGGGCTGCGCGCGGGCGCGGTGCGGAAGATGTCGAAGGCGATCTCCATCTCGGCCTCGGTGTTTCGGGCGCTGCGCTCGCGCTTCATTTCCTGAATGCGGGCGTTGAGATCGGAGACGACGTCGGAGCGGCGATCGGCGGTCGACCCGACCGACGGCGCCTGCGCTTCACCGGCCCGCGAGTCGCGCTCGCGCTCCGAGAGCCGACCCTCTTGGGTCATGCCGCCGCCGCCGCGCATCTGCTGCTGCGAGCCCGCGTTGCCGACGCCGAGACCGAACGAGCCCGAGCCCTGCGAAGCCTGCTGCTGTGGAGGAGCTGCCTGCGCCGGAGGAGGAGGCGGCGGCGCGCTCGGAGCGACCTGCTCGGCCGACGGAGCCGCGCGCGGCTGGGCTGCGCCCGCGTTGCCGGCGGGAGCGCCCCACTCGTCTTTGCCGGCCTTGTCGTTCGCGCGAGCGACCTTGTTCGACTCTTGCGCCTTCGTCTCGACCTTCTTCGCGTCGGCCGGGGCGTCGTCTTCGTTCGCGACGTAGCCGCCCTTGCGGGCGGTCGCGCCGGAGTTGCCCCAGCTGTTGTCGAGCACGACCTCTTTTTCGTTCTTCGACTTCGAGAGCTTGGCGCCCTGCTGCAACATGTCGCCGAGCTCGGCGCCGTCGCCGTAGCCCGACATCTTCTTCTTGGCGGGCTCGGGCTTCGCCGGAGCCATCGCGGTCTTGGCCGGCGCCTGCTTCTGCTCTTCGCGCGCGCCGAGCTCGGGCTCGGGCGCGGCGCCGGCGACGGGAGCCGGGGCTTCGGCCGGCTGAATCGGCGTCGCGGTGAGCGAGTCGACCTTGCGTTGAGACTCTTCGGCGATGGCGGCGCGGGTGGGCAGCGGCTCGCCCTCTCGGCTCGACTGGTAGGCGACGACGCCGATGACGCTCAAGGCGCCGGCGGCCATGAGCGGGGCCATGAGCTTGCGCCACCAGGTGGCGGTGGGCGCGGGGCCGGCGGCGTTGCGGCGGGCGGCCTGGTCGGCGTAGGCGAAGAGCGACTCGAGGCCGGTGTCGGGGACGGGCTCCATGGGCAGCTGGCCCATGGTCGAGCGCACGGAGCGGATCTCGCTCAGGGCCTCGGTGCACCGCGAGCACGAGCGCACGTGCGACTCGACTGCGCTCGCCTCGCCGGGCGGCAGCTCGCCGTAGGCGAGCTCGAGGAGCTTGTCCTCGTATTGGTGCACCGCGGGTTTCATTGACTACGCCACTGTCCTTCCGTCTGTAACCAATTCTCCGTCGACTCCCAGCTCACTCAACCTCTTGCGCAGACCTTCGAGCGCGTACCGCATGCGGCTCTTCACCGTGTTTTCGTTCACCCCGGTCACCTCGGCGATCTCTTTGAACGAGATGCCGTGGTACTCGCGCAGCAGAAACACCTCGCGCTGCTCTTCGGGCAGACCCGAGAGGGCCTTGGTCAGAATGGGGCGCAGGCGAGCGTTGTACGCGGCGCGCTCGGGGCCCGGAGCGACCTCGTCACCGACCGAGTCGCCCATCGGGCGCTCGCCGTCTTCCGAGCCGATCGGAGCGTCGAGCGAGTCTGTCTGCCGGTACGTCTCTTTGCGCGCGCTGTCCACGCAGAGGTTCCTCGCAATCGTGTAGACCCAGGTCGTGAACTTCGCCTTGGGTTCGTATTCGCTGCTGCTGCGCACCACCTTCAACCAGGTCTCCTGCAAGAGGTCTTCGGCTCGCGCCTTGTGACCCGTGTAACGGTAGATGAAGTTGAAGACCGGCCCGCGGTGGCGCTGCACGAGCACACGAAATGCCCGGGCATCGCCCGACTTGAACGCCAGCATGAGCTGTTCGTCCGAAGTCTCCGTTCCCAACTACAAACTCTGCTTTCTGTCCCTTCGCCAGGTGTTGCTGGTTGATACGAACGCGCGAGGGACGGCCTGGATCTAATCGCCGCGCCGGCGGCGGTAAGTCGCGAGAATGACAGGGCCGGCGACGGCTGTCACGAGGCCCAGCTGCAGGAGTAGCGCGAGAGGAAAGGGCCTCTGAACATGGACGAACAGGGTTCTGCCCAGCGCCAGTCCCAACATGACGCCGGTGACGAGGCGCAGCGTGTTGGTGCCGGCCTGCGGCCTGAACCTCCCATAGGCCCAGTCGGCGAGCGCGGGCACGGTGAGCGCGAGCGTGAGCGGCACGTCGAGCGGGTGGGCGAGCGGGGCTCTGAGCGCGATCTGGGCCGCCATGGCCGCGAAGAGCACGGGGTACGTGCCGAGGCAGCGTGAGCAGACGTGCAGCGCGCCGAAGCGGTAGCAGCGGTTCAGCTCGTCGTCGTGGTGGTGGCTGAGCCAGAACGGGCCGCTCACAGGGCGAGCCTCGCGGCGGCGTCGAGCAGCGTCTTCGTGTACGCGTGCTGCGGCGTGACGATGACCTGCTCGGCGGGGCCGAGCTCGACGATTCGGCCTTCTTGCATGACGGCGATGCGGGTCGCGATGTGCGAGACGACGGCGAGGTCGTGCGAGATGAAGAGGTAGGTGAGCCCCCTGCTCTTCTGGAGCTCGACCAGCAGGTTCAGCACCTGGGCCTGCACGCTGACGTCGAGGGCGCTGACGGGCTCGTCGAGCACGAGCAGCGTCGGCTCGACGGCGAGGGCTCGCGCGATGTTGATGCGCTGGCGCTGACCGGCGCTGAGCTCGTGAGGGCGTCTGGGCAAGAGCTCGGCGCCGAGCCCGACGGCGTCGAGCAGTGCGGGCACGCGCTTCAGCTCGAGGCCGGCGATCTCGAGGGGCTCTTCGAGGGTCGCCTGCACGGTCAGGCGCGGGTCGAGCGCAGCCTTGGGGTCTTGAAAGACGAGCTGCAGCTTGCGCTTTGGATCTTCGAAGCGAACGGAGCCCTTCGACGGCTTCACGAGCTGAACGAGGGCGCGGGCGAGTGAGCTCTTGCCGCAGCCCGACTCACCGACCAGGCCGAGGGTCTCGCCGCGGGCGATCTCGAAGCTCACGCCACGCACGGCGTGAACGTGGCCCCAGTGAACTTCGAGCGAATCGACGGTGAGCAACACCGGAGCGACCTTACCGCGCGTCGACCGAGGCATCGGGGAAACGGGCGCGCACCCGCTTCTTGGCAGCAGTCGTCAGCGAAGAAACGTCGAGGTTCAAAGAACGAAGCCCGAACAGAAACTCCGTGCCCAGCAGCGCGCGCGCGCCGACGTCGGTGAGCGCATTGCGCGCGAGGTGCAGATGTTTCAACCGAGAGGCCTGCGGCGACGAGACGAGGCGAGCGAGGCCCGCGTCATCGAGCGCGGCGCCCTCGATGCGCAGACTCGTGAGCCGCGGCGCCACCTCGAGAAACGCGACGGGGTCGAAGCGAGCCCTGCCGCGCCTCAGATCGCTCTCGGTGATCTCGAGCTTCACGAGCGACGGCGCCATGGCGAGCACGTCGGCCTGCGTCATCTCACAGCGCACGAGCTCGAGCTCTTCGAGGCCGCTGACCGTCACGCTCCCGAGGCCGCGGGCGCCCTCGATGCGCAGGGCGCGCAACCTCGCGCGGCGCGAGAGACCGAGCTTCAGCGCACCGTGGTGGGCCGCGCCGCTGCGCTGGTCGAAGTCGAGGCTCAAGTACTCGAGGGGGCGGTCGATGGCGGCGAGCTGCTCGACGTCGGCGGGCTCCCACAGCCCGGCAGGCAGCCGCAGGCGTCGCAGCCTCGGCAGCCGCAGCGAACGAACGACGCTCTGCAGATCGACGAGGCCGTTCTCGAGCTGCAGGCCCTCGACCCAGTCGCTCGCCATCAGCTCGGCGAGACGATCGGCGGCGATCGTGAAGTGGCGCAGCAGCGGAGCGACCTCGTGCAGGGCTTCGAGCGCGAGGGGCGCTGCTCCGGTGAGACGGGCGTGGTGGGCGAAGCCGCGGCGAAAGGTGTAGCGGCCGTCACGAAGGGCGCGCAGCGGGCGCTCCCACAGGTCGAGGTGGGCCTTGAACAGGCGGCTCTGGTTCGAGCGCACCCTGACGTGCTCGGGCGCCGTGAGATCATCTCGCTCGAGGGCGCACTGCAGCACGATGAGCTCGCCCCGTGGGTCGCCGCGGGCGTTGAGCCAGTCGGCGTAGACGAGGCGGGGGCCATCGTCGTCGGGCGCGGCGAGCACCGCGTCGAGCAGGTGGCGCTCGGTGGGCTCCATCACGGCAGCGGGTTGTGGCACTCGAAGCGTCGATCGCCCTCGGCCGCGTGGGGGATCTTCACGGCGCACGGCTCGATGGCGCGCGGGCAGCGCGGACGAAAGCGGCAGCCCTCGAGCTTCGCGCCCAGCGGGGGCACCTGGCCGGGCAGCGCCTCGAGCGGAGCGCCGCGGCTCGCGAGCGAGGGCCGCGCCTTCAGCAGCGCCGCGGTGTACGGGTGTCGCGGGCTCTGAAAGACGCTCGCGACGGGCCCCTGCTCGACGATGCGGCCCGAGTACATGACGGCGACTTCGTCGCAGGCGGCCGAGACGGCGCCGAGGTCGTGCGTGATGATGAGCAGGCCGAGGCCACGCTCTTTCTTGAGCGTGGTGAGCAGCGCGAGGATCTGCGCCTGCACCGTGACGTCGAGCGCGGTGGTGGGCTCGTCGGCGATGAGCACCCTGGGCTCGCACGCGAGGGCGGCGGCGATCAGCGCGCGCTGGCGCATGCCACCCGAGAGCTGGTGCGGGTACGCCCTCGCCTTCTCGGCGGCGTTCGCGATGCCGACGCTCTCGAGCAGCTCGACGCTGCGCTGCCACGCGGCGGAGCCGCTCAGCTTCGCGTGCACCTCGAGGCCTTCGGCGATCTGGCTGCCGACCGTGAGCACGGGGTTCAAGGCGCTCAGGGGCTCCTGGAAGACCATCGAGATGCGACTGCCGCGCAGCTCGCGCATGCGGGGCTTCGGGGCCTCGAGCAGCGACTCACCCAGGAGCTTCACGTTGCCGCGGGTGACGGCGCCGTCGGGGAGAAGGCGCATCAGCGCGAGGGCAGCGCTGGTCTTGCCGCAGCCCGACTCGCCGACGAGCCCGAGGGCGCGGCCGGGGCTCAAGGTGAAGCTGATCTCATCGACGACGCGAACTCCACCCTTCAGCTCGGCCGAGAGCCGCTCGACTTCGAGGAGGTGCGTCACTGTTTGCGGAGCTCCTCGATGAGCTCCTCTTCGGTGAGCAGGCCACGCTTGATGAGCAGGCGCAGCACGCGAGCGAGCGCGGTGGTGGTGGGGCCCGCTTCGGCGAGGGCGGCGACGAGGGGGTCGGTGATCGCGGGCGTGGCCGAGGCGTCGCGCATCCAGTCGGGGAGCTCGGAGACCGCGAGCTCGACCGGCGCGGGGGGCTCGACGGGTGGGGCCGGTGCGAGGGGGGCTTCTTCGGTGGCCGCGAGCGATACCGGCAAGACGAGGTTCTCGTCGGTGATGGTGCGACGCATGCCCGGCGGCGTCGCAGGCGGCGGCGCGGGGATCGCAGGGGTACCCTCGGGGGGGGTGGCGGCCGAGGCGGCGTCGAGCGGTGCGCGAACGACGGGAGTGCCTTCGGGCGGAGTCGCCGAGCGCTCGGTGTCGGCAGGCACCTCGCCGCGGGGCGCCGAGCGGCGCGGCGACCGGCGCGGGCTGGCGTCAGCGGGGGGTATGAACTCGAGCGACTCGGAGCGACGGCGCGCGCTGGGAAGATCGGGGCGCGTGGAGGCGTCGGTGGTGGAGCGCGAGGAGGGAGCGCGAGCCGCGAGCTCGGCGGCAGCCCGTTCAGCTTCGTTACGCGCAGCCTCGAGACGTTCAGCCTCGAGACGTTCAGCCTCGAGACGTTCAGCCTCGAGACGTTCAGCTTCGAGACGTTCAGCTTCGAGACGGGCAGCTTCGAGACGCGCAGCTTCGAGACGTTCAGCTTCGAGACGTTCAGCTTCGAGCCGCTCAGCCTCGAGACGCGCCGCTTCGAGACGCTCAGCCTCGAGACGCGCCGCTTCGAGACGTTCAGCCTCGAGACGTTCAGCCTCGAAACGTTCAGCCTCGAGACGCGCCGCTTCGAGACGTTCAGCCTCGAGCCGTTCAGCCTCGAGCCGTGCAGCTTCGAGCCGCTCAGCCTCGAGCCGCTCGGCCAGACGAGCAGCCTCGACTCGTCTCGTCTCGAGAAGTTCGGCCTCGAGCCGAGCGGCCTCGACGCGGGCAGCCTCTTCCCGCTCGGCAGCCTCTTTCGCGGCCCGCTCGGCCTCGAGGTCGCGCTCGCCCTCGATCGGCATCATCGTCTCGGCCGTGAACAGCTCGGCCTCGAGTGCCTCGTTGAAGCCTGCCGGCGGCGCCCTCGCCGCCGAGCCGAAGTTCATGGGGTCGGTCTTCAGCTGCGGCCGCACCGGCACGGGCTCGGGCGACGTCAGCGGGGGCGCGAGGGCCTCCATCGAATCGGCCGTCAGCACCGCCGGAGACGGCTTGTGAGCAGCGGTCTCGAGCGTCTCGACGGGCTTTCGTTTCGGCGCCGCCTGCTGAACCGGTGGCACCTCGAGGGTCGACACCTTCGCGCGAGACGACGACTCGGCCTTTCGGCGGCCCTGCGGAGGCGTCAACGCAAGCGGCGCGGGCTCGATCGCGATCTTCGACGCCACGGGCATCGACCGCTTCGGCGACGCCGTCGCCGCCTCGGGGGCCAGCAGCGTCTCGCGCACCTCGGGGTCCGCCTCCAGCGCCGACAGCGGAGCTGGAATGTACTCACGCGGCCCGGGCACGTCGTCGACCGGCGTCGAGGCGAACACGTCGATCGCCGCACCCGGCCGTGGCAGCGCCGCGGCGGCCGGCCGCACCGCCCACGCGTCACCCATCCTCGGCGCAGACGGAGACGACGGCGGCCTGGGCCGCGGCGACGCCCGCGGAGGCACCGCCAGCGGAGGCACCACGACCGGAACCTCGACGGTCGGCGCGAGCGGAGGAGGAGGAGGAGCAGCAGCAGCAGGCGGCGGCGACGCCCCCTGCTCACTCACCGAGCCGTCGGGCGACACCGCCACGCGCTTCAGCGCCACGCGGCCGAGCGCCTGCGGCTTCGACGCAGCCGGGGCCTCGTCTTCGACGATCGCCCCCTCGATCACGTCGCCCTGCAGCGCGGCGTGCACCGCCTCGATCTCGTCGCGCGCGGCGATCGAGATCTTGAGCGACCGCCCGACCTGAAACTCCAGCTCGGCGAGCACGTCGCTCGTCGTCGGGTCGGCGACCGCCACGTGAATCGCACGGCGGGGCCCGTCTTCTTTGAACGGCACGAGGCAGTGCTC
>JAEUJP010000126.1 GCA_016793725.1 Myxococcaceae bacterium | reverse complement strand
CTCGGGGTCGGGGCTGCGCACCGTCGGCATCATCACGCTCGCGCTCGGCGGGGCCGGCCTCATCACCAGCGCCGTCTTCGGCGGGCTCGCGACCGGCGCCGCCGGCGAGCGCGCGCAGCTGTGCCCCACGAACCCGTGCTCGCAGCAGGCCGCGTTCGACGCCTACGGCCGCGCGTCGACTGCGCAGAGCACGGGGTTCGCCGCGCTGGGCATCGGAGCGGCGCTGGCGGTGCTCGGGGTCATTCTCTTCGCGGTCTCGCAGTAAGGGGCTGAATGTCTCTGACTGACAAACCGCACACGGTCGAGCTGCCCGAGACGACGCCGAGCGGGCGGTACGTCGACCCCGTCATCGGCAGCGACGTCGCCGGCTACCGCGTGAAGCAGCGCCTCGGCGTCGGCGGCATGGGCATCGTGTACGAGGGTGAGCACGCCGTCATCGGCAAGCGCGTCGCGATCAAGGTGCTGCGGCCCGAGCTCGCCGACAACCCGCAGGTGGTCGAGCGGCTCGTGGCCGAGGCGCGCGCGGTGAACCAGGTCGGGCACCGCGGCATCATCGACGTGTTCGGCTACGGCGCGTTGCCCGACGGCCGCCAGTGCATCGTGATGGAGTACCTCGAGGGGCAGGCGCTGTCTGACCTGCTCGCCGAAAACCAGACGGCCGGGCGCACGCTGCCCGAGCCCGAGGTGCTCGGCCTGCTCGAAGAGATTCTCTCGGCGCTCTCTGCAGCGCACGGCGCGGGCGTGATTCACCGCGACCTGAAGCCGAGCAACATCTACATCTGCCGCCAGCGCGACGGTGGGCGCTTCGTGAAGCTGCTTGATTTCGGCATCGCGAAGCTCGGCGCGCTCGGCGGCGCCTCTCCGCAAGACCGTGCCAGCATGATGGTCGGCACGCCGTCGTACATGGCGCCCGAGCAGGCGCTCGGGCACGCCGCGACCTTCGCGATGGATCTGTACGCCGTCGGCGTCATGGCCTTCGAGCTGCTCACCAACCGCCTGCCCTTCACCGCCGAGTCGGTCGTCGAGGTGCTGATGATGCACGGCAAGACGCCCGCGCCGCGGCCGTCGTCGGTGATGCCGGGCATCTCGGGCGGCGCCGACGAGCTCGTGCTCAAGCTGATGTCGAAGAAGCCCGAAGACCGGTACCCCTCGGCCGAGCACGTGCGCGCCCGCGTGCTGGGCTTGAAGGTGGGCATGGCCGACCCGACCGCGACGCCGACCGTGCGCATGGCGCCTGCGCCTCCGCCGGTGGTCTACCCGTGGCCGACGCAACCGACAGAGGCTCCGCCTCCCGCGGTCATGGAGACGCGTCGCGTGCTTCCCCCTCGGCCGGTGCAGACCGTCATGACGCCGGAACCCGAGTTCTTGCGGAAGGGGCCCGGCCTCGGCACGGCGGCGCTGGTGGGCGCGGGGGCGCTCGCCATTCTCGCCGTCGTGCTGTGGCCGGGCTCCGACCCCGTCGCAGAGACTCCCGTCGCGTTGATGCCCGTGCCGGCGCCGAAGCCCGCACCGCCGCCTCCTCCTTCGACGCCAGAGCCTGAGCCGGTGCCTCCGCCCACACCTCCGCCCGTTGCCGTCGTCGTCGAGCCCGCGCCTGCGCTGACGCCGAAGCCTCCTCGCGTCGTCGTGAAGCCGACCCCGACCTCTCGCCTCGATCGACTCGACACCCGGCTCACCCGCGCTTCCACGAAGGGCGTCGACGTGGAGCTGTTTCAGCGGCAGGTGAAGAAGGTGCGCGAGCGCCTCGCGCTGGCTGTCTCTGAAGACGAGCGCGAGCAGCTCGAGGCCGTCATTCTGCGCCTCGAGCAGAGCGACACGTTCTGAGGCTCCAGGCGACTGACCCGGAACCACGCCTCGTTCGCCGCGTGGCTGGGGTGCCTCGCTGTGGCAGCACCTCGGGCCTGCGGCGCTTGCGCCAGCTTCGGTGCGCCCGCGCCCCGGCCAACAGAGATACGACGACACCTTCCGTCGCTTCGCCGAGCTCGGGGGCCGCGGGGGTTTGGGCCATGTTTAACATTGCCGCTGGTACATCTGCGGCCCGGTTCGTGAAGTGTCGAGCTGCTCATGAACAAGACGAGCTCGATTTTCCTCGTGGCTGCCACGCTCGCCGTCGTGGCCCTCTGCGCACGAGGCCGTGAGGCCGCGGTCGTGACGTCGCCGACACCACGTGCAGCCCCCCCGCCGGTCTCGATTCCAGCTCCCGTCGAGGCCACCCCCGAACCCACACCAGAGCCCGTCGTCGATCTCGAGGAGCCCTACGTGCCGTCAGCCCTCGATGCGATCGTCGAGCTCACCGAGGTCGTCGAAGGCGACACCCCCGAGCTGGGCGTGCGCATCGACCAGTGGCCCGCGTCAGGGCGCGTCTACCGCTGGTCGATGCCGTACTGGGTCGACTGCGACGGCGGCGCCCGCGTGTATGAGCCCGCCAAGGCCGTCATCACCGGCGAGATCGCCTTCAGCGAACAGGAGTTCGCCCTCGAGCGCACCGAGGGCAGGGTGTTCGGCAGCGTCGTCGGCGCCGACGAGGCCGACGCGCTCGAGCAGGTGAGGGCGCAGGCCACCAGCAAGGTCTTCGCGATGGAGGACGTCGAGGGCCTGCTCTATTCGGCCTCGGGCGCCGAGCCCGCGTGTGAGCCTGGCTGCTGACCCCTCGTGCAACCTCCGTTCGCCCTGAGCTTGTCGAGGGGGTCTGCGAATTCGGCTGCACGAGCGCGTCACAACTTCGTGCGCGTCGCTCCCGGCACTTCGCTCTGAATCTGCTTCACCGGCACGATCGCGCCGACCGTCGTGTACAGCACCGCCCCCGTGCGCGTTCGCGTCGACTTGAGCGGGTACTCTTTCGCGCGCGGCAGAAACCAGTCGCGCGTCGCCTTCAGCGGCAGGCAGTGCACCTCGCGCGGCGCCAGGAACACGTACAGCAGCAGGTCGGCCGTCGAGTACAGAAAGCACCCCGGGGTATCGCGCTCGAGGTTGCTCACCAGCTCGAGAAAGTAGTTGCCGCGCCGCGCCTGGCGATCGCCCTTCACCTCGACGCCGACCGGGGCTTCGCCCGGCTTGTCCCACAGCAGATCGACTCCGCGGTGCTGAAAGCGCGGGTCGTCTTGCACGTCGTGAATGCGCGACCCCGGCGCCTGCGCCAAGAGCCAGTCGTGCGCGAGCATCACGGCGCGATCGGCCGCGCCCTGAACTCCGCGCATCGAATACGAGCGCAAGTTACTTGCGCAGCTCGACGCCCGTCGCGACCAGCTGCACCTCGCGGGGCTTGCCGTCTTTGCCGCGCGGCACCTGCGCGCCTTCAGACTCGTAGTGCTTCGCGCGCTCTTCGCTGAGCTCGGCCACCTTCAGCACACCTTCGATCTTCGCGGTGCGACCGGCCGAGTCGAGGGGCACGAAGAACCCGTAGTCTTTGAACGTCACCCGCACGCCCGGGCCGTTGCCGGTGGGGGGGGAAAGCTCCATCCAGCAGCCTTTGCGCTCGCACGCCTTGCGCACCTTCGCCTCGAGGTACACCGACTTGCCGTCGTACTCCGCCGGCGCCTTCAGCACGGCCGCCAGGTCGGTCTTCGGCAGCCCTTTGAGCTTCTCGCCGCGCAGCAGCACCGCCTCGGTGCTCGTCGCCGCCGCGCCGGGCACGTTCGACGGGTGGTGGCATTCAGCGTTGTCTTTCGAGGCAGCCGAGTCGCACGGGTCGGGCGCGCCGGAGAGGAGGAGCAGGGTGACGGTGATGAGCATTGGCGAGTCAGGTATCGCAGTTGGGGTATGACGGGCAACTCATGCAGGTGTTCTGGCCCAAACCGAACCGCTCGTTCGGGCCCTTCGACGTGCTCGGCGTCATCGGGCTCGCGGGGCTCTTCGTCGCCCGGTTCATTCCCGTCGCGAAGCTGATCCCCTTCTGGGGCTGCATGTTTCGCAAGGTGACCGGGTACCCGTGCCCCGGTTGTGGCCTCACGCGCGCCGCCGATCACTTCGCGCACCTGCACTGGCTCACCGCGCTCAAGTCGAACCCGCTCGGCACCGTCGCGGCCCTGTTCTTCGCGGTGGTGGCGGTGTGGACGGTGCTTCACCTCGCCTTCAAGGTCCCCTTTCCTGACATCACCTTGACCGACCGCGAGTGGCGGATCGCCCGCTACGTCGTCGTCATCGCGTTTCTCATCAACTACGCGTTCGTGGTCGTGCAGCACCGCTACCCGGGGCTCTTGTGGGGCTGAGCCTCGGGCTCGTCGCGCTCGGGTACTTCGCCGGCAGCATTCCGTTCGGCGTGCTGCTCACCC
>JAEUJP010000124.1 GCA_016793725.1 Myxococcaceae bacterium | reverse complement strand
CTCGACCTTCTGCGCGGCCTCGACCTTCTGCGCGGCCTCGACCTTCTGCGCGACCTCGACCTTCTGCGCGGCCTCGACCTTCTGCGCGACCTCGACCTTCTCTGCGGCCACCGTCGGCGACGGCATCGTCACCACGCGCACGGCAGGCGGCGGCGCCACGGCCACGACGTGCTCGCTCGGCATGCGCACGCCCAACACGAGCGACACGGGCAGGGCGATCACCACGACCGCGATCGACAGCCCGGCGATCAACCTGCGCTCGGGGCTCGTCGCGTTGAGCGCCTCGAGCGACGGCACCAGCGCCGCGTACCTCCCCGACGTCTCAGAACTCATCGGCGGCCCCCTTCCCCTTCCGCAGCTCGGCGGGGCTCGGCGCCGAAGGCGCGGCCTCTTCGAGGCGCTGCCTGGCCTCGCGCTCGAGCGCGGCGCCGTCGGGCTTGCGCTGCGCGGCCGCGTGGTCTGCGGCGCGCGCCTGGTATTCGCCCAGCACCGTCACCGCGACCAAGAGGCTCAGCGCCGCCGCGCCGGCGACCGAGCCGAGCCGCGCGTTTTTGGCCGCAAACCACCCGAGCAGCCCCGCCGACGCGAGCCCCGAGCGCTTCGGCCCGGGCACGCGCGGCGCCGTCGGTGGCGGGGTCACCGCTCGCAGCTCGGGAATCGTCGGCGGCGGAGCCACGACCATCGGCCGCTTCGTCGGAGTCGTCGGCCGAGCCTCGATGGGCGGGTCAGCCTGAATCAGCTCGGGCGCGACCACCACCAGCGGCAGCGGCTTCGGCGCCTCGGGTCGAAACGCTTCGGGCGGCACATACGGCTGCACGTCGACGCGCGTCGGCGCGCGCAGCACGGCGTCGTCGATGGTCGGCTCGGCGCCGGGTGCGAGGTCGTTCGCCGTCACCTGCTTCGAGTCGAGCAGCGCCTGAAACGGGTCGGGCGTGAGCAGCTCACGAAAGCGCCGCTCGACCTCGGCTGCCGACGGGCGCGCCTCGGGCAGCGGAGCCACCATCGTCGCCAACATCGTGCCCAGGTCGCCGTCGAGCGCAACGGGCACCGCCGGCCGATAGACCCCCTCGACGATCGCGTGGAGCCGCTCGATCGCCGGCGCCGCCTCGACACGGCCCGCGCCGGCCGCGCAGAGGAGCGCTCCGAGCGCATAGACGTCTGCTTCGGCCGACGGCGCCCCACCCTTCGCGCGCTCGGGCGAGAAGAAGTCGACCGTCGCGGTCAGCGCCGCGAGCGCGCGCGTCTCGCCGCGGCGGTCAGTGACCCGGTTCGCGACGAGCGGCAACAGGTCGATGAGCAGCGTGCGGCCGCCCCGCGCGACCAGCACCGACTCGAACGAGAGCTCGCCGTGACACACGCCCTTCTCGTGCAGCGCGGCGAGCGCGCCGGCCAGCTCGGCTCCCATCGCGAGCACGTCGCCCTTGGGCAGCGCTCCGAGCACGAGCCGCTTCGAGAGCAGCTCGCCCTCGGGGTAGTCGAACGCGGTCCACTCCGAGGCGGCGTCGGCGCCCCGGCTCACGACCTCGGGCACGGCGGGGTGCGCGGGCAGCGCGGCGAGCGCGGCGGTGGCGGCAGGGCCGGCGCCTCCGAGGGGAAACCAGCGCACGGCGACACGCCGGCCTTCGTGCTGCGCCAGCGCCATGCCGCCGACGCCGTCACAGCGCAGCGGGCCCAACAGCTCGAGCTTCGTCTCTTCGTTCATCATCGTGTCTGACACTCCAGCCCCAACCAGCAGTCGGATCTCGGCGAGGCGATGACGCGGTACTCGCGGCGATCGTCGAACGGCGTCGTCTCCCACTGCGTGTCGCCGTGCGAGCGCCCGAGGTCTTCGGTGTAGCTCGACTCGTTGCCGCGGTAGCTCAGGTAGAAGTGGTTCTCGTCGGCGCTCTGCAGCGGGCTCGAGCCCACCACCTCACGCGCGAGCGCGCTCGACTGCGTGCCGAATGCGTCGCCCTCGCGCTGCACGTGGCTGCGGTACGTCTTCTCGACGAGGTCGTAGTAGCCCGAGTTCGCGCAGCCGCGTTCGCCTCCGGCGGTGAGCGGGCACTCGCGGGCCTCGCGGGAGCCCGAGAAGCCCCAGTCGTCGAGCTGAATGACGAAGCGCTGCTCGCAGCGGCCGGTCGCGGGGTTCTGCCGGCCGGTGGCGCACACGGCAATCTTGCGCTGCGGCTGCTCGGCCTCGAAGAAGCCGCCCTGGTCGTTCTGCATCAACCAGCGCGGAAACCGCCAACCCCCCAGCACCGCCTTCGCGCGGCACGACATGCCCGTCTCGCGCAGTGGAATCGCCGCGTCGACCGGCCGAACCGGAGCCATCGAGATGTCGCGCTCGACTTCGCACCGCACCTCGATGGGCTCGGCGTTGGTGAAGACCTGCACCATCGTGCGGTCGCCGCCGCGCGGGGGGCCCGGGTGAGAGCTCAGCCCGTTGAAGTCGGCGTAGCGCGAGATCGACTGGCTCTGCGTCCACGAGATGGCCGAGCGGTACACGTCCCAGTCGTTCGTCGTCGTGTCGTGCAGCTTGCGCGACGTGGCGTCCCACAGGGCCGAGTTGGCGGCCTCCTGCACCTTGATGCTCAGGTAGCCGACCTCGGCGAAGTGAATGCCGAACGTGATGACGGTGATGAACACCATCGCGAACAGCGCGAGCTCGACGGTGGCCTGACCGCGTCTCATCGTGTGCCCACCCAGCCGCGGTCGAGCAGCCGCTGCACCGCGTCGCCGTGCTGCACGAACCCGGCGCTCCTCAGGTGCCGCCGCACGTCGTCGTCAGACGCGTAGAGCGTCGCGCGCCAGAACGGGTTGAAGAGGTTGGGCGGCTCCCGCCACGCGCCGGGCCGGTGGTAGTAGACGATGGCCGAGCCGAGCGCGGTCTGGTGCTGCAGGTCGGCGCCCGACGGGCTGGTGAACGCGCCCGACGGCGAGTTCAAGTCGATGGAGCCGCTCGCGAAGCGAAACCGCAGGTCCCACGGCTTCGCGCCGACCCGCCGGTAGTCGCGGTCGATGATCGAGTAGACCTTCGGCTGCCCGAAGTCGTCCTCCGGGTTGTCCATCTTGCGAAACGCGTAGAGCAGCATGTTCGGGTAGGCCTTGCCGCTCTCGCTCGCCCCGAACGAGTGACGGTGTGTGGCCGGCACCCCGTCACCGGGCGTGTAGCGGTGCACCGCGCCGCCGTAGCCCGACGCGAGCTGCGCATCGCGCACCGGCGCAGACGCCGCCGTGCCGCACGCCGACGGCCACGACACGGTGAGCATGCCGCCGTGGTCTTCGGCCCAGGGCATGCTGACCTGCACCGTGCGCACCGCGTTGTGGTGTGCCTGGTTGCCGATGCCGGTGCCGCCGCGACCGTCGTACGCCGCGACGTCGACCGACGCCGACCCGTTGCCGGCCTGCACCGGCGGCTGGAGCTTGTCGAAGATGGGCTGCCGCCCACCGGTGCGCGCCGTCACGAAGTCGTCGCCGCGCGTGCCCATCGTGACGATGACGCTCTGTATGACGTCGACATCGGGGTCGCCGTCGTTGATCGCCGCGTTGAGCTCGAGCGCCGTCTTGTCGGCGCCGCGCGGCGGCGCCGAGAGCTCGGGGCTCGCCAGCCCTGCCAGCGTCGCGGCCAGCCGCTGGTCTTCGACGCGGTCTTCGATGAGCCGGTCGACGAGCAGGTCTCGCGAGTGGTGAAAGAGCGCCACCGAGCCGAGCCACTGCGCGCGCAGCTGGGCGGCCGCGTCGGTCTCGAGACCCGACCAGATGCCGCGCACGCGGGCCGACTCGCGCTGAACGGCCGCGAGCGAAAACGCGCTGCGGGCCGCCTCGGCGCACTGGCACGGGCAGAAGATGCCGCAGCACTGCGCCACGTACTGCGCCGTGATGATGCCCATGGCGACCTCGGTGGCGGCCAGGTTCGAGCGGTAGTGCGACGACCAGCTGATCAGCGCCGACATCGCGAGCGCCGAGACCTGCATCGCGATCATGGTGCGGTTCATGAGCGCGACCTCGTTGAACGTGCGCGCCACGTCGACGGCCTGCGAGTAGGCCGCCGTGTCGGCGACCATCTGGGTCTCGACGCGGTCTCTCACGCGCCAGCCGAGCGACAGCGTGAACACCACCATCAGCGTGACAAGCAGCAGCGTCAGCGCCGCGAGCACCAGCGTCTGCCCCCTGTTCTGTGGGCTCACAGCGGGCACCCCTGCATCGCGCCGGGCCAGTACTGCTTCTTGGCCGGCGTCATCATGCGCATGCCGAACTGGGTCTGAATGGGGAAGAGGTAGCGGCCCTGCTCCGCCCAGCGCAGCATCTGTTCGCCGAGGTCGCCGCCCGGCCAGCGCGGCGGGCGCGACTGCGCCTGCCACGACGCCGTCACCGTCTGCACCGGCATCAGCGGGTTCACGGCGTCGTACGGCTTCAGACCCCAGTACGCGAGGAAGGCGCGGGCGAGCAGCCAGTCGACGAAGGGAATCTTGAGACGAACCCAGAACACCATGCGCGCCTCGATGCGCACGAGGTGGTCGACGTTGCCGCTCGACGGCTGGTCGAAGGCGAGGTCTTCAGGCGCGGCCACCGACGCGGCGCGCGGCTGCTCGCGCCACAGCTCGATAATCTGCCCGTCGTGCGTGTCGGCGCGGGCGTCGTAGCGGTTCGAGCGGCGCAGCTCCCAGGCGGCCGCGAGCGGCTCGGGCCCGTCGGTGCGCGTGATGGCCGGCAGCACCGACAGCACCGCCGCGTGCGTCATCGCCCGGCAGTCGCCGTGGTTCAGGCTGCCCGCCCGCACCGCGCGGTACACCGCGTACTCGGCGATCAGCCGCGCCTGCAGCAAGAGGAACAGCTGCAGCGCTCCGAGAATGCAGAACAGCATCACGGGCAGCGTCAGCGCGGCCTCGACCAGCGCCTGCCCCGACTCTCTGTCTCTGTTCGCGCCTGACATGCGTGACCGTTGTGTGACCCTGCGGTCACTTTTTTGGAGTTGTCGCGGGAGATACCCTGCCAGGAGACGGTCTGCGCAACGCCAGGTCTCATGTTTTCGAAGGCGCTCTGGTTACGAGCGTTTGCGAGGGCGGAGTGTGACCTCCCCGTCGACAAAGTTCGTGACGGCCACCATCATGCGGTCGATGGCTGCACCAGACAGGCCGTGGTTCCTGTGCGACGTCGACATCTCTGATGCCGCGTTCCGCGAGCGGCTCCGTGACCCCGACCCGGTGATTCGGGCGCAGTGGCAGGGAGCCCTGCTCCGCGAGGCGACAGTCGCAGACGTGTGGCGATACGTGGCGCTCTCGGAGGTGCTCGAGAACTGGGTGCACATCGCGCGGCATCTCGGGCGAAGACGCGCGTTCTGGGAGTGGCTCATTCGCGGCTGGCGGGAAGATGGCCGGCTCACCTCCTAGCCAGCTCACGACGCTGCAGCGGCAGTTGCTCGATGGCTTCTTCAGGCACGAGCGCCGCTTCTTTCTCACGGGCGGAGCAGCTCTTGCCGCGTTCCAGCAACTTCAGGCGGCACGCACGAGCAGACCGACCTGCGAGGCTCAGCGCCGCCTTTTGCGTCGCCCGGTCGTCTGCCGCTCGACGATGACCTTCGGCTCGCGGGCGAACGGCTCGAACTTCTGCGTCGGCCGGTCTTCCTGAAACGGCGCGAGGTCGGGCGCGGTGCGCTCTTCGGTGAGGTCGGTCTGGTGCGCGACGATGACCGAGCTGCCGAGCCCCGAGGTCGAGCCGTTCTTGCGCCTGCGCAGCGGCAGCTCGGGCGGAGCCACCTCGATGGCCTCGGTGGTCTCGAGCTGACCGTGCTCGCCGTACGCGTGGCGGCTCTTCTTCGAGCGCGCGAGCCGGCGCCAGGTCTTCACCAGGGCGCCGAGCTGCTCGGCCGAAGGGCCAGGGTACTTCGCGCCGAAGCGGTCGAGGCGATCGAGCAGCTCGGCGGCGGTGCGGGTTCGCGCGGCGGGGTTCGCGCGGGTCGCGTCGAACACCAGGTCCGACAGCTCTTTCGGCACGCTGGGGCGCAGCGCCGAGGCGCGCGGCAGCTCCGACGTCAGAATGACGTGCATCAGGTCGACGGGGCCAGAGGCCTCGTAGAAGGGCCGCGCGCCGGTGAGCATCTCGAAGAGGGTGGCGCCGAGCGCGTAGACGTCGGTGCTCGAATCGAACGCGTGGTCGCGAAGGTACTCGCGCGACATGTACCGGAGCTTGCCCTTGCGCAGCCCCGTCTGCGTCGTCACGCCGGTGTCGCGCACGCGGGCGAGGCCGAAGTCGACGACGCGCACGCGGCCGTCGACGTCGATCATGAGGTTGTCGGGCGCGATGTCGCGGTGCACGAACGCGAGCGTGCGGCCCTTCGCGTCTTTGCGCGCCTGCGCGTACGCGATGCCGGCGGCGGCCTGCGCCGCGATGTGTGCGGCGAGCGCGGGCTTCATCGGGCCCGGCTCGACGACGAGGCCGGTGCGCAGCTCGACGCCGTCGACCCAGTCCATCACCAGAAACCAGATGCCGGCGTCGTTGCTGACCTCTTGAACGCGGGCGAGGTTCGGGTGCACGAGGCGGTGGGCGAGCTCGGCCTCGTCGACGAAGCGGTCGATCTGCCGCGGGTCGTGCGTGAGGTGGTCGTGCAGGCGCTTGATGACGACCGGCTGGCCGGTGCCGTTCTTCGTCGCGCGCCACACTTCGCTCATCGCGCCGGCGCCGAGCTGCTTCTCACAGACGTAGTCGCCGAGGCGCTGGCCCGGGCTGAGCATCGGCTTCAACGGGGGCGCAGCTAAGCACGTTCTCGGCGCGGGAATTCCCGAGACAGGTGCTGGCGAAACACTAGAATTCCGCGTCCATGGGGGAAACCAAGACCGAGGTGTCGGAGGCGGGGTTCGATCGCGAGGTGCGCCTCGGGCTCGTGCTGTACGGGGGCGTCTCGCTGGCGGTGTACATCGGCGGGGTCGTGCGCGAGCTGTTCGACGCGGTGCACGGGCGCGGCGTGTACAAGCTCTTGCGCGCGCTGATCGGCTCGCAGATCAAGGTCGACGTCATCTCGGGCACGTCGGCGGGCGGCATCAACGGCGTGCTGCTCGCCTTCGCGCTCGCGAACAACCTCGAGCTCGAAGAGGTGGCGAAGCTGTGGCGCGAGCACGGTGACCTCGAGAAGCTGATGCGCGGCATCGGTGAGCCGAACCCGCCGTCGCTGCTCGACGGCGAGGGGTACTTTCAGCCCAGGCTCGAAGAGGCGCTGGGCACGATGCTGGCGAAGAAGATCGAAGGCGAGGCGCCCGTCGATGCCATCGACGTGTTCGTCACGGCGACCGACTTTCACGGCCAGCTCGGCTTCGTGCTCGACAACCTGAACGACGTCATCTCGGTGAAAGACCACCGGCGCGTCTTTCAACTCAAGTTCCGCAAGGGCCGCGCGAACAACGACCTCGTGCCGCCGAAAGACGAGAAGGAACAGCTCGAGTGGAAGAGGGCGCTCGCCACCGTCTGCCGCTCGACGGCGACGTTTCCCGGCGCGTTCGAGCCGGTCGAGGTTCCCGCTGACGAGCGCAAATTCCCTGGTCGCTCGAAGTGGCACCACTGGCTGCACGACTGGTCGGCGTCGAAGAGCCCCGGCGACTTCGTGCTCGTCGACGGCGGCGTCATCGACAACAAGCCGTTCACGCACACGCTGAAGGCCATCTACGCGCGCACGACAGAGCGGGAGGTCGACCGCCGGCTCATCTTCTGCGAACCCGACCCCGAGAACTTCGACCCGGTCGAGAACGAGGTACCCGACTTCACGCAGGTCGTCACCGCGTCGCTGAGCACGCTGCCGGGCTACGAGACGATCTCGGACGACCTGCAGAGCCTCGCCGATCACAACGCGAGGGTCGCGAGCTACCAGAGCCTGGTGAAGTCACTGCCAGCCAGCGAGCTGCCCAAGCAGACGCAGGCGTTTCGCCAGAGCTTCTACGTGAACGCCCGCATCATCGCGTACACCGACAAGGCCCTCACCGAGATCGTCGCGGCGCGACAGGGCAGCGCGGCCGCGCGACGCGAGAACGACGGTCAGAGCCTCGACGCCGAGCGCGCACGACTGGCCGAGGTCGCAAAGCGGGTGCGCAGCACCGCGAGGGTCGACGAAGAGTTTTTGCGGAGCTTCGACGTCGGCTTCAGGCAGCGGCGGCTGTTTCACGTGGTGTACGAGCTGTATGACCGCCTCTACGACCCGAAGCGCGTTGACCGGGCCGTGGGCAAAGAGGCTGAAAGAATTCGTCAGCTGCTGCCGCTCCTGAACAGGCAACTGCAGTTCTTCAAGATCATCGATTGGGTCGACACCGAATGGCGCGAGGAGTTCGGCAAGAACTACTCCACGAGTGACACCGACCAGGTCTGGCCGATGTTCTACAGGCGGCTCGCCTTCCTCTTTTCCCCGGTGAAAGACCCGGAGCCGAAGACGCCCGAGGCGTTGTACGGCGTCCTCCTCAAACGGCTGCGCAGCCTGCAAGACCCGAAGTTCAGCGTGCCCGAGGTCGACCCGCCGGCGCTCCTCGATCAGATCGAGGCGCTGCTGCCGGTGACAGAGCCCAGCTACGTGAACTTCGAGCGACTCGACGAGCTGACCTACCCGATCGAGTCGCTCGCCCACCTCGAGCAGAAAGACGCGATCGAGACGCTGCGCATCAGCCCGCGCGATGCGCAGCTCGGCTACTGCCGTCGCGAGGCCTACGACAAGGTCACCGGTGAGGCGCTCGGGCACTTCGGCGCGTTCTTGAAGCGCTCGTGGCGGTCGAACGACATCATGTGGGGCCGCCTCGATTCGACCACGCTGCTCATTCAAGACCTGTTGAGCAGCGAAGCGGTCGAGCGGGCGCGAACGCAGCCTTCCGAGCTCTTGAAGCTCGTCGCCGACACGTTCAAGAACACGACCCACACGAGCGAGCTGAAGACGCTCGAAGCGTGGCTCGAACGCCTCGCCGCCGACCGCGGCGCCGCGAGCAAAGAGCTCGAGCAGAAGGGCTGCGCCGTACACGAGGCGCTGGCGAAGCTCGCCCAGGAACAGATCATCAGCCAGGAGCTCGGCAACGTCCTCTACGACGCGGTGAAGCAGGGCAGCGAGTGGGGCACGGTGCCGCCCGATGACGGTGGGCTCGACTCACACGTGGCCACCTGGTCGGCGACCCAGGTCAAGGCGGCGAAGGTCACGCTCGAGAAGTCGAAGGGGGCCGAGACTCCGAGCCTCGCGCCCGCCACCATCGCGTTCAGCGACTACGCGGTCGGCACCGAGTCGCTGACGCGCGACGTGCCGCCGATCGTGCTGCTGCGGCTCGTGATGCACACGGCGCTCGTCATGCAGCGGGTGTTGGGTCAGGTGCTGGGCAAGAAGCTGCCGCTCGGCATGTCGGCGGCGCTGACGCCGGTGCTCGCGGCGATTCGCTGGGTGGCGTTCTTCGGCTACGCGTTCGCACTGACGGGCCGCATCAAGCCCGTGACGTCGGGCTTCGCCCTGGCGAGCGTCGCGGCGCTGGTGGCGAGCGTGCCGATGCGGTCGCTCATCTGGCAGAAGCCCGACGGCGTCGACTGGTGGCTCGCGGTGCCGTTCGTCTTCGTGCCGGTCGCGTACGTGACGCTCTACCTGCTCGTGGTGCAGCGGTCGTGGGTGCGCTGGGTGTCGGCGGCGGTGTTCGGCGCCGGCATCGGCCTCGGCGCGGCGCTCTGGAAGCACGACTACTACAAGTGGCTCACCGACGCGGTCGCAGCCGCGCTGAAGGCCTTTCACCCCGAACGACTCGCCCTCGGGCTCACACCGATGCTCCTCATCGTTCTCGGCGGCGTCGTGCTCTACGAGCCGTGGCGGCGCCGGCGTAAGAAGGCGACCGCCAGAGGCTGCCCCAGGTGTGCGGCGGCCGGGCCGGCGAGCCCCGTTCAGAGCAGCTCTGACAGCGGCCCCGGCGCGATGCGCGCCTGACCCTCGCTGCCGAACGTGTTCATCGACGTATCGCCGAGCGCGTGGCCGAGCGTGTTGAACAGGTTCGAGACCTGGCGGTTGTTCGCGCGGCCATCGCCGGGAAACGCGACGCTGCGGCCGTCGGTCTTGAGGCCCAGCGCATCGCCCCCCACGAGCAGGCTCGGCCAGTCGCGCGCCTCGCTGTGGTGCTGCTCGCCGTTGTCGCTCATCAGCAGAATCGCCGTGTGGTCGAGCATCGTGCCGCCGGCGCCGCCGACCTCGGGCGTGGCGAGCAAGCTCCGCGCGAGCTTCGCCACCAGCTCGACGTGCTTCGTCGTCACGGCCTGAATCGCCACCCAGTTCGCGGCCGTGTCGATGCCGTGCTGCAGGTCGTGCCGCCCGATGCCGCCGTTCAGCGTGTACCGCACGTCGAAGCCCGAGCTGCCCGACGCCAGCACCACCACGTTCGTCAGCCCGCCCAAGAGCGCCGACGTCGCGATCTCGAACTGCGCCTCGAGCCACTTCAGCGAGTCGGGCGGCGAGCCGGCCGTCGTCAAGAGCGGGTTCGAAGACGGCGCCGGCGGCAGCAGCGGCCGCACCGCCGCCGCCATGCCGCGCAGCTGCCCCTCGCGCGTGCGCAGCGCCTCGAGCGAGCCGAGGTAACGCTCGAGCTTCATGCGCTCGTTCGAGTTGCCGCGGAAGGTGGCCAGCGCCGCACGCACGTCGTCGCGCGCGAAGTCGAAGAGCATGCTGCGTTCTTGCCCCGCGCCCGCGCCGCCGAGCAGCGAGCCGAACAGCGTGTCGTACGCGAGCGCCGGGTTCACCAGAATGCCCGCCGGCTTCTTCGCCCCGTAGCTGCACGTCTCGTAGACGATCGGCGTCAGCGACGAGCTCGTGCCGAGCCGAATGCAGTCGAACGGCGCCGCGCCCTTCAGCTTCGGCGCCATCACCGCGTCGAACGTCGCCGCCGAACCGTTCACCGCGCACGAGAGCGCGCCCGTGCCCGACGAGTGACCGCCCCCCGTGATGGTCGACGAGAGGCCGAGCACCACCGCCGAGCGGTTCACGAGCGACGCGCCGCCGTTCGCCAGCGGCGCGAGGCACGGCGCCGTCGACACGTCGTCGCCGGCCCGGCTGAGCGGCATCGACGGGTACACGTCGACGAAGATGCGGCGCTGGCCGATGTTGCCGCCGATGGCCGTGCGCAGGCCCGCGCTGAGAAAGGTCGACGGGTAGATGCCGTTGCACTCGACGACGATGACCAGCCGGCGCGGCGTCGCGCCCTGCGCGAGAACCGAGCCGTAGAACGGAGCCAGAACGCCGCCTGCCGCCGCTGCCCTGAGCAGCGCTCGCCTGGACAGTGTCATTGGGTCCGCTCCGTCCACGTCTCGCTCGTCATCAGCGCCGACAGCGCCGCCTTGAACGAGCCGCCGTTCGAGTCGTACGCCTGCTCCATCGCCGCGAGCGTGCAGGCGTCGCTGCGGTTCTCGTTGCGCCCCATGAAGTACCTGAACGTGTGCCGCAAGAAGCAGCGCTTCACGTGCGGCGAAACGCTCAGCTTCTCGCTCAGCTCGACCGCGTCACGCACCGGCCCGTTCAGCGTCGGGTCGGGCATGCCGGCGAGCGACGACGTGCCGTCGGGCATCGCCCACCCGCCGTCGACCGCGTGGTCTCGCTCGCGCAGGTAGCCCGCGTGGTTGTACGTCTCGAACGGCAGCCCGAGCGGGTTCATCAGCCCGTGGCAACCCTGGCACTCTGCTTTGCCCGTCGCGTCTTCGAGCCGGCGCCGCGCGTTCTTGTCGGCCGCGTGTGGCCCGACCTGCGCGACCACCCGCACCTGCGACAGCGGCGGCACGTAGCCGCACAGCAACATCTCGCGCACCCACTTGCCCCGGTGCACCGCCGACGGGTCGTCTTCGAAGTTCCCACCGTGGCTCGCGAGCCAGGCCGGGTGCGTGAGCACGCCGGCGCGCTCGCTCATCGGCAGCGTGCGCCACCGCTCGGCGTTCGTGTTCGAAATCACCGCGTCGGTGCCGTACGGCTGCCCCGTGTACCGCGTCGCGTTGCCGTCGAAGCCGCTGTTCTGCGTCGCTGCGAGAAAGAACGTGCGCGTCGTGAGCAGCGTGCGCAGCACCTGCGTGTCGGGCACCACGGCGCGCGCGACCATGTCGTCCATCTGCTGAATCAGCGTCGACTCTTCGCCGTAGTAACCGTCCATCAGGTTGCCCCACGCCGACAGCTGCGCGCGGTAGCCGCTCGGGTCGCCGTCGTCGAAGCGGCTCGTGCCCTCGGGCCGTTCTTTGAAGATGGAGTCGACGCGCGTGTAGCCCAGCCACTCGCGGAAGAACGTCAGCACGCCGTCGCCGAGCCAATATTCGCCGCGGCGCAGCCGGTCGCCGTCGCCGAAGTCTTGCAGCAGGTCGAGGCGCATCGCGTCGGTGCCGCCGAAGTGCCGCCGCACGAGCGCGTCGACGACCGCGGCCTGCCGAATGCCGCCGTCGCGCGCGGCGCCGGCGACGTCGGCGTAGTGACCGTCGATCGGAGCCGAGAAGTTGGGGAAGCGCCAGGTCGGCACGGCGCCGGGCCCGCGGGCGCCGATGGCGTAGGTGAGCTGGCCGGCGAGCTCCCAGTCGGCCAGCTGCACGCGGCCGGCGTCGGTCGGCGCGCCCAGCTCTTCGCGGAACAGCGCGCCCGTCGTCATCATCGCCGCGGTCACGATGCGCACGAGCGAGTGCGTGCGCCCGTCTTGCCCGGCGTCGGCGCTCTCTTGTGCGAGCACCGCGTTCGCGAACGTGACGAGGCGGTCGAGCTCGTCGGCGCGGGGCGGCCGGTAGAGCACGCCGCGCTCGAGCAGCACGCGCCCGTAGTTGCGAATGCACGCCTGCGACGGCGCGTCGTCTTGCCACATGCACCGCAACGTCGTGTCGAGCCGCAAGAGCTCGAGGCGATTGCCGCCGGTGTACGGGCCGGCCCACGTCTCGCCGTAGGCCTGCACGATGGGCAGCGTGATTTCGATCATCGACTCGTCGACGCTCTCGTCGGTCGCGTACGTGCCGTAAGGCTCGAAGGCGCTCGGGTCGAACGGGTTGTCGAAGAAGCTGAAGCCCGTCCAGCTCCGGGTCACCGGGCCGCCGACGTTGCGCGTCCAGCTCCAGCGGTTGAGGCGGCGCACGCGCGTCGGCGCGTTCGACTTCGTGCCCGGCGTGCAGGTGAAGAGCTCACCCTGGGGAATGAGGTTGGGCTCCTCGAGCACCGGCGTGACGGCGCCGCCGTCGGTGCCGCCGTCGGGCGGGCTCGCACAGTCAGGCATGCCCGCCTGAACCCACGTCTCGAGCAGCGCGGCCTCGTCGCCCGTCCCGGGCCGCTCGGGCGGCGGAGGCATCGGCGCCGCCGCGTCGCGGAGCCGCACGATGCTGCGCTGCGCGTTCGTCTCGCCCGAGACCTTCAGCGACGGCGCGCGCAGGGCGTCGAGCGAGTCGAGCACCATCGGCGCCGCGTTCATCGGCGGGTTTGTGTGGCAGCTGATGCAGCGCGACTGCAAGAGGCTCACGACGCGGCATGCAGAAGAAGACGTGTCGCCGCCGTCGCCCGGCTCCGACGAAGCCCCGCCGCCGGTGCCCCCGATCGAGCCACCGCCGGTGCCGCCGCTCCCGATGAGCGTGCCTTCACAGGCCACGAGAAGCACGGCGCAGAGAAGTGCAGGTCGCACGGCGCACGCGAGCCTACCACCGTGGCCACTGGCCAACGATGGCCCCGCACGTGCGCGCGACTTCACCCGTCCTCGCGGCATGAAAACCACCCTCTGTGTATTCGTCGCCGTACTCGCGGCCGCCTGCGGCACCGTCACGCACGAGCCCGCCGACACGTTGGGCGAAGGCCAAGACCGCCTCGCCCCTCCGCTCTCTCCGCCGCTCTGGTACACCGTCTCTGAGACGAAGACCGGCTACCGCTTCAGCTCGATCGGCTTCGACGTGAGCTTCGACGTCGCGCAGGTCGAGAACACCGACCCCGACCTCGACACCTCGACGTTCAAGACCGCCTTCTCGACCGTCGACCAGCTCATCGTGCAGGGCCACCCCGACGGCGCGAAGGCGTTCGACGTCTACGCGCTCTACCAGGCGCTGCCCCGAGTTCTGCCGGTGAAGCCCGCGGCGGCGTACCGCCCGACGCACGAGAACATCGCGTGCTTCACGACGCCCTGCCCGACCTGGTCGCTCGCCGCCATCGACGGCTCGCCCGACACCGCCGTCGAGACCATCGACCTCACCCACACGTGGCGGCCGGGCGTCGACGAAGCGTGGCTCACCGCGCGCATGGAACAGGGCCGCACCGTGCTCGTCGGCGTCGCCGACGCGCCGACCTCGCTCGACGTGCGCGCGCTGTACCTGCGCCTGCCCGAACGGCCCGTCTGCGACCTCTATCGCCCGGGCTGCAACACGAAGGGTGAGGTCGCCACGTGGTCGCGCGACACCAACCGCTGCATGGTGTTCGAAGGCTGCGCCGAACCGGGCCCGTGCATCGAGAAGCCGATGCAGTGCGACGAGGGCTACCACGAAGTTCGGTTCGCGACGCAGCCGAACGCCTGTGAGGTCGTGCGCTGCGACCCGTACTTCGCCGAGTGAGCTGAAGTCACAGCCGACCGTGCGCGGTCGAGGCGCGCTCGGGCGTCGTTCTGCCGAGCAGCGCGCCCTCGAAGAACGACGCCAGGTGCGTCGCGTATTCGGGCCCGACGTGGCGAACGAAGCCGCCGTGGCCCGCGCCGCCGACGAGCCAGAGCTGCTTCGGGCTCTCGGCCGTGAGGTACAGCAGCGTGCCCATGTATGCGGGCACCGACGGGTCGAGCGTGCCGTGCACGAGCAGCAGCGGGCGCGGCGAGATGTGGCCGATGTGCTCGATGGGGCGCACCGAGTCGACGTCGATGTGGCGCACACGCTTCACCCACATGCGGGCGGCGACCTGGCTCAGCTTGCCGAAGCGCGAGAAGTCGTGGTCGAGGCTCTCACGCATCGAGGTGACTGAGGCCTCGGCGACGACGGCCCCGACCCGCGGGTCGCAGGCGGTGACCTCGAGGCCGACGGTGGCGCCGCGCGAGTAGCCGAGCACGCCGAGGCGGCCCGGCACGACGTCGGCCTGCTGCGAGACCCAGTCGATGGCGGCGAACAGGTCGTAGCGCTCGCGGTCGCCGCGCGTCGAGAGCCGGCCCTCGCTGTCGCCGTGCGCGCGCCAGTCGAACAACAGCACCCCGAAGCCGCGCGACGCGAGCACGTGCGCCTCGGGCAACATCTGAGAGCGGTTCTCGCCGTGGCCATGGGCGAGCACGACGGCGGCGCCGTTCGTCGAGGGCAGGTACCAGGCGGCGAGCTTCACGCCGTCTCTCGTCTCGAGCGTGATGGCCTCGAACGGCCACTGCGTGGAGTTCACCGGCGCCGACTTGCGCGGCGGGTGCAGCACCCGCTCGACGTCGCGCACGGTGACGCCGATGGCGGCGGTCAGACCGGCGACTGCGAGAGCGATGGCGGCCCAGACCCAGCGACGCATCTGTCTTGTTGTGTAGCGGTGTAGGCCGCGGTGCGCCGCGGCGTTACTGCGCCGTAAGAAGGCCGGCGGCGCGACGGCGCGGCGCAGACATCGTCAGCAGTGTGCCACCCGCAGCCCTCACCCTTTCGGAGAGCCAAGATGCCGACGATTCAACGCTTTGCCACCCGCACCTACCAGGCGCAGCTCGACGCAGACGCCGAGCTCGAGACCGTCACCGAGCAGATTTCATGGAGCGAGACCGACGGCAACGGCCAGCTCGACGCGGCGGAGCGCGCGACGGTCTCGAGCCAGCAGGTCGACGGCTTCACGCCCGGTGCGACGGCGCCGCCGGTGAACCTCGCGTCTGCCCCAAGCGTCACGAACCTTCACCTCGACGTCATGCCGCAGCTCGACGCGAGCCGCGTCACCGTCAAGGGCGGTACGGCGACAGACCTGGTCCATCAGCTCGCCTTCCTCTGGCAGAACGGCGGCGACGGTGGAAAGGCGGCCGTTCGCGCGTTCATCACGGAAGCCAACAACGGCGGTGACACCGTCGACCTCGCCTACGCCGGCAGTGGCTACATGACGGCGGGGCCGGGCGAGCTCAACCTGCCAGCCGCGGGCATCCCCTCCGACGCGAACGGGAAGGTGAGGTGGATGATGTCGTTCGTTCACGAGATGAACCACTTCGTGACCGACTGGGCGTACGCCGGCAGCACCTTCGGCGAGCAGCGCGCGTACCTGGCCGGCTACGACTTTCTCACCGACTCACTGGGCATGACGAACGACGAGATTCGCAACACGCTCGGCGCGGGCGACCCGACGTACCTCGTCGGCACGATGGTGCGCGTCTATCAGATCGACCCTGGCTCGAACGCGTTCCTCGACTTCATGCGCGGCCTGAACATGGGCGCGAACACCTTCAAGCTGAACGACATCGCAGGCTCGAACCAGGCGGCCAACTCGACGTCGCCGTTGGATGCGACGGGCGACGGGCTCAGCGCCGCCGAGCTCCTTCAGATCGCGAAAGACATCTTCGCGCCCGTTGCAGACATCAGCCACCTGTCTGACGACCCGGCGAACGTGGGCCGCTGAACCACCGGGAGCGCAGCGACTTGGGGCTCAATACCGGGTCATGCGCACGATCGCCGCGTTCTCGCGCGGGTTCACCTGCCCGCCGAAGTACAAGACGTCGCTCGCGGGCACGGCGTGCGCCGAGCGCACCTCGGTGAGCGACGGCAGGTTCGGCTGCATCTGCCACTCGAGCCCGTCCCACCGCCACAAGCGCTGACCCGGCATCGTCGGCGGAGTGCCCGCTGCGAAGACCTCGTTCTTGCGCAGGCCGGCCACTGCGCGGAACTGGAGCGGCAACGTCTGCGACGACCGGTTCAGCGTCAGTGACCAGCTGCCGGTCGCCGCGCGCGTCATGATGGTCTCGTACCAGCCGACCACCTGAAGCTCGCCGCCGATTCCGAACACGTCGAACCACTGCTGCGCCGAGCCGGGAATCGGGAACCCGCTCAAGTCGGCGCCTTGCGCCTGGCCCGACGCCCCGGTCCACCGCGTCACCTGCTCGGTGCCCGCGGCCCACAGCACACCGCTCGACTCGAGCCAGCACGACCGCACGTTGTTGATGCCGAGCGGCAGGGCGGCGCTCCAACTCGAGCCCTCGTAGCGAGACACGACGCCGGGCTCGTTGAACTCGGTGGTGAGGCCGACCGCATAGACGTTCGACGCGCCGTCGCCGCACAGCTCGTAGAACGTCGCGTTCGCGCCGCCGGTGGGCGTGCTCCACGTGAAGCTCGACGCGGTCGTGCAGGGCGGCGCGCGGCACACGCCGAGCGCGTTGTCGCTCGAGATGAACACGGCGCCGTCGGGCGCGACGTAGACCGACAGCAGGTTGCGCGGCAGCGAGAGCACCCGGCTGAAGTTGAAGCCGTCGGTCGAGCGGTACACCTTGCCGAACTGCGCCGCCGCGAAGAGGTTGTCTTTGGGCCCCGAGATGCTCATCACGCGCCCTGCGTCGGCCGGGTCGTCGATCACCGCGAGCTCGTAGACGTACTGACCCGAGCCCGCGTCGGCTTCGATCGCGCCGCCACCGGCCGTCGAACCTCCGCCCGCAGTGTCTCCGCCGCCCGCAGTGTCGCCCCCGCCTGCGGTGTCGCCCCCGCCTGCAGTGGCTCCTCCACCGGCGGTCGCGCTGTTCCCCCCCGCCGTCGCACCGCCGCCACCATCGCGCACGCCCGTCTGCAGCCCGCACCCGGTCAAGACGACGAGCCCGATGAGCACCCCGCGACGCACGCTCGAGGCTCTTGAAACAAGCGACCAGGGGTGTCAACCCGTCGCCCATGCGACGCGCACTCCTACTCCTCGCCGCCCTGCCCGCCCTCGCGCACGCCGACGAGGGCATGTGGCTGTTCAACGACTTCCCCGCGGCCGACGTGAAGAAGGCGTACGGCTTTTCGCCCGACGCGAAGTGGCTCGAGAAGGTGCGGCTCGGCGCGCTGCGGCTGGCGAACGGCTGCAGCGCGAGCTTCGTCTCGAAAGACGGCCTCGTGCTCACGAACCACCACTGCGTGCGCTCGTGCCTCGAAGACCTCTCGACGCCGCAGCGCGATCTGCTCTCGAGCCCCTTCGTCGCGAAGTCGCGCGACAAAGAAGAGCCCTGCGCCGCGTTCGAGCTCAACCAGCTCGTCGCCATCACCGACGTCAGCGCCCGCGTGCTCGCCGCCGTCAAAGACCACGAGGGCGCCGAGTTTCAGAAGCGCCTCAAGATGGAGAGCGCCCAAATCGAGCAAGACTGCGCGGGCGGCGACCGCAAAAAACGCTGTGACGTCGTCTCGCTCTTCAACGGCGCGAAGTTTCACCTCTACCAGTACCGCCGCTTTCAAGACGTGCGGCTCGTCTTCGCCCCCGAGTTCCCCATGGCCGCCTTCGGAGGCGACCCCGACAACTTCAACTTCCCCCGCTACGGCGTCGACATGGCGTTGCTCCGCGTATGGGAAGACGGCAAGCCGCGCAGCACGCCCGAGGCGCTGAAGCTCAAGGCCGGCGGCGCCAACGAGAATGACCTCGTCTTCGTCGCCGGCCACCCCGGCGGCACCGAGCGCTCGCGCACCATCGCCCACCTCGAGCTGCAGCGTGACGTCGTGCTGCCGTGGGCGCTGCTCAACCTCGCCGAGATGCGCGGCAGGCTCGACCAGTGGATGCAGGGCGACCCCGAGCGCACCCGCGTCACCCGCTCGCGCCTGCGCTCGGTCGAGAACGGCCTCAAGGCCTATCGCGGCCGCTACGAGGCGCTCGTCGCCCCCGGCTTCCTCGACCAGAAGCGCGCCGAAGAAGCGTCGCTGCGCGAGAAGGCACCCGCCGAGACGAAGGGCGCGTGGGAGCTCATCGCCACCGCCGCCACCGCCCAGCGCCGCCTCCACGGCCGCTTCCGCCTGCTCGAGGTCGGCGAGGCCTTCCAGTCCGAGCTGTTCGGTCACGCCCGCATGCTCGTGCGCAACGCCGAAGAGACTGCGAAGCCGAACGGCGAGCGCCTGCCCGAGTACTCCGACGCGCGAAAGCCGTTCTTGCTTCAGCAGCTCGCCGCGCCGGCGCCCATCGCAAAAGACCTCGAGAAGGCGACGCTGACGTGGTCGCTCACGCGGCTGCGCAACCTGCTCGGCGCCGACGACCCGCTCGTGCGCGACGTGCTCGGCAGAGAGTCGCCCGATGACCTCGCCGCGAAGCTCGTCGACGGCACGAGCCTGCACGACGTCACCGCGCGGCAAGAAGTGCTCGACGGCAAGCGCGCCCTCGACTCCGACCCGATGCTGGTGTTCGCGAAGAACGTCGACGCCGCCGCGCGCGCCGTGCGCAAGCAGTACGAAGACGAGGCCGACGCGCCGTTCAAGAAGGGCTACGAGCAGGTCGCCGAGGCGCGCAAGGCCGTGCTCGGCACCACCGGCTACCCCGACGCGACGTTCACGCTGCGCCTCTCGTACGGCGCGGTGAAGGGCTACGGCGCGGTCAAGCCGTTCACCACCGTGCAGGGCTTCTACGACCGCCTCACCGGCAAGCCGCCGTTCGCCGCGACCGAGCCGTGGCTGAAGGCCAAGGCGCAGCTGAAGGGCACCACACGCTTCGACGTCGCGACCACGAACGACATCATCGGCGGCAACTCGGGCTCGCCGCTGATCGACAAGGCAGGCGACGTCGTCGGCCTCGTGTTCGACGGCAACCTGCCCTCGCTCGGCGGCAACTTCGGCTACGACGGCCGCGAGAACCGCGCGACGGCGGTGCACGGCGACCTCATCTACACCGCGCTCGAGAAGGTCTACGGCGCCGACGCCGTCGCGAAAGAGCTGAAGCGCTGATGGCCGACGTGCTCGCAGACCTCGTCGCGCTGCTCGCGCTCGAGAAGCTCGAAGAGAACCTCTTTCGCGGCCAGAGCCAGGACCTCGGCTGGGGCACCGTGTTCGGCGGCCAGGTGCTCGGCCAGGCGCTGAGCGCCGCGGTGCAGACCGTGCCGGCCGAGCGCCAGCCGCACTCGCTGCACGCGAGCTTCTTGAAGGCGGGCGACGTGAGCCGGCCCATCATCTACGAGGTCGACCGCATTCGTGACGGCAGCAGCTTCACCAGCCGCCGCGTCGTCGCGGTTCAGAACGGCCACGCGATTCTGCACCTCTCGGCGTCGTTTCAGGTCGACGAGCCCGGCTTCTCGCATCAAGACGCGATGCCGGCCGGTGTGCCCGCGCCCGAGTCGATACCGAACGAGGCCGAGCGGTTTGCCGCCGCCATCTCGAAGGCGCCGAAGGCGCTGCGCAGGTGGAGCGAAATCGCGCGCCCCTTCGACAACCGGCCCATCGACGAGTCCGACGACATGGTGAGCCCGCCGAAGAAGCCACCGCGGCGCATGGTGTGGCTCAAGACCATCGGCGCCCTGCCCGATCAGCCCGCCCTGCACCGCTACCTGCTCGCCTACGCATCTGACGCGTGGTTCCTCACCACCGCGCTCTTGCCCCACGGCGTGACCTGGCTCTCACCCGGCATGCAGGTCGCCAGCCTCGACCACGCGATGTGGTTTCACGCGCCGTTTCGTGCCGACGAGTGGCTGTTGCACGTCATCGACTCACCGGTCGCGAGCGGCGCGCGCGGGCTCGTGCGCGGCAGCGTGTTCAAGCGCGACGGCACGCTCGTGGCCTCCACCGCGCAAGAGGGGCTGATTCGGCGCAGGCCGCAGCGTCAGGGCACGTAGCAGAAGTACGGCGTCGTGCACGTGCCGCCCACGCACTGCCCCTGGCACTCGAGCGCCGTCGTGCAGCTGGCTCCACCCGGCTTCTTCAGCGCGCACGTGCCGGCTGGGCTGCTCATCGTGCCCGTGCAGTACGTGTCGCCGCGGCACTGGTAGTAGGCGTTCGTGTCGTACGTGCACGGCGCGCCTGCAGCGGCCGGCAGCACGCACACCCCGGCTGCCGTCGCCGTCGCCGTGCAGTGCAGCCCGAACCAGCACTCGTTGCCGTTGCCGACCGAGGTGCACGTGCCGCCGACCATGCGTCGCGGTGCGCAGGTGCCGGCGGTCGTGCCGGGCACCACGTTGCAGAACGTGTTGCCGAGGCAGCTGCGCTGCGCATCGCACGGCCCACCGGTGATCGACGCCACCGCCGCGACACACGTGCCGTTCGTGCAGTCGAGGCCTTCTTTGCAGCGGCGGCCGGCAGCGCACGACCCGTTCAGCCCGACGACCGGCTGACACGTATTCATGAAGCACTGCAGCCCGCGCCCGCAGCGGTCGTTCTGCTCGCTGCAGGCTGCGTTTTCGGCGAGCAGCAGGTCGACGCCACACAGCTCCGACGGCAGGCAGGTGTACGGCGCGGCGCAGGCGCGGCGCTCCATCGAGCCGCCGGTCGGGGCGCACGACATGTTCAGCCCCGGCAGCGGCTGACACGTGCCGTTGAGCGGCCCGGCCCCCTCGACGCAGCGCTGCGATGAGATGACGGGCTGGCCGACTGCGATGCGCGGCTTGCACTGCCCGGGGCACGTGTCGGGAAAGTCGCAGTACAGCGACGGCACGCACGCCGTGTCGTCACCACACGCGCCACCCTCGGTGAGTGTGCCGACGATCAGCCTGGGCGTCTGGCAGTCGTAGGGGGGAAAGACGCCGAGGCAGCTGAAGTTCTCGATCGCCCTGATGCACGTCGCGAGCTGGGCCGTGTTCAGCACGCGCACCGACTGCTGCGGCTGCTGCGTCGGGCTCGTGCCGACGCAGACCGCGATGATCTCTGCCCGGGTGAGCATCGACCACTCGGCCGTCGTGTTTCCGCAGCGCACGTCGAGGTCGAACAGCGCGTCGATGAACTGCTGGCAAAAAGCCTCGAGCTCCGCGTTCGTGCCACCATCCGTGCCTCCATCGCCGGCGCCACCTCCATCGACGGGCGCGCCGCCGTCGGGGTCACCAATCTTCACGGTCGGGTCACACCCCAGCGCCAGCGTCGCGAACAACGTCACAGCCAGTGCAGCTCTCATGTGCATTTCCCTCTCCTGAGCTGGTGATTGTGAGGACGTGAACCTTCCGTCACTGATACACGAAAAAAAGTGAAGGCAGCACTGCTCGCCGCCGTCGCCGTCGCAGCGCCCGCGCTCGCCGCCAGCGTCTCGCTCGACTACCAGCGGCCCGACGGCGCCGAGTGCCCCGACGACGCCGCGCTCAAGAAGCTCGTCGCCGCGCGGCTCGGCGTCGACCCGTTCGCTGAGCTTGCCGCCTCGCGCGTGCGCGTGACGGTCACGGCGCCGGCCGCGCAGCCGCTGCAGGCCGAGGTGGTGCTCGAGAACCCCGGCGCTCCGCCGCGGCGCAAGGTGCTCACCGGCGTCGACTGCGTCGAGCTCGTGCAGTCGGTCGCGATGGCCGTCGCGATCGCCGTCGATGCCGTCGTGAAGCGACCAGAGCCGGCGCCCGCGCCCGCACCAGAGCCCGCAGCTCCTCCCGCCTCGTCGCCCCCACCCGAGCCCGTGAAGCCCGCGGCGACGCCGCTCACGTGGTCGCTCTCGGCCGGCGCCTCGGTCAACGCGGGCCTCAGCATCGGGCCGCAGCCGACGCTGCGCGCCGAAGGCCGCCTGCGCTCGAGCCTCTGGTCCATCGGCCTCGAGGGCCGCTTCGCCTGGCCCGTCACGGGAGCGCTCGCCCAAGGCGCCCTCACCACCTCGGCGCTGCTCGGGGCGGTCGTGCCCTGCCTGCACTGGAAGTGGCTCGCGGGCTGCGCCGACGTCTCGCTCGGGGGCTTGAGGCTCGAGGGCTCTTCGCTGCTCGCCGTGCAGGCGGCCACCGTCTTCCACGCCTCCGCCGGCCTGCGCGTGCTGTTCACCGTGCCGCTCACCGAGCACTTCTCGCTCGGCGCCATGGCCGAGGGCCAGGTGCCGTTCACGCGGGCGACGGCGCTGGTGGGCAGCGACCGGGCGTGGACGGTGTCTCCCGTCGGCGGGGGCGTCGGCGCGTGGGCGACGTTTACCTTGTGACGGAAGGGGCTCGTCCCCACAATCGCAAGAGCGCATGCCCTCTGCCGACCCGCACGCGTTTGCCAGCGCCTACCGGGAGCACCTCTCGTGGGTGCTGCACACGGTGCGCCGGCTCGGCGTCGGCGCCTCGGAGCAGGAGGACGTCGCCCACGACGTCTTCTCGACGGCGTGGCGAAAGCTCGACACGTATTCCCCCGAGCGACCGATGCGGCCCTGGCTGTTCGGCATCGCGTTTCGCATCGTGAGCAACCGCAAGTCGACCCGCTCGGGCAGCGAGACGCTCGACCCCGAGCTCGACGCCCGGGCCGGCGGCGCCGCGCGACCCGACGAGGTGCTCGAGGGTGAGGTGACGCGCTCGCACGTGCTGAAGGCGCTCGACGGGCTGCCGCTCGAGCAGCGCGCGCTGTTCGTGGGTCACGACATCGAGCAGACGCCCATCAACGAGCTCGCCGAGCAGCTCGCCGTGCCGCTCAACACCGCCTACTCGCGGCTGCGGCTCGCCAGGCAGAAGTTCCAGACCACCTTTCAATCGCTGCAGGCCGGAGCCCCGTCATGACCGAAGAGCTCGAGCCCCTCTCTGACGTGCTGAAGCAGGCGCTCGACGCCGAGCGCGCGCGGCCTCCGTCGCCCGACGACGTGCTGCTGCGGCTGTCTTCGCGCATCGACGCGACGATGGCGGCGGTGCCGGCGGGTGTCGCAGCATCGGCGGGCGCGACAGCCGGAGCCGCAGGTGCGGCGGGCAAGGTGGGGCTCCTGCTCGCGGGCCTCGTCGTGGGCGGAGCCGGCGGCGCCGTGCTGCACGCGCAGCTCGCCGAGCCCGTCGTGGTCGAGAGGCGGGTCGAGGTGCGCGTCGAAGTGCCGGTTCGGGTCGAGGTGCCGGTGCCCGCGCCGACGCCCGAGCCCCCGCCGGTTTCGGTGCGAGAGGCGCCGAAGGCACCGGCGGTGAAGCCACCGGAGCCGCCGCGCCCGCGCGCGCAGCTCGAGCTCGAGCGGCTCATCGTCGAGCAGGCGAGCTCGGCGCTGGCGCGGGGCAAGGCGGCCGAGGCGCTGGCGGCGTGCGAAGAGCACCTGCGGCAGTTTCCCGACGGGCAGCACGCCGATGAGCGCGAGAGCATCGCGATTCGGGCGCTGGTGCTGGTCGGCAAGAAGCCCGAGGCGGCAGCGCGCGCGGCGGCGTTCAAGCAGCGCTACCCCGACAGCCTGTTCATCGACCTCGTCGAGGGCGCTGCGCAATAAAGGGGACAGGCTACTTTATTGCGCAACCGAGACTGACCCGCCGGTTGCGAGGGGCAGTTGCGCAAAAAAGTAGCCTGTCCCCTTTTTTGCGCAGCTAACCTCGACTGCCATGCTCGCGACCCGCATTCGCCAGAAGGAAGGCGCGTTCTACTTCGTCAGCTACAAGGTCCCCGACCTGCTCGCGAAGGCGCGCTTCATCAGCCGGTTTCACTTCGAAGGCGAAGAGACCGACGCCGAGCCGCCCGCGCCGCACGACGACGAGGTCGCGAAGTTCATCGCGTCGGTCGAGCGCAGCGAAGGTGCGTTTCAGCGCACGCTCAACAAGCGGAAGATCTCGGCCATCGTGAACTTCTTCGAGACGGCCGCCACCCAGCCGCTCGTGCCCGGCGCCATTCAGCTGTTCACCGACGAGAAGCTGAAGTTCGAGCCCATCGGCGACGCCAAGAGCATCGGCAACCTGCGCGAGCCCGACGGCAAGTACCTCATCATCGACGGCCAGCACCGCGTCGCCGGCCTCGACTTCTTCACGCGCAAGCACCCGCGCGAGTCCGACAACGTCGAGGTGCCGTGCCTCATCTTCGACGGCCGCACGGCCGACTTCGCGACCGAGATGTTCGTCGTCGTGAACTCGACGCACACCCGCATCAACAAGTCGCACCTCGTCGACCTCTACGAGAAGGTCTCGTGGGAGAGCGGCGAGAAGAAGCTCGCGGCGAAGGTGGTGAACCAGCTGTACGGCGCTGACGACTCGCCGCTGCGCTACCGCATCAACCGGCTCGGGGGCCGCTCGAGGCAAGAGAAGTGGATTCTGCAGAGCGAGCTGTTCAACGAGCTGCACAAGCTCGCCGACTCGAAGCTGGTGAAGAAGCGCTTCGGCGGCGCCTACACGAAGGTCTACGCGCTGGTGCGCGACTGGTTCGCCGGCGTGCGCGACTCGATGCGTGAGGTCTGGGGTGTGAACGACAAGTTCATGTTCACCAAAGACGTGACGCTGAAGGCGCTCGTGCGCGTGCTCGGCGAGGTGCTCAAGCAGAAGAAGGTGATGGAGGCGTGGGAGTCACAGGGCTCGGACGCGTTCGCGAAGCTGACGAAGCCGTGGGCCGCGCAGGCGGCGCGCTTTCGCAACGAGGGCTTCTACGAGCGCTTCCCCGCGAAGGGCCAGGTCGAGCGCGTGCGCCGCATTCACCTCGAGCTCACGCGCGAGCTCGGCCTCGAGCCGGCAGACGATTCAGCCAGCGAAGACTGATCAGCTCACGGCGGCGGCTGCGTGAAGTTGCACGCCGGCTGACTCGTCGTCGGCGTCACGCACCGGCCGCTGCAGCACAGCTGCGACGTCGCGCAGCACACGACGCCGCCGCAACACTCGCCGCCCGCGCAGATGGTGACTCCGTCGGAGCACAGGCTGCTGCCCGTGCCCATCGGCTGACCCGCGTCGGTCGGCGTACCCGTGCCGTTGCCGTGGTCGTTCGTCGGCGTGCCGGCCGAGCTCGCCCCGTTGCCACCGGAAGACGAGATGGAGGGCTCGGGCTCCGTGCCGCAAGCGGCCCCCAACATCATCACTGCTGCCACCATCATCGTGAGCTTCATGCTCAGACGTAATGCCAGGCCCGCAACCCCGCCAAATCGTCACCTTTCTCACCCACTGAGAACGCACCCCGACGCACAACCTGGCGCGCAAAAGCGCGAAAATGGTAGCTGGCACTCCCCTCGGAATAAGGTTCTCGAACTCATGCCCAGCGTCGGCGACAAACCCAAAATCACGAAGAGCCACGTCGCGCCCACGACGGTGAACACCGACTCGACGACCGTTGGCTCGACGACGGCGACGAAGGGCACCGCGAAGGTCGCGCCGGTCGAGGCGAAGAAGAAGCCCGAAGCGCTCGGCAAGGCGGCGGTTCACTCGACGGTGCCGCAGGCGAAGTTCAACGATGCGGTGGCGCCCGCGCTGAACCGCGCGTTCTTCACGCTGGCCTCCAAGATCGAGACGGGCGACGCCGCGGCCAACATCGCCGCCGAAGCTGCGCGCGAGTTCGCGAAGTCGCCCGAAGCGATGGCGGCGTTCAAGCACGCGCTGCCGTACCTCGAGGCGGGCGCCGTGAAGCTCGGCAGCAAGGTCGGCGTCGAGGCGATCGGCAAGGTCGCGACGAACGCGCTGCCGCTGCTCGCCGACGGCAAGATGGTGAAGGCGCTGCTGAAGGCCGGGCAAGAGGTCGGTGGCCCGAGCGGCCGTCGCCTCGTCGGCGCCGCGATTCGTGGGCTGAACACCGGCAAGGGCATGGCGGGCGCGTCGGCCGAGGTCGCCGCCACCGCAGCGAAGATCGGCGCGAAGTCGGGGGCGCTCGGCGGCACCGCAGCGAAGGGTCTGTCGAAGGCGCTGCCCGTGGTCGGCAACGCGCTGAACGTGCTGGCGGTCGGCAGCTCGCTGAAGGCGCTCTACGACGCCGTCGTGCACGGGCCCGCGACGACGGGGCAGATCTGCTCGCGCGTGCTGCACACCGCGGCCACCGTGACGGGCTGCTTCATCCCTCCCGTCGGCGCCGTCGCCGTCGCGATCGACGTGAAAGACATCGTCGCTCCGCCGGGCGCAGCACCCGCGAAGACCTGATCAGAACGGCGGGCAGAGCCAGCCGTTGCCCGAGCGCATCGCGTCGAGCTTCACGTACCGGTCGGTGGCTCCGGGGTAGATGATGTCGCCCCAGTAACCCCACAGCGCAGAGTTGTAGCCGTTGGTGGGCGAGGCCCAACCACGGTTCGTGTACTGATAGGTGCCGGCGAACGCGTACTCGATGGCGGCGGTGCGAACGAGCGAGCGGGTGACGGCGGAGTCGCCCGGGCGCTTGTAGTAGGTGGTCGTCTTCTGCTGGCCGGCCCGAGCATCGAAGACGTGCGAGATCCACACCCACTCGCCGGGGCGCTGCGCGAGATCGAGCGGCGTGTTGACGCCGTCGTTGATGTAGCGGCCTCCCGCGCCGCCGTTGACGTGAGCGAGGTAGATGCCGCCGGCGGGCCGGCCCTGGTCGGCGTCGCGCCAGCCGAGCATCTGCACGATCTGCCGCGTGCCGAACTCGGGCGAGGTGCCGGCCGCGTTCCACATCTGGAGGTCGATGATCTTGCAGATGCCGTAGTTCGGCTGCGGGTAGTTCTGCCGTGCCACGTCGGCCACGAAGCGCGGCGAGAGCTGCAGCAGGTAGCTGACGACCAACACCTGCGTGCTGTCAGCCGCCATGCCCTGCTCGGGCCACCACTTCCAGCCTGCGAGGCCTTCGTCGGTGTCCGGCCCCGTGGGAATCGGGCGCGGCGTCAGCTTCCACGCGCCCGTGCCATTGAAGCCGCCCGCCGGCTCGTGCGCGAGGTCAGAGATGTCAGACGTCTCGAACGCCGGGTCCACCGTCGCCGACTCGTAGTCGGCCGAGCGGAACGTCACCGTTGCTCCTGCGTACGCATCGGGGTTGTTCGCGCTCGTGCACGACCCGCTGCCGCCCGCCGTCGCGACGCCGCCGCCCGCCGTCGCGTTGCCGCCGCCCGCCGTCGCGTTGCCGCCGCCTGCCGTCGCGTTGCCGCCGCCCGCGCCGCCATCGGCTCCTGACTCCTGGGGTCCACACGCAAGCACGAGACACACGAACACGATGGCGCGCAGGTTCATGCCTCGGGCGTAGCCGAAGGGGGGCGACGGGGCAGTGACCGGCCAGCCCAGACCGCGTGACCGGGCGCGCCACGGCAGGTCTACTCGACACGCACCGGCTCGCCGTCGAGCGTGTAACCCTCACCCGGCTCGAACCCGTCGGGCGCGCGCGCTCGCGGCGTCAACTTCACGCCGTCGCGCGGCAGGCCCGGCCCGCGCAGCACCCCTTCACGCTCGTCGCCATCGCACGGCACCTTCCGGCCCAGCTCGCGCTTGAGCGGCCGCTGCTCGGTCGACGAAATTTTGCCCAGCCAGCCGATCACCTTCTGCATCAGCAGCAGCTGCGAGCCGACGCCGACGAGCCCGATGCTCGTGCCCACCAGCTGCGCCTCGACCGACTGGCGCCCCGCCTGTGTCTGGCGCACGGCGTTGTTCACGATCTCACCGCCCAGGTAGCCGATCGCCGCCGACGTGCCGACGCCCACCGTGATGGCGCCGGCCCCCAGCACCCAGCTCTGCGGCTTCGAGTCTTCGACCTCGCGCCCGAGCTGCGTCGCCTCTTCGATGCAGTCGAACCGCTCGACCACCGCCACGTACGTGCCCGCCGCCGTGTGCTCGACCACGAGGCCCAGCCCCGCCGGCGCGCGCGACACCTCGCTGAAGACGGGCTCGTCCCAGTGCTGCTCTTGACGCACGACCTCGGTGAACACGGCGCACGCCGGCGTCAGCAGCAAGAGCAGCGGCACCGGCGCCGTTCGGGTCACGTGCGACGAGAACGTAGCGCTGCCGCCGCGATTGCGAGCGACTTCAGGCGTGCGTACGCACAGGCACCGCGAAACCGACCGGCGCCGTACGCTCGGCAGGGGCTGCGTGCAGCGCCCGCGTGCACGAGGTCGCGAGCAGCACCGCCGTCGCGAAGAGGAAGAGGTACGCGCCCGCGGCGAGCTCGTTCGTGTCGCCGACCGCGATGGCGTTGCCGAGGTACGTCGCCGGCGCCGAGGTCACCGCGGTCAGCGCGAACGCGGCGACCAGGTGGTACCACTGGCCGAGCGCGTCGCGGCTGCGACCACGCCAGATGATGGCGGCGGCCGTCGCCGCGCCCGCGACCGAGACGCCGAGCAGCGGCACGCCGAACACTTCGGACGAGGCGATGTTGGTCAGCGCGAGCAGCCCGACCGTCACGAGGCCCACCCACCGCACGAGCCGCGAGACCTCGTGCGTCGCCGCCACCGCGATCGTCAGCGCCGTCAGCATCGCCCCCGCGACCAGCACGGGTATCGAGAAGTGCACCGGCGACTCGATGAGCGCAGCCACCATCACCACCAGGGCGACGAACGTGGTCTTTGCTCCGCGGGGCGTCATCGGGCCGTTCACGAGTGCACGTCGTGATCCACTACGAGGTTTCGCGAGGTTGGGCCGCTGGAGCACCCGTGCGCACAGTCAGAAATGCCTGACCCCGGCCACTTGCGCCGCACTTCTGACGCACCGGGTTTCCGTCTGGTTCTCACGTGTGAACCGAACGGTTACTCGAGGAACACACGCTCGGGCAGACGCCGCCCGTCGGCGTCGACGTCGAGCCCGCGCAGCTGTGAGCCCTCGACGTACGTGCCGCTCTCGGGCACCACGCGCGCACCTTCACCGTCGGCCGCGCGCGAGAACGCCGTGCCGTCGTCGTCGGGCCACGGGTTGAAGCCGATGCTGCGGCCGCCGTCGGCCCCCGCAGTCTCGTCGGCGAGCACGAAGTGGCCGCCGCCCGACTCGTTGTTCACGTAGAACGCGTCGAGGCTCCGCCCGTTCATCTCGGGCCGCACGCCCTCGCCCCACATCACGTCGCGGTACGTCTGCATCGTGCCCGTCGTGAGCATGTCACCGTCGATGGTGGTGTAGACGTCACCCGTGTCGGTCGACTGCAGCCGCTGGTCGAAGAGCGCCTGCGTGTAGAGGGCCTCCTGAAAGCGATGCAGGTCTTCGACGCGCAGGTCACCCGAGGGAATCGCGCGCAGCGACGCGAGCGTGTCTTGTGAGGCGCGCAGCTCGTCGATGTGTGAGCTCAGCTCGCGGTACGCGGCGCTGTCGGTGCCTTCGGTCTCGCCCACGTCGGTGCGCAGCTCTTCGTACTGCTGCAAGAGCGCGCGGCCGCGCCCCTCGACGCGCTCCATCGCGCTCGCCGTCGACTCGGGGCCCATCAGCACGTTGCCGGCCACGAGCGATGCGGCGCTGCACCGAATCGCGTCGTTGCCGCCTGCCTCGTTGCCGGTGCCCGAGTCGATCTGCCCCAGGTGGTTCAGAATTTCGGCGCGGTCGACGCCCTCGCCGAACACCCGGTCGCGCGCGTGCTCTGACGCCACCGTGCGCGCCGTCGCCACGTTCGGGTCGGCCTCGCCCAGCGCGCCCGTGCCGCCCTCGCGGCCCGTGTCGACGAAGTGGTCGGTGTGGGCAGATGGAGCTTTCGCCGCCGAGACAGGCGCTTGGGGTGCGGCAGGCTGAGCGAGAGGCTGGCTGACGCGCGGTTGAACTTTCATGAGGTGAGGCGATTCTCTGCCTGGCCCCGCGCCACGTTGTGTGCGAGTGACCTGCCCGGTCACACCCCTCACTCGAAGAGCGCGAGCAGGTCGTCGCGGGTCAGCGCAGTGGCCGCGCCCGCATCGCCGAGCGCCGCCTCGAACAGCGCGCGCTTCTTCTCTTGCAGCTGCAGAATCTTCTCTTCGACGGTCGCCTTCGCGACGAGGCGATAGACGAGCACGGGCCGTTCTTGCCCGATGCGGTGCGCGCGATCTGCCGCCTGCGCCTCGACCGCCGGGTTCCACCACGGGTCGACGAGAAAGACGTGGTCGGCTGCGGTGAGGTTCAGGCCCGTGCCGCCCGCCTTGAGCGAGATGAGCATCACGGGCGGGCCGCTCTCTGACTGAAAGCGCTGCGTGACGGCCGCGCGGTCGGGCGTCGAGCCGTCGAGCCGCTCGTACGCGATGCCGGCGTCTTTGAGCTCGGGCTCGATGAGGTCCAACAGCGACGTCCACTGTGAGAACACCAGCGCCTGGTGCCCGTCGGCCGCCGCCGTCGACAGCGCGTCGAGCAGCGCCTTCACCTTCGACGACGACTTGTGAGACGCCTGCTGGCCCGGCAGCAGCGCCACGTGACACGCCGCCTGCCTCAAGCGCAGCAGCGCCTCGAGCGCCTTCAGCACGTTGCCGCCGTCTTTGAGCAGCCCCACCACGTCGTTGCGCGTGGCGGCGAAGACCGTCTGGTACACGTCGCGCTCGCGCTGATCGAGCTCGACGCTCAGCACGGCCTCGGTGCGCGGAGGCAGCTCGGGCGCCACGTCGCGCTTCAGGCGCCGCAGCACGAACGGCTTGATGCGCGCGCGTAAGGCCTGCGCCGCGCCGGGTCTCGCGTCGGCGATGCCGGCCGCCCAGCGCTCGTCGAACGCGCGGCGCCCGCCGAGCAGGCCGCGGTTGGCGAAGTGCATGACGCTCCACAGCTCGTCGAGGCGGTTCTCGACCGGCGTGCCCGAGAGCGCGACGCGCCACTGCGCGGGCACCTCGTACGCGGCGCGCGCGACCTGGCTGTCGGGGTTCTTGATGGCCTGCGCTTCGTCGAGCACGAGCGCGGCCCAGCTCTTCGCGGCGAGCTC